>JAFQJD010000023.1 GCA_017415105.1 Clostridia bacterium | reverse complement strand
GCTCGTCTATATCTATGAGCTTAGGACTTGCACTTACACTGATGCAGGAAAGCATCAATGTAAGTACTGTTATTATTGATAATATTCTCTTTTTCATCTCTCTCGTCCTCCTCATTTAACTATGACTTCGACTTCTTTTGAGGCTAATCCGAGCCGTGACGTGGAAACACATCTTATCTTTGTCTTACCTTTCTTGATAGCATAGATAGCAGATGTATCTGCATTTATCATTGCCACTCTCTGATCATAAACGTCCCAGATAACGCCCTTCGAATCAGCATCATACGGTAATACCTCATAATCTATTACCATACTATCACCAACATTAAGTTCGATTACATCATGCTTTATGTTTATCTTATTCGCTTTGACAGAACGGTTAGGATACAAGCCGGAGGGGCTCGTCATAAGCGTAGTATTTTCCCGTATTGCTCCATCCTCACCGTAGAATGATGAATCAAAAAACTCTGCCGGCTCATTGGATACGTGGTATTTAATATTTTCATCGTATCTGTCAAGCAGATATGCATCAAGCTCAAGAAGGTACGGCAGAGAGCTTACAGAGGTTGTCGCAAAATAGTCACTGCCGTTTTCAAAGAACTCTTCATCAGAATTAAAGTTTCTGCGGACATAGTTATTTGCAATCACACGTGCAAGCCTTAAAAAGTCTTCGTGTCCCGTTGCCCTGTATAATGCCACCGCACCATCCATCAACTCAGGATAGTATGCAGTTGATGAAAAATCAAGGTTTGGTTCGGGATTAAAGAAGTCTTCTCCTATATCGCCAATAGGTAGCATATTTTCACATACATCACGCAAAACCTTCCACAGATACTTGATACGGTTTCTGAAAAGTTGAGCTTTTTCCATATTTTCAGCATAACTCTGATCAGCAGGATCGGTAGCTTCAAGGTATTGCACCATCTTATTGAGAGTCATTACCATTCCTGATATATATGCCGGATAAGCTCTGTGAGGTCTCTGCTCTGATTCAATGTTTCCCTTCGCCCAATAGTAACCGTTATGAGGAGCTTTCATGTTTTTATTAATATTCAGATACCTCTTGTGTTTTTCATTTCTGTCACTATTGTACTCTTCGTCCCACGCAAGTTCTTTATACTCTGTAATTTCTTCGGATCGCATATACTCCGGACGAATCCAGTTCATATATGAATCAAGCTTGTCAGTCGAAAAGTTATAACGAAGTTTCAGTGAATTATACATGCTTTTTGAGAACTGGTCTGTTAATGCAATTGCAGTATCATAATCACCGTTTTCATAGAAACAGTTGATGACATCACAGAACGGAAGAACAATATCGCCCATAGAAGACATACCACGGATACCCATATACGGGTCAATCATCAGCTCGCCTTCTTCTTCTGTGATATAGCCAAGCTCTACCCACGTATCTTTATCTGTCGGATCATCAGTTCCGTGAACAAGGTTGTTCCATACTCTGTCGCCGTATTCAGGACCTGTATATTTTGATTTATAGTTACTTGCAAGATAGCAGGTATAGCCGAGCGTAGCTGTAAGCTCTGCAAGCTCGTGATCCATACCCTTTGTGGTTGCAAGCTCGTGGAATATGCCCTCTGTCCAGGTATTATAAAGTGTGAGATCTGTTTCGTTTCCGTTATTGTCTATAACCTTTACAACATCGGGATTTGTCTCATCTGCAATATTTCTGTGCTGATATACAACATTTGTACATTCCACACCATCCATCATTACACTGTCAGTTTTTACCGAACGGTAGACAAGCTCATTGTTGCTGTTATAGTACTCACGTTTAAAGTTCTCATCATTGTCCGACGGCCATATGAAGTTTCCGGCAGTGTCAGTGTAAACATAATATGTTATTGCAGAGTTAAGAATAGTCTGCATCATGTTCTTTGACCATTCAAGGGCATAGATATCACCGGTTTCCTGGTAATATTCAAGCATCATCGCTGTCATATCCGCCGCAGTTGTTGTAAATGCAGCACCGCCGTTTCTCTGCAATGGTCCACGTCGTTCATCATCAAAGAAACCCGGATCCTGCCACACTGCTTCAAGTGCCGTAGCATATGAAGCATAGGTTGTTGACCAGTGTCTTTCAAACTCAAGTGTTTTGAGGTTACCCATAGCATGACCGGAAAACATCGCACGCACAAGGAATCCTCCCCAGCCGTTACCGTTATTATATGTGTCCCCATCATATGCCTTGTTTACACTGTCTGAAAGCATCGGCGAAACAAACGGAACGATGTCTTTAATCTCGTGCGTAACGTTTGCGTTACCGCCATAATATGGAGCACCGGTTTGCATATCCATAGTAATATGTCCGCCCCAGCCAAGTTGAACGCCACTTGTAAGAACACCGTCTGTCATCATATATCTGTATATTTCATCCACACGGTCTTTGTATTTTGCGTCCCCTGTAATTTCGCTGAGATTATACATTGTACGCAAGAGATTTGACTGCGACATTACATTCGACGACAAAACCTCTCCCGTTTTCATCGGTAAATATACCGGTGCTTTTGTCTGACGTGAATACAAATCTGACATTAACGGAGTTTTATCGTGAGAAGCATTGTTGAGCGAAGATTCTACGTGCTCTATAACTGATTCAAATCTTGTTTTGTCCATTGAGTATGTGTCAAAATCAAGAAGCGATACTTTTGTTTTTCCAACAATCGATGTATTGTCAACAGAAACTGCCTTTATACCAATGAACTGTTCCATCGTTGGGTTCTTGGTTACGCTAACAACTCCGCTATTACTGTTTATTGACACATAGTCGGGTAGTTCCGGCTCTCCATCAGGGACAAACAATGACCAGTTGAATCTGCCAAAGTTTTCTACCTCGTTACCAAACTGATCAAGCACCTTCGCCTTGAACTTATACGTCTTAACTTCCCTGTCACTGCCGGTAATTCGATAAGATGGGTATGTCACACTATATGTACTTTTATCTTTAGCAGTTATTTCAACCTTGTCAGTCCATCCAACTACCTCTATACTCGATGCACTGAGCGGTTGGGTTGAAACTGATAATACATCTGAAATCTCCGAATTCTGTACTTTTGCTTTTACAGAAAAAGTTGCAGGAGCCGTTGAGTTATCTACTATAAGCTTCACCTTATTGCCCGAAGCACCGGCAAGACTTACACCTGACGGTGCATTGACAAGTGACCAGTCTATATTTATATCCGACACATTAACGCCATTTGTGTCTGTAACTGTTGCAGTGTATTCATATTCAACCGCATTATATGCAGGGATTACAGGACGTGTATCCCCCGATATCTTAATTGAGTTAAGATCTTCCTGCATATATATTTTTATATTATCTACAGTAAATCCGGGCGAATACTGTGACTTGATACGTAGTTTATCTACTGTCCCTGACTCGTCTAAAAGGTTAAATCTGCCTATATATTCGCCGTCAGCATAAACTGATGCAAGCTTTGCAAACAAATCCACCTCGACCTTGATATTATAGGTCACATTGTGAAGATATCCACTGATTACCGGTTCGTATTTCGTACCGGCATTGTACGCAATGTTACCATTGTTTGTTTCAATAAGCACAACCGGCGTATCACCGTTGTATATTCCAAGAATGGTGTCGCCATCGCTTGTACTGTACAGTTGCAGAAAATCAAGTTCAAAAGTTATAGTTTTATCTGTGATTTCAGAAAACTCTTTGCTTATCTCCAGCTTTTTGATGTCGCTTTCGTTCTTAAGCCACAATCTTTTTGAGTTTCCTACAGTATCAACATAGACACTGTCTTTATCACCCGAAACAGTGATATCCGAAGGTTTGCCATCAACAGCAAAACCCTCGAAATCCTCACTGTATATAACATTTTCTACTTCTGTTGCCCAGCCGGGTACTGTCAATAACGTTACTGTAACAGCGAATGCAAGGATACCGCTTAATATTCTTTTTATGCTCATAACTTTATCCTCCTTCGCCTTAGTATGAAATGATCTGCTTATTGCTTAGTGTCTTTGATTTATCAACAATATACGCCTCAATACGGTAATATTCAACATCTGACAAATCAATCTCGTCAAAGGTTATTGTACCACTGCCTGTGATATTCTCAACAGGGATTGCTCTTGCCGCCACAACATCGCTCTTGTCATATGCAAATACCAGAAGATTAACATCGCCTGTATATCCTGTCTGATTTGTCACAGATACTGACGAGAACTTCTTACCGGTACCGTTTATGCTGTTAATTGCAAACGGAGTTGTATAGGCATCTGCTTTTTTAACTGTAAAGTTGAATACCTTGTTTTCTATATAGTTACCACGGTATATTGTTGCTGTAAGGGATACATCACGGTCATTATCAACCGGACGTACTATCTTGCCCTCATTACTCATTACCCCGGTGTCTGATGATGAATACTTGATTAGGGTTCTGTTAATACCTGTATAGTCAAGGACAAGATTTTCATATACATCACCCTCGTCAATTGAGAGTGAGTTTATTGCTTGTTTTACTGCCTCCTCATCTGATGATGAAAGGTCACGTATAATAAAATTATCAAGATAATATTTCGCCGGGGGACCGCCACGCTCTATATCCATAAACATATATGAAAGATCAGCACCTGACGACTGATAGATATAGTCGCTGAATATCATCTCTCCATCACGCAAAGCACATACAATTCCTGCTGATTTCATTATGATATATGTGAACGTGTACCATTTCTTTGTTTCCATATTCGGAAGATTGGTTGCCTTGCCACCGAACTTTGCAAGCTGAATACCGGGCTTATACACATTCTGAATACCAACAGTTGTGCCCTGGAAGCTCGTATCCGCCATAAAGTCAAAGCTGAACGCAACAGAATCCACATCCTTTACCGGCTCATCAAAGAAGAAATAGATGTATTCTGTCTTTGGCGATTCACCGTTGCCGATATATCGCTCAATGCTTACGCACTTATTAGCATCCTGCCACGGCTTGTCAAGTTCAAGCAAATCCTTTTCAAATACAGGGTTCTGTGCTGTTGGCTGTGGTTGTATCTGTTTTTCCCAACGAGAATCCACATCCATTGCAACCGCATTTTCCCATTCAGCAGGCATATCCTCAAAATCTTCTCTGAAAACTACCGTACCCTCTGCCCATACAGTTACTTTGTAGTCTATAGAGGTCTTGATTTCAGGATCGCTCTTTGATGTATAAGTAGCCGTGAGTGTTACGCACTCATCAAAATACGGACGTGTAATTTTACCATTACTGTCTATTACATCGGGTTTATTTGATGACCATTCGATTGACGCACCACCATAGAATGCACTGTTTCCCTCTGCGTATTGACGTTTCAGATTGATATCTTCGGTTATCTCGCCAAGATCCTGATCTGTGAAATAGCTGAACTCTATCTCGCTCATATGCTTTTCAAATATCTCCTGTGTGGGAGTATATCCTGCAGGGATTTCAGGAACTGTAACTGTGAAAGCTTTGTCGATAGTTTTGCCATTTCGTGATGCACGGGCTGTGAACTTGAATGTGTAGTTTTCGCCCGGTTTTCTTGTTACAACACCGTCGTTTGTGAGAATCTCCGGTTTTTCAGAAATCCATTCGATGTCAACACCATAACGGCCTTCATACGGCAAGCCTTCAATGTTCCACTCAATGTTTGTTGTTTCGAGTTCAATTTCTGCAAGTGCTGCTCTTATTGCATCCTCATCATCGTCAATACCGATGTCACGAACCATAACTTCATCTATATACCATTCGGGCATACTTCTGTCCTTGGCAATATTACTTATTGTTATACCACTGACTCCACCTGCACCGGTATATTCTATAGAAGTTTCATTCAACTTCTCTCCGTCAAGATATATATCATACTTACCCTTTGCAGAGTTATAATAGAGCTTGAGCTGATACCATTCGTCATAGTTCAGGTCAATGTTAAACCAGCTTAGTCCTATATTGATAGTTTTCGGTGTTATAACTATCTTCTGATCCACCCCACCGACAGTTATATTCATAACATCAAACTGTGATTTGAGTTTGAACATTGTGCTGACAAGAATATCAGTGCTGTCCTCGCTTACATTATATGTAAAGTCCATATCAGGATCGTCCACAGAAGTACGGCGAAAAATATCAAGCATAAAGTTATCAGAATCCTTGCCGTCTGCCATTATCCGTGCATTTCCGCCATTAGTGTCCTTTTGTGCATAAGTCCAGTCGGTGCTTACATCTTCTATATTACTTCCCTGACCGTAGCCCTCAAAATCCTCTTTATATGTCTGGTTTGCCCCTGTCTGCGGAACATATACTTTAAATACTTTTTCAGCATACACATCTCCCTTTGACAGTGTGGCTGTGAGTAGTACAAAACGGTCTGTACCGTCACGTGTTACATCTCCGTTTAAGGCTATGACATTGGTGTTACCTGATGCCCACGAAACATTGACACCGCCAAGGCGTTTTGCATCGCCTTTGTTATATGAAGAAACAAGGTCAAGGTCACGTGTCACATTAAACTGTGACTCATCAGAAATCTCATCGAATGTAAAACGTTCTGCGATACTCTTTAAGAGAGCTTCATCAGCAGTTGTATCTTCGATTGCCGGTACTAAAACCTCAAATTCCTTTGTTGCTTCAGCATTGCCCTTTATTATGTGTGCTGTAAGTTTTACCGTCTTATCTGTTGACTGTCTTGTAACAGTACCGTTTATATCAATTACTGATGTATTATCTGATTCCCACCAGATTGAAGTTGCATATGTACCGTTTACAGGCAACTCAACACTCTTTTCCGCAGTCTCTGCAATTACAAGATTGTTCTTAACTGCATCAACTGCTACACTATCCTCGGGCATAATGCCTCTTACTGTCATATTATCAACGTACCATTTACCGATATCGCTGCTTGTACGACTCGAACCAACACCAAATGCTCTTATTGCATCATAGCTTGTATTATAGCGTACAGTATTCTGCAGCTCACCGTCAAGATAGAATGCGAGAGTTTTTTCACGTGTGTTTATAATATATTTATGGTTCTGCCATTTTCCCGGAGTATATTTCCAGCTTGCACGTGTGTTACCATTCCCTATTTTCTCGCAATGGCTGAAATATCCATTATTGTTTGCCATATTCGCTTCAACCATAAATCCGGATGATGCCCAGATTCTGAAAATAGGTGCATGATACAATGCACTTGCACAAAAATCATAGCTGATTTCGATAACATCCTCGTCAATAACAGAATCAAATGTACGTTGCACGGTTTCAACAGGTGCATCACTGTTTCCGTTTATAAGACGCTCACCCATCATTACCTTGTTTGAATCTGCGAATGTTTCAAGTGTACTTGCTGTCGGGTCTTTTTCTATTGTATATGTAAGATATTTACCGTTTGTGCTTACGTACCATTCATCATAATCACTAAGCAATGAGCCTTCTTTTGTAACACCCTCAAAGTCACATTTATAATAAAGCTTACTGCCTACAGGAACAACATACACCTCAAATGTCTTGATTTCGCGTATATCATCATTTGACGGTTTTTCACCATCTGCAACCAAATCCTTGTCGTATGCCTTTGCAGTGAGTATTACCTTCTTTGTCATTTCCACCGCACCCAGAGTTCCGTCTGTCTTTACTGCAGAATCAGATGATTCCCACAAAACATCAATTGTTCCTCTGTGATATTTGATTTCTGTGGGTAGATACAACGCTGATTTTACCTCATATTTATCCTGACCGTTAAGCACAAGCTCCTCTGTAAGATTATCAAGCTCGCCCGGAACAGATTCATAAACAAGAAGATTATCAAGTTTTGCATTACCGCCCTTAATTTCCACTGATCCTATAGTTGTGAAATCATAATCTTTCTCAATTATCATATCACCTACAGTTACTTTTATTGAATCAATATCAACATACGCGGTAATTCCAATATCAAACCAACCCTCTGTGGGAGTTATTGACGTTTCCTCACCGTTAATTGTTACTGCGGTTTTTGACACACAAACCAAAGCTCCGCCAACGTTTATTGTGGCTGTGCCAAAATCTGAATCATTATATACACTTACTACTGTTTCAATAACACCGTCTTCATACACCGCATCTGTTGCAGGGTTTTTAAGTACACGTGTCATTGTACCCTCATCACCTGAAATCTTAATCATCTTATCATTAAGATATCCCGAAGATGAATCTACCTGTGTAAATATATCACCTGTAATATCCCATGCATCAAGCTCTGCATCAAAGCTGTCATTGATAAGCTCAATACCTCTTGGTGTAACAGTAAAATCAACTGTTTCCTTTGACCATTCATCATCGTCTATATTGTGTACATATACTGTCACATCCACAGTCTTTGCATCTTTTTTGTGCAGAACTGTACCTGTGTTTGTAATAATCTCCGGATGCTTTGAGAGAAAGTCAAACTCGTACTTTTTACCGCCTATCTCCGCAGTTTTCATGAAATTCATATTACTGAAAATATGTTTCTCTGACTGCGAACCTGTCAACATATTTATGAGTCTTGTTGATACAAAATCAGTATCTGTTCCGTAAATCCAGGGTGCCTGCCACAGCAGTATCGGCAAACCGCCGTTTTTTGCAAAGTATGTACCGTCAAGTGTATATCCATACTCCTCACCGATAAGGTTTGCAATAAGTCCTTCTCTGTCAGTCATTCCGGCATCATTATACTTACCGCATATATCAGTTGTATAAGTATCGGTGATGGTTGTACCCGAGTTCTTTGTGTTTCCGAAAGCACTGTTGGCCTGGCTGGTTGGATCATTAAAGCTTATACCTGATGTATAGCAGTTTTTGATTGTCGGTTTTACACCGTTAAAATATGTTGTTGCACCGTATCTTGTTGAGCCTAAAAGTCCACCGGCGCGGTTTGCTGTGCCAAGTATTTTTGCGTTTGTGACATAACAGTTTGTTATAAACATCGACTGTGTCGGAGTTCCTGTATGCTCCGTTGTACAATACGCACCGCCTAAAAGTCCACCCATATCGTGCTGTGAGTAGCTCGTCGGAGTTTTTATTTCGATATTTCTTGCATAACAGTTCTCAACAGTTCCGCCGCCGAAAATACCTATAAGCGAGCCTGTACCCCACACTCTGTCTGTATTCTTCAGCACTCCGTCTGCATTCATCTCCCCAAAAATCGTCCATGACGTATCAGTTTGTGAAAGGTCTTCGCTGTAGTCTGATGGGTAACCGTTTCTGATGTCGTAATTAAAATATGCATCCTCAATACCGAGATTTGTAACTGAAACATTAGTGCCTGTTGCACCAAACAGACCTATACCATAATGACGATTTTTGATTGTCATATTTCTGATTACATGACCGCCGCCATCGAATATACCATTAAAACGCATACCTACTCTGCCTATAGGTAACCATTCTTTATCGTTTATATCAATATCGGTAGTAAGCTTAAAGTTTATGCCGGTATATGCATTATACATTCCCACCGTGTTTGTCGGGGAGACCGGTACATCGGTTGATGTAGAAACTGCATTATATACCTTGTATGCCAGGCCTGCAAGCTCGTCATTGCTCGTTATAAGATACGGATCTTCTTCCGTACCTGAGCCCGTCCACTCCGTATCACGAGTTATACCGTCCCAACCGGTACTCCAGGTATCCTGCCACACAAGGATGGGATAGCCGTTGTTTATCGGAGCTTCTGCATTATCTTCAGCATACCCAGCAGTAAGTCCTGCAAACAAAGTCGCTGCATCAGAAACAACACTCACAGACATTTTATTCTGCGAGCCCGAATATACACTGTAACATTTACTTGCACTGCCTGATGCGGAGGATTTATCACAAAATGCATCACGCTTTCCTGTATGTTCATTTGTTACCTGTCCTACATAACAGTTTGTAAAAGCTATATTATATAAATCATATATAAAAGTTGAATCGCCTCTTGAAAGCGAGCCACAGAAACCACTCTCAAATGTTGCCGCCTTGCCTGCTATCTCAAGATTATTTACATAGCAGTTTGTTACTGTTGCGGCTGTAGTTGTATCTGATGAACTATATTGTCTTGCTGCATATGCACCACCTATAAATCCTGCTGAATTGGGGTGGTCTGATCCGCCGTTGTTTGAAATCTTCACATTTACGGCGTAACTGTCTGATATATCACCACCGCCTACAAGTCCAATCATTGCACCTACGCCAAAAGTTCTTGTAAGCATTTTATCAGTTCTTGTCGGTGTAAACATATACGGTTCAACCCATGACGGATCTGCTTCACTCGATCTCAAGTCGCATGAGCCACCGTTATCAGTTGATTTAAAGCTGAATTCTGCACCGTTAATTCCAAGCTTTGAAATAACCACATCTGCACCCGTTGCACCAAAAAGTCCCATACCAAAGTAGTTTTTACTCATATACAGGTTTTTCACTATATGTTCATTACCGTCAAAATTACCGTTAAAACGCATACCCATTCTACCGATGGGCAGCCATTCTTTATCTGCAAGGTCAATATCAGTCATAAGCTTAAAATATACACCGGTATATGCATTATACATCTGTACTGTATCAGTCAACGCCGATGCTGATGATGCTACTGACGATGTTGAAACCGCATTATATGTACTTTCTGCAAGACCTGCAAGCTCTGCCGCACTTGTTATAAGATACGGATTCTCTGCAGTACCTGCTCCCTCCCATTCTTTATCAATTGTTGTACCGTCCCATGCACTTACCGTTTCATTCGCCTCTCTTGCAAATGTAAATGTCGGCACAACCGATAATACCAATGTTGCACTTAAGAATAAGCTGATTAGTTTCCTCATAACTGATTCCTCCTTGTACTTTGCTGTAATTCTCATTAAAACTCTCATATCATTATAGCACAAAACGTGTTATTATCATATCAAAATTTCTTTATCGGGCAGTTGGAGAGTGACATTTGTCACCCTCCTTCTACCCCTGCAATGTTTTATTCTGTTACTGTTGTACTGTATTCCGCCGCTAACGGAGTTAGTCCGCTGAGAGAGTTCCATACAAGTACTTTAACAGTATTTCCTGGTTCTACGTTAAGACCACTTACTGTAATCTCGCCATTATCTGCCTTTGCAGTTGCTGCATTTATAAAGCGTGTGCCATCATATACAGCAACAATAACTGTTCCTGTAACGTCAGCATCGCTCTGAATAACATTAACTTTACCGTCTGCATAATCTGTTACCTTGTAGAATGACATCGGACTCGTTTGTACAGTCCAATCTCTTTCCCAGCCAAGAACAGGGTATCCACCATTGACGTTTACATTAACATTGTCAAGGCAGAACTTGTCATCGCCCGTTATTAGTGCCTTAGACATAGCTACAGCATCTGCAACAACTGTTGCACTCTTTGGTGAATCTGTTGCTGTTGAGATAGAATAACAGTTCGATATAGTAACTGATGTTCCCGAGTTACCATTATGACAAAAAGCTGTTTTTTCACCTGTTGATGTGCCTGTATAACAGTTTGTAAATACTATTCTTGTTTTGAACTTAAAACTTGTGTTGTTTCTTGATGCTGAACCGCAAAGCACGGCTGCACAAGTAGCCTTGCTTCTGTCAGCAAAAGTTACATTATTTACATAACAATTAGTTACTGCTGTATCTGTTTTGTTTGAAGTCGAATCCCATACCATAGTAGAATAACTGCCACCAATGAGACCGCCTGCTGACGGATAGTCAGAACCGCCCTGGTTATTTATCGTAACATTTCTTGCGAAGCAATTTGTTATTTCACCACCGCTTATAAGACCAACAAGCGTTCCTACTGCGTGCGTTCTATCAAGTGTATCACTTGTAGAAAACTTATAAAGATGTAACCATGACGCATCTGTACTCTCTGTTCTGTTAAGAGTTGACATATAATCATAGGTAGGTGCACCGTCTGCCTTTGAATAAAACTCAAAATTAGCACCATCTATACCAAGATTTGCGATTTCAACGTCTGTACCTGTTGCTCCGAAAAGTCCCATACCCCAGTAGTTGTTGCTCATATACAGGTTCTTAATAACGTGTCCGTTACCGTCAAACTTACCGTTAAAACGCATACCAGCTCTGCCTATAGGAGTCCACTCCTTATCATTAAGGTCAATATCCTTTGTGAGTTTGAAAGTCACGCCTGTATATGCATTGTACATACCAGTTACATCTGCTGGTGTTGCAGATATCGGAGCTGCAGTTGAGGTTGAGATAGCATTAAAAGCCTGACTTGCAAGTCCTGCAAGTTCTGCTGCACTGGTTATAAGATATGCACCACTCTCATCTGTATCCCAATCTGTGTCAGGAGTTGTTCCGTCCCATGTATCATTCCATGTGTTCTGCCATGTGAGTATGGGATAGCCACCATTTAGTGGCGTTTTCGCATTATCGGCACAATAACCTGCCGAAAGTCCGTCGAGTAAAGTAGCAACATCAGATACTGCTGTAACACTCATTTCATTCTGTGATACTGCATATGCACTGTAGCAGTTTGATGTGCTACCGTTTCCACTTGATTTGTCACAGAAAGCGTCACGTATTCCTGTATGCTCATTCGTTACCTGACCTACATAACAGTTAACAAAGTCTATGTCATTTAAATCGTAGGCAAAGTTTGATGCACCTCTTGAAAGAGAACCGCAAAAACCACTTTCAAATGTTGCAGTCTTACCTGTAAACTCCAGCTTGTTCACATAACAATTTGTCACTGTTGCGGCTGTAGTTGTATCTGATGAATTATACTGTCTTGCAGCATAACAACCACCAATAAATCCTGCTGAGTTAGGATGGTCAGAACCTGCTTTGTTGTTAATCAGAACATCATATGCATAACAGTCTGATACATCTCCGCCGCCGATAAGACCAATCATAGCACCTACACCGTATGTTCTTGTAAGTGCCGTTGCACCCATGTTATAGGGGGCAACCCATGATGCATCCGTTGATGTCGGGTCAGCACTGTTCTTAAGGTCACAGTCTGCACCGTTTTCTGTTGAATAGAATTCAAACGTTGCACCATTGATACCAAGCTTTGAAATAACAGCATCTGTACCTGTTGCACCGAAAAGTCCCATACCGAAGTAGTTCTTTGTCATTTTCAGGTTCTTGATAACGTGACCGTTACCGTCAAAGTTACCGTTGAATCTCATACCCATTCTACCGATAGGAGTCCATTCATTGTCTGCAAGGTCGATATCTGACATAAGCTTAAAATACACACCTGTGTATGCATTATACATCTGTATTGCATCAGTCTCTGCTGATGCTCCTAACACATAAGATGATGTTGACAATGCGTTATATGTGCTTGATGCCAAATATGCGAGCTCCTCAGCTGATGTGATAAGGTACGGATCGTCTACGTTACCGGTACCATCTGCAAATCCTGTTGCAACCGTTCCGTCCCAAGCATCGTCACTTGCAGATGCAGACATTGGAACAACAGCAGTAGATACAAGCATTGCCAAAGTAATCAGCAAACTAAATACTTTTTTCATTTTTACTCTCCTTCTCTTTTTTCTTTTTACTTTTTACTTTTTGCATTTCGTATTCACAAAATCTGATACCGCAGATTTCGCAAATACTTATTGCGAGTTCATACGTTGTATTTATTGTAACATTATATTACCAATCATTCAATCGGCAATATATGGAATAAAGAAGTTTAGTTGAGTTATTTATTCAATTTTTCTTTTGGTATATTGATGTAATCAAATACATTTACCGGCTGTCCTGTTGCCATTGATTTGTTTGCACAGATTCCTGTCATAATGCTCATTGCTCCATCAATGTGCGATGCCGCACGATGAAGCGGGTCATAGGGTGCGTTGGGGTTAAAGATGTCATCAAGCATTACCGGATCTCCGCCGCCGTGACCGCCCTCAAGCTCTTTAATGGGAACTTCATAGCCCGGCTCAAACATCGGATAAACGATAATTTTCTTGCTTTCGATAAGTCCTTCTTTATCGGAATCTCCCTCACCGTTTACGTAAATAGCCTCAATGAGTTTCATTTCAACTCTGCCCTTTGTGCCGGTGATGCAAACATTAAGTCCCTCATACGGTGAGAATGCATTTAATGAATATGACATTACTGCACCGTTCGCGTAATTAACAATTACGTTCATAGTATCTTCAATGCTAATATTATCGCCAAATACGCTCTGGTCACGGATATAGCCGTCATCCTTTTCCGCATTGAGATAAAGCTCTGTAAGCTCCTCGCTTGCTGCCATATCTATTGCGAACGGATCACCTTTTGCGTTTTCACTTCCATGACAACGTGAATAGAACTTTGTAACGCCTCTCTCCTCTGCATTTTCTCTGCCGTAGAACTTTAGACCGCCCTGTGCATAAACCTTTACCGGATATGAGTTAATCCAGAAGTTTACAAGGTCAAAATGGTGTGTTGCCTTATGCACCATAAGACCACCACTGTTGCGCTTATCTCTGTGCCAGCGTCTGAAATAGTCCGCGCCGTGAGAAGTATTTAAAATCCACTCAAAGTGTACCTGCTTTACCTCACCGATTGTTCCTGCAGCGATTATTTCTCTCAGTTGTGAATGATGCGGTGCATAACGGTAGTTGAATGATACACGCAAATTTTTGCCTGTTCTGTCAATAGCCTCAAGAATTTGTGCACACTTATCATCATCAACCGTCATAGGCTTTTCAGAAATAACATCGTAACCCATTTCCATTGCCTTAATGATGTATTTGTGATGTGTTCTGTCAATGGTGGTTACAATAACATAGTCCGGCTTATGCTCATCAAGCATCTTTTCAAAATCTTCAGCAGCATACATCTCAACATCATGATAGCCGTAATGTTCAATCAGACGTTTTCTTGCCACCTCAAGTCGTGTACGGTTAATATCACAGATTGCTGTCAGATCGCATGTGTCTTTGTATGTAGTAGCAAGGGCTCTGTCCCAGAATCTTGATCTGCCACCCATACCTATCTGTACATATTTTGTCTTTTTCATAGTTCCCTCCTAAAATACTCTTGACAAATTTTTGTCTTAATTATATAATACAATCATAATCTTGTTTTGTCTATGAGAAAATGGCGAAAAACTACTATAAAAAACAATAATATTGCTATTTGGGGGGATGTTTTTGAATATAAAGCACGTTACATCGAACAAATTCCTTTTTGAAAGGCACACAAACGTAAGATTTAAAAGTATGTCGTACCTTCAGACGCATAATTTCTATGAGTTCTACTATCTCGCACAAGGTGAGAGACAATACTTTCTGAATAATACCATTTATCAGCTGAAACAAGGTGATGTGTTGCTTATTCCTCCCAATGTATTACACCGAAGCATCGGTAGTGAAACTTCTTATTATTCGCGTGTGCTGATGGATATACCCAAAGACGTTTTCGAAACTGAATTTCGTGAAAAATACGAAACTGAAACAACAAAATACATATATAAGATACCAAAAAAACGCCGTGCTTTTTTTGAAAGCCTGATAGAAAAGCTTGAGTATGAATATTCAAACAATGACGGATACAGCGACTATCTTATTAGAAAGTACGTTAATGAGATTCTTATATTTCTCATGCGCATGGATAAAGGTTACACATTTTCTTACTCATCACTTACGTCAAACCGTGTGATAAGCAGTGCAACACTTTATATGTCAGAACATTATGAGAAACAGCTCTCACTTGATGATGTAGCAAGAGAAGTAGGAATGAGCAAAAGTCATTTTTGCAGATTATTTAAAGAAAAAACCGGATTTAATTTTTCTGACTACCTCACAGGTGTAAGAATCAACGAAGCCACAAAATTACTCCGTGATACTGATCTTTCAATTACTGAAATCGCATCCCGTTGTGGATATAACGACAGTGCATATTTTGCAATGATATTCAAAAAAGTCAAGGGTGTAACACCGCTTAAATATAGAAAATCCCCGGAGCTATAAAAATCAAGCAGGATATAAATCAGGCAGGATATTCCTGCCTGATTTGAATTTTAATAATAACATTTACGTTTTGTCAAACAAAAATTTCGCTATGCTTGCTATAATTTATGAACATACACATAATTATTATCCTCACCGATTCGAAAGGCGTTTTGAGATACACCTTTTGAAGTTTATTATTTAAAAACAATAAGTTTAAATCACACGATAGCTATGCGGTTTTATAATATTTTTATTGTTTTGAATATGACCAATATGTAATATACTAATATACAGATGATTCCCGTCACAATATAGCGGATTATATTGGGTGTGAGGACAATGAAATCATATTCACCGCATCCGGTTCAGAAGCAAATAACATGGCGTTAAAAGGATTTTATTTTGATAATCTTGATTACCACGTTACAATTATCACTACAGCGACAGAACATAAATCCATTCTGAACACCTGTGGCTTTCTTGAACGCATAGGATGTAATATTAAGTACCTTGACGTTAATATGTTTGGAATGGTCAAATCAGAACAGTTGGAAAAACTTTGTAAAGAGTGTTATGATAACAACGAACCTTTCTTAGTAAGTATTCAGTTCGCAAACAACGAAATCGGCACTATACAGCCCATAAAACATTTAAGCGATATAGTTCATAAGTACGGTGGCATCTTCCATACAGATGCTGTACAGGCTTTTTCTGAATATCATATAAATGTTAAAGAGTACGGAATAGATATGATGACTGTATCAGGTCACAAATTTGGTTGTCCAAACGGAATAGGATTCTTGTATAAGAGTAATAAAGTAGATATAGAGTCATTAATACATGGAGGTGGTCAGGAATTTGGTTTACGAGCCGGGACTGAAAACCTGCCGTACATTGCCAGTATCAGTAAAACTGTTGATTTGTTAAAAACGAGAACAAAAGAGTATAATAAGGAACTTGAAGGAAAGCGTGACCATCTGAAATACAAGTTGCTTGAAATCAAAGGGAGTCAGATGAATGGGTCTGCCTCCTATCGTCTTTGTAACAATATAAATATAAGCTTTAAGGGTATTCAATCAGACTCTTTACTCGCTATACTTGATGGTAAAGGGATTTATGTTAGTTCCGGAAGTGCGTGTAATTCAGGTGATTCAGAACCAAGTTATGTTTTAAAAGCAATTGGTGTTGACAAAGAATATATTGATGGAACAATACGTATTACAATTGATAACAACAAAAGAGCAGAGAGTTCATATTTTTCTCTGCCCAAATTAATTTTTTTCTATTAAAAAAATATAGCTACCACCATTAAATCATATATGTAATAATTTCTTAATTGCTCTGCATGTATCTTCGAAACTTATATCCTTTGCATACGCAAACTGTGTTTGATAGTTGTTCCACAATTTCTGAAGTTCCACACTTTCTGAAATAACATCCATCGTTGAGCTATATTCCTTTATCTGTTCTTCGGTTTTCCTATGTTTGATAGTTTTCTCTAAAGCTTCAACAAACACGGCTTCGTCAAAGCTTTGAGTTGTTATCAGGATGTATGCATCATAGAAATCTCTTGGTCTTGTATTAAACACGCTCCTTCGTAGAATCGTTTCTACTTTTTCTGCTAAAACTGTTTCTACATTGTATGCCCATACCTCAAAAATAATCGTATCATCAAATATGCCCGCAAAATCAAATTTTACAGCATCAGGGGTAATAACATCGCCTGTAGAAACATCTATCGTCATCGGAGTAATTATAGTTTCATAAATAGCATCCAAAGCCACTCGGTATCCACCATAAACATCATCCTCACGTATTGGCAATATCGTCTTTAACTTAAATGCCACCTCATCATTCAAGTCTATTGAGAATATTTCGCTTAATGCTTTCTCGATTGTTTCCGGTGTAATTGGCAAATTCTTAAGTGTGGTATCCAAATCCATTGTTGCCCGGTTGTCAAGTCCTACAAGTGCAGCAACAAGCATTCCTCCTTTTAACACAAACTTTTCTTTATATTCAGAAACAGACAATCTGTTCAAAAACCTTTCAAACATATAGTTTTGCAATATTACCTGTGCCGGAATATTCTTTTCTTTTGCCTTATTTCGTATTTTAGCTTTCAAGCTCATCGCCTTTGCACTGCTCATAATAACACCTCCAAATATTTCCTTACCTGATATAGTATTTTCATCTCCCTTGCATATAGTGTAAGGTTTGCAAGATTTTTACCCGGACTTTTTGCGTAATTTTTCATAGCAGTAATAAATGTTTCGTCTGCCATTCTGCTACGACTTCTTATAATATCACAAACCGTTCTGTCCATATCATATGCCCATACTCTACTCCCCATCGGAGTCAAAATCTGTATCCTTCCTAAATCATGAAGTTCATCCTTAATATAATAGATTTTACATTCTCTGCTTATTGACTGGGACAAGGTCTTGGATGTAGGTATTGTAACAGTATGCTCAAATGGTGTTCTTTCAGATATTCCATTTAAGAATAACGCCGTCTCATGAGAATATATAATATATTTCGAACGCATTTGCAGCGAAAACAACTCATCGTTCAAGTCATCCGGCAAAACGTATTGACCGTTTGCAATTCGCACTATTTTACCGTTTTTACATAGCTTTGACATATTAGAACGGCTTATCCCGTTTTCTACTGCTGTTTTAGTCAGTATTATCCCATTGTCTTTATCTGCTATCTTTCTTAATACATCAATAGAATTCATAACGCCCCTCCTATTTCAACTTTCGTATAGATATTATATCAAATCTCTTTGCATTTGTCAACTTATGTTTGAAGATTTACAGAACATAACACATATATTGTTTCGAATTAACTATATCCTTTTTACTAAATTGGTTGTAATTATAGAGTTGGCTTGACCCTAATTTTGACCCTAACGGGCTTTCATTCCGATGCATTTTAATGCATCTTGGTACATCAAATTATCAAGCCCATTTGGCTTTGCTATGCGATTTCTCACTTACCTATGCCATTTTATAAAACATATTTATACAGGTTCAAATCCTGTCATCCCGACCATTACGAGTGTTCTTATAGGATTTAAGAAGTTCTATGAGAACACTCGTTTTTTTATGCCGTATATGTTTCATACTGCTACACAGGCTCTTGTGTCAAAGTGAACATCTACACCTTGTCTTGTATGGACTTTAACATTGTTTTCAGGTATCAAATCCATATCAGGAATTTCAAGAGTTCCTATGCAAGTGTAATGTATTTTAAGTCTTTGTACTGTCTTACCGTCAATCTTTTCAGATTGGTAAACCTCAATCTTGTCAATAAGCTCATTCAGCATTTGCGGAGTGAGTTTTTTTGTTCTTGTGTACTTTTGCACCGTAGCAATAAACATATCCGTTGAAACATTTTTGCTCTTGCTGTTTGAGATTTCGTCTTTAAGGTTTTGCATCTTTTCATTGACGGCTTTCTGCTCGTCCTCATACTTTACGGAAAGTTTCGCAAATCTATCATCAGAGATTTTACCCATTGCGTTGTCCTCGTATATCTTTTCAAACAAGATGTCAAGTTCTTTATCTCTTGCTTGCAGCTTTTTGAGTTCGCTTTCCTTGAATTGCATTTCCTGTTCAGCAGATTTTAAGGAGCTACCCATAACAAGTTTTGCAAAAGCATTTTCATACTTTGTTGCAAACCTTGTCAATCTTCGGATTTCTCCAAGTACAACCTGTTCAAGAAAATCTGTACGGATATAATGAGAGGATTCACAAATTTTTCTTTTACCTCTGTTATACCCTGTGCAATTAAAGTATGTAATTTCTTTGTTGCCTTGATTGAAATGAAAATTGAGATTGCTTCCACAGTCCGCACATATAAGCAAGCCGGAAAACATATTCTTTTCGCCGTCTGCTTTTTTGCGTTTTCTAACCTTGCCCCGTTTTTCTTGTATCTTCTCATATACAGCCCTTTCAATAATTGCAGGGTTAACATCTTTGAAAGTTACAATGTTTTCGGGATCGTTCGCTATACGCTTTTTATTCTTGTATGACTTTGAATAAGTTTTGAAATTGATTATATCGCCGCAATACTCTTGTGTATTAAGTATCTTTACTACTGTTGACGAGTTCCAAGCATAAGGATTTTCGCTTATTTTCTTATGCGGTTTCCTTATTCCTTTACTTGCCCAATAATGAACAGGGGTTAATATCTGTTCCTGCTCAAAAGTTACAGCAATTTGTTCTGTTCCAAAATCCTGTAAGTACATACTGAATATCCTGCGGACAACGCTTGCAGCTTCTTCATCAATAAGCCAAGTCTTTTTATCGTCGGGATTTTTCATATACCCATAAGGTGGTGTTGAAAGCGGCTCACCTGAATTACCTTTAATCTTATTGCTGATACGACGCTTTTTACTTATATCACGTGCATACCATTCATTGAAAAGATTTTTAATAGGTGCAAGTTCGTTTTCACCCTCTGTTGTATCTATATTATCTGATACAGCAACAAGACGTATATCGTGCTCAGGTAAAAATTCCTCTGTCAGTTTTCCAACCTCAATATAGTTTCGGCCTATACGGGAAAGGTCTTTTACAAACAGTGCAGAAGATTTATTATTTTCAAAATCTTCAATCATTCTGATATAGTCAGGTCTATTCATTGTTACGCCGGAAATACCGTCGTCAATATAAATCAATAAGTTTGTATATCCCTTTTCCTTTGCTACTTTTGTAAGCAGCTTTTTTTGATTTCCTATGCTGTAGCTTTCGCCCTCCAGATTATCGTCTCTGCTCAAACGCAAATATAACGACGCTGTGGTTTCTCTCTTTTTATTACTTTTCGACTGTCTCATTAGTCCTCCTTTCCGACAGTCAAATAAGCACTTAACCTATAAATATTATAACGCGCTTTTTTTGACTTGTCAGCCTGTTTGAATAAAGTTGTGCAACTTTTTATTCTTTTTGTGTCATAAGGCGGAGTAAGACAGCCCCTAAAGTTTCAGAATTTTCCGTTTTGAAAACGGGCTCGACAATAAAAGAATTTTTATCAAATTCGTAAGTGGTTTTATCCGTCAAAGAGCTGTCGGCTCTATGACAATTTTTATTGGTTTTGGATTTAGTATTTTCAGCCATAGGCCACACCTCTTTCATCAAAATATTTATCCAAAAATCTATATGACAAAAACGGACGGCTGCCGGCTTGCAGCTCCACAGGGAATTTCACCACTCGGCCTATGCTTATAGGTGCGCCGCGCAATGCTTTGAGGGCGTTCAACGCGGGAGTATCATTATTCAGTATGAACGTCTTTGCTTGCAGAAAGCCACCTCTGCAATTACGGTACAAATATTTATCGCTCGTTCCCGGTGGAAGTCGTGGCGTATTTGCCGTAGAGCTCGGCTCATACCTTTCGTGTCCGTTTCGTCTATGACGCCCATTCGCTGGGAGTGTTTTTCAAAGAACAATTTTTATTTAAGACTTTATTATCAGCCTTTTCAAAACGCATTATTATAAATGCGTTTTGAAAAGAATAATAATATATAAAAGGGGCGCGGAAAGGCAACGCGCCCCCCGAAAATGACTTTAAGCGGGCAAAATGCTAAAATCGGAAATTATACTGAACACCAATTTTGATTGAAGCCTACTTGCCATATCTTCATCAACAAAGAGGTATTCGTTTCCGTATTCGTCTTTTAGCGTCCGGGTAGCCAATTTCCGTATGTAGTTTCTGTAATGGTTAAGCACATAGGAAATAGCTTCCGGCTTGCCCTGCGTTGCCGCAGCAATTACAGTAACAGGAATATCTGTCGCATTCACATGTCGTCCCATTTGATACCCTCCTTTGCAAAGTAATCTTTAAGCAGTTTCAGAGATTTCAAACGGCGGCGATTTATCGCCTGTTGATATGTGTTAAACAATTTGCCGATTTCGTTATCGCTCATATCCGCAAAATATGAAAGCAGAATGATGTCGCGTTTTTCCTGCGGAAGCTGCCTTATTGCGTCTGCAAGAAAATTTCCTACAACAACAATTTCTTTATCCAATACATTGAAGATATGTTGATTGTTGAAATATCTATCGTTTGCCGATAACTGCAAAACTTGGTCTTGCGTTAAGCTGTCTAACGATACCTCGTGTTTTCTCCGATTTGCATATTCCTTGTGAATATTTTTTGCTTCATTTTTGAGAACACGAGTGCAAAAAGCTCCGAACTGATTAGAGATGCGCTTTTCGTTATTTTCTTTCATTGTGCCACCTCCTTTCCGTGAAGAAAGTTGGTGTTTTCCTTTTCGCCTTTCGTGTAGGTAACAACTGAAAAGCAAAAGTTACACACATTTGATGAAAATTTATTAAAATTATTTTTTAACATTGCTTTAACCTCCGAATTTTCAAATTTGATTTTTTGAATGTTCGGAAGGGTCGGAGGGCTTCGGCAATGATAAAAAAACGCACAGCCAAAATACAACCTTATAATAGGTTGATACTCGGCTGTGCGGTAAGAGCGATTATGACCTCCGTCTGCATCATCAGACTTTCCGCCGGATTTGTGATTTACCCGGTTATGATGTGTGCGGTTTCTTCGTTTCGCAAAAGGAAAAATTGGTGTTGGGCATTCGTAATACAATAGCATTTAATCACGCTCCTAACGCAAGGCAATCCCGCCCTGCATTGAGCGAAAAAACCTATATGCGTAAAGCAGAATTGCCACGCCAAATATTTTTATTATTTTGTTGTAACATCTGTTGTTCTGCACATTCATCAATAGCCAATGGTCTCAACTCCTTTCTGTAAT
This sequence comes from Clostridia bacterium, assembly GCA_017415105.1. Taxonomy (GTDB): domain Bacteria; phylum Bacillota; class Clostridia; order UBA1381; family UBA1381; genus Ornithomonoglobus. Next base: position 80 of record JAFQJD010000023.1, on the reverse strand, counting down.
TTCCAAATTTTGACAGCATTTGATTAAAAAAATTATATCTTTACAAATTTCGCACAAAAAAGCCGCCTGATTTTAGAACT
>JAFQJD010000009.1 GCA_017415105.1 Clostridia bacterium | reverse complement strand
CAAGTCCTCTATACTTATCATCTCTATTTGATATCTGTTTTCATATCCTTTTTGCATCATATTTCATCACCCAAGGATATTATACCATAAAACGAAGAAAAAGCCCAGACTTTTCTGGACTTTTTCGACAGTCTGAAAAATTGCTGTGGCATCACAGCAATTTTTTTAGTTCATTTTTGAAAGCTCCTCTGCGTACTTTAATGCTTCGTCTATATTTTCAAGGAAGTACTCCTCGCCTACCTTTTCGTAAAAGTTTGCTTTTTTCATCGCAGAGAGCGGTTGTTCATTAACGTGAGAGAACAGCACGGTTATGTTTTTGCGTGCACAGTATTCATAAACCGCATCAATTGCACGCAGTGCCGATGCATCAATAGCCGGGATGTTTCTCATTCGCAGGATTATTATTTTAATTCCGTTCTTTATCGGGATTGACGCAATCTTGTCAGATGTTGCAAAGAACATCGGTCCGTCAATTTCATATACCTGCGTTTTCGGCGGTACGGGCTTGAGTCGGTTTTCTCTTCTATCCTTTTTCGCATCGTCATATGTCCACGGACGGATATATGTAACATCCACCATTCTCTTTATGAACAGGAACGCCGCCGCAAGAAGTCCGAACTCAATTGCAACTACAAGGTCAAACACTACTGTTAAAATAAAGGTCAGAACAAGAACTATAATATCGCTTTTCGGTGCAGTTTTGCAAATATCTGCAAACTGACGCCATTCGCACATATTATATGCGACCATAAACAATATTGCTGCAATAACCGGCATAGGAATCCATGCCGCATACGGCATAAGCACAACCAGTATCAGCAAAAGTACCAGTGCGTGAACTATGCCTGCAACCGGTGTTCTGCCACCGTTTTTGACGTTTGCCGCAGTTCGTGCTATTGCACCTGTTGCCGGTATTCCGCCAAATAATCCCGAGAATATATTTCCCACGCCCTGTGCAATGAGCTCAGTGTTTGAGTTATGCTTATCGTCTATCATATTATCAGAAACAACGCACGAAAGAAGCGACTCGACTCCTGCAAGAACTGCAATCGTGAACGCACTCGGAAGAAGCTGACGCATCATTGCGAAGCTGAAGCCCGGTAATTCAAATTTCGGCGGCCGTCCCGAAATCTGATACAAATCACCGATAGTATTTACCTCTAAATTAAATACCTTGACTATTACAACCCCGACTATAACAGCAATAAGTGAGCCGGGAATTTTTTTGCTTATTTTTGGCCATACAATGAGTATTAAAAGTGCTATAGCACCAACCAATACACTCGTCATATTAACAGTACCGAGCGAGCCTAAAACGGCTGTAAGCTTTTCGGTTGTTTCAACTGCGTGAATACCCTCCGGGAATGTAAGACCAAAAAAGTCCTTTAGCTGACCGATACAGATTGTAACGGCAATTCCTGAGGTAAAACCAGTAGTTATCGTATGCGGTATGTATTTTATAAGTGTTCCGAACTTGAAAATTCCCATCAGTATGAGCATTATACCTGCCATAATGGTTGCTATAATAAGTCCGTCCATACCAAACTGTGCAACGATTCCTGCAACTATTGTTGCAAACGCCGCAGTCGGACCCGATATATTTACACGGCTTCCGCCAAGAAGTGAGATTACAAGACCTGCAACAATTGCAGTGTAAAGTCCCTTTTCAGGCGATACTCCCGATGCAATCGCAAGTGCAATTGATAGCGGAAGTGCAATTATTGCAACTATAAGTCCTGCAACAAAGTCGTTTGTGAATTTCTTGAAATTATACTCTTTTAAAGTTGATAATATCTTTGGTTGAAAAATATCCATAATTCTCTGCCTTACGGCTTAATCCTCCATTTAAATAAAAATTGACACCCTGAAAGTATAACACCCCAGAATGTCAATGTCAACCAAAATCGGCTTTATTTCAAAGATTTCATATATTTGTACTAACTACCTTTGCAATAGCTTTATTCATTTGTTCAAAATCCTTATCCGACGGTGCGAACAACACCTCGACAGGTTTTGATATCTGCTTCATTCCCATAGCCTGTAATGTTTTATCAACAAGCTTTATGCCGTCGCCTGCCCAGCCAAATGAGCCAAACACAAAATACGGCATACCACGCTTATTGACTAAATCAATACGTGTTATTGTATCCCATACAGACTGCGGTGCGTTACGGTTAATTGTATTTGTACCGATTATGAGTATGTCGGATTTATTCACCATATCAGAATCTGCACTTTTTGCTTCGGTAAAATACACATCGAAATCTTTTTCAAGCTTACACTTTGCATATTCAGCCAATGCTTTTGTAAATCCGTATTCACTGCTGTATATGATGCTTATACGTGTTTTCTCCGCTTTTTCTTCAGCCGTAAACTCCCTGTACTGCAAGAATGCACTGTCTTTATCGGATACTATATCACCCTTTGCGGGGTAAATCCGCAAAATATCATACTTTTCAAGTGTATCAAGTGCCGATACGACAAAATCACGGTTAACTGCAAGGTTTTCACTATAGTCACCGAACAGCTCGCCCGAAAACAACGTGTCACCGTATATCACAGACACCGTATCAACCCACGGAAGTCCCGGGGTTATTATAAACCGTAATCCGTCAAGCTCTGTTTTATCTTTTATAAGCTTTTCGTTTATTTCTCTGTTTATAATTTCCTTGATATTTCTTAGTCCTGCCGCAGTTGCATAAACCTCGATATCGGGGTTTTGTGCCACGACCTCGCCAACGCCGGCACAAAATTCAGGTTTTGATGTCAAGAGAACAATCGCCGAAGCGTTTTTCGCTTCGGCTATGTATCTATCCTTTAACTTTTCCGGCACACCGCCGATTACGGTTTTTCTGCCGTTATCCGTTATTGTATAGAAATTATACCCGTCAGCAGAATGGATTGATATATTATTTGCAGACAATTGACCACCAGTCCTTTCTGCGTTCCATTCCAACCACCATAAAGCCCTCTTTAATAAGTGCTTCCTTGACCTCGTCCTGTCTGCCGTCAATAATTCCCGATGTTATAAACACACCGCCCTCTTTCATATAAAGACGTGCTGCAGGTGCAAGACCGATTATTACATCGGCAACAATGTTTGCCGCCACAACCTCATATTTATGCTTTGAAATTATCTCTTTCACGTCAGGGTCAGTTACGACATTACCGCTTATTACTGTGTAACGGTCACGGTCGATGTTATTCATATCAGAGTTTTCGTATGCTGTGTCTATGCAGTTAGGGTCAATATCAACCGCAACCGCTTCTTTTGCACCAAGAAGCAACGAAACCACTGAAAGTATACCGCTTCCACAGCCTAAATCGAGCATACGGCATCCGTCTGTCACATACTTTTCAAGCTGTGTAAGGCATAGCTGTGTGGTTTCGTGTGAGCCTGTGCCGAAGCTCATACCGGGGTTGATGTTGAATACCACACGGTCTGTCGGCTCGGAAAGCTCCTCCCACTGCGGTTTAACAAGGATTTTTTCGCCTATTTCCATTGTGTGAAAATACTTTTTCCACGCATTTGCCCAGTCCTCGGTTTTTGTGCTCTCGACCTCGACCTCAAGACGACCGTAAATGCCGTCATTGTTCATTTCGTTAAGCTCTGCCATTGACGATTTAATCCCCGCCAACAGCTCGTGGCCTGAAATATCGTCACTCACGTATGCGATGACACGTGTTTCACCCGACATCGCACGCACTAAATCCTCGTCAACGTAGTCCCACGCATCCTTTGTTTCTTCTAAAAAGTCGTTGAACTCCGACTCATCCTCAATTACAAGCCCTGTTATGCCCAACTGCATAAGTCTGCCGCTTACCGGCTCTATCCCGTCTGTCGTTGTATATACTGTTACTTTTGTCCAGTCCATTTTATCCTCCGATTATACATCAAGGAAGTCCTTGAGCTTCTTTGAACGGCTCGGATGACGGAGCTTTCTCAATGCCTTTGCTTCTATCTGACGGATACGCTCACGTGTTACGTTGAATTCTTTACCAACCTCTTCAAGTGTACGCTGTCTGCCGTCAATAAGACCGAAACGAAGTTTTAAAACCTTTGCCTCTCTCGGTGTAAGTGTTTTTAGCACATCAACAAGCTGTTCCTTTAAGAGTACGTAGCTTGCCGCCTCTGACGGTGCCGGTGCATCATCATCGGGGATAAAGTCGCCAAGATGGCTGTCCTCCTCCTCACCGATAGGTGTTTCAAGCGAAACAGGTTCCTGTGAAATTTTTGAGATTTCACGTACCTTTTCAACCGACATATTAAGCCCCTTTGCAAGCTCCTCCGGTGTAGGCTCACGGCCAAGCTCCTGAACGAGCTGACGTGATACTCTTACAAGCTTGTTTATTGTTTCTACCATATGAACCGGAATACGGATTGTTCTCGCCTGATCGGCAATCGCTCTTGTTATCGCCTGACGAATCCACCATGTAGCATATGTTGAGAACTTATAACCTTTTGTATAGTCGAACTTGTCAACTGCACGGATAAGACCGAGGTTACCCTCCTGGATAAGGTCAAGGAACATCATACCTCTGCCGACATATCGTTTTGCGATACTTACAACAAGTCTGAGGTTTGCCTCGGCAAGCTTTTTCTTCGCCTCCTCATCACCCTCTGACATTTTCTGTGCAAGCTCTGTTTCCTCATCTGCGGAGAGAAGATTTACCTTACCAATTTCTTTAAGATACATCTTTACGTGGTCGTCAATGCTGATACCTTCAGGAACTGACAAATCCTCAAGCTCTTCCTTTGATACCTCGATATCCTCGAGCTCCTTGTCCATATCCTCGACAATCTCTATCTTTTCGCTCTCAAGCATATCATAAAGCTTTTCAAGCTCTTCCGGAGCTATTTCAATACCATCAAAAGCGGAATGAATTTCGTTGTAGGTCAGAAACTCATTCTTTTTACCCTTTTCTACAATTTCGAGCATTATGGATGCTTTCTTCTCAAGAAGTGCCTTCTGCTCCTCGGTCATCTCACCGTTGTTTGTTGATATTTCCTTTTCTTTATCCATTGTTTTCCCCTCCGAGTTTAAGTTTTTATCTGCCATTCTTTCCTGTCTGAAATGAGCTTGTTTTTCTGTTTGATGAGATCGAATATCTCGCCCGGGTCCGTCGCCTCATTCATTCTTCTTTCAAGTCTGTTGAGCTTTATTGTGTAAATGAGGTCGTACAGTGTTTTATCATTATCGGTGTATTCCTCATTATTGAAGAATACTGCAGCAGCAATATTTTCAGCATCGGTATTCCCCGAAAACTCGTTTACTATAACCGCCTCATCTATCTGATTACCCGCTTTTGCAGAGTCATACATCCTCGTTGCAAGTGTTACATAAATGTTATTTGAAAATTCGTCCGGTTCTATAAGCTCACTTGCTCTTATGCACAGTCTCCGGCTTTTTGCAATTACCGACAAAAGCTTGCGTTCTGCGTCCATAACCGCTACACTCACACGGTCCTCTTTTGGCTTCTCGCTGTTTATGAGATTGACCGCACGGCGTTTGTAATCCTCTTTTGTTCTGTCGGGTTTTGGTCCGGGCGATTTCTTCTTATGCTCCGAATACTTGCCGAATATGGCACGTTCGGAAATGCCCGTCTCATCTGCTGTTTTCTTTATGTACGCCTCAACCTCAACTGAATCGGTAATACCTGCAAGACATTGTGCGATTTCGTCTACAAACCGTACTTTGCCGTCGGTGTCTGTTATGTCATATTTCCGGCGTATGAGCGACAGCTTGAACTCCGTAGAGGGCATCGCCTTTTCAATTGCTGTCTTAAAGCCTGATACACCGTACTTTGAAATGTACTCATCAGGGTCTTTCGCTCCTGCGATACGTATCACTCTCGACCTGCCACCTGCAGCACTTATCATATCAATAGCACGCAGTGCCGCTTTTGTGCCTGCCTCGTCCATATCATAGCAGATTAGGATTTCGTCACAGTAACGCATTAAAAGTCTTGTCTGCTGTTCGGTAAGTGCCGTTCCGAGTGTTGCTATACAGTTCGGGATTCCTGCCTGATGCACAGATATAACATCCATATATCCCTCACACAGGATAAGCCGTCTTGTGTTTGAGTTCTTTGCAATATTCAATGCAAAGACATTACTGCTCTTATCATATACCACCGTTTGCGGTGAGTTAAGGTACTTTGGTATCTTAACACCATTTGCAAGCTCGTTTGAGCCCATAACTCTTCCGCCAAAGCCTATAACCTTGCCCTGTACGTTTATAATGGGAAAGATTACACGGTTACGGTACTTATCGACTGCCTTACCGTTTCGCATAACGGCAAGTCCTGCCTCAACTATTTGCTCCTCTGTATATCCCTTATCCTTCAACTCTTTTAAAAGTGCATCGGTGGTGTTTGGTGCATAGCCCAATCCGAATTTAATGATTGTTTCCTTTGAAAGCTTTCTTGCCGAGAAATATGCACGTGCATCACGTCCGGTTTCAGGATTCATCAACGAATCATAGAAAAATCTTGCCGCAAGCTTGTTCATTTCAATTATTGAATCCTTTTTACGGGTTACGGCATCAGATTCACGTCTGCCGTTTTCGGGAATCTTTATATTCGCCCTCTCTGCAAGACTTTGCAGTGCATCCTTGAAATCAAGAGCTTCAAGCCTCATCACAAGCTGAACAAAGTTTCCGCTCGCACCACAGCCAAAGCAGTGAAACAACTGCTTGTCCCTATCAAGACTGAACGACGGGGTTTTCTCGTTATGGAAGGGACAGCATGCCATATAGTTCTTGCCGTTTTTCTTGACTGTCATAAATGATGATGCATAGTCAATTATATCATTTGACATACATATCTCATTAAACAAATCATCCGACACAAAAGCCATATTTCTCCCTCCCCCATTTAGTATATTATTTACCGTATAAAAATTTATATACATATTATATTTACCGCGATTCCGAAAAAAATAACAAAAATCGCTCGATTTTTTTCCGTCGGTTTAATATTTCGACATCTGCCTGTCTTTTCCCTTTATAAATTGCAAAAGTTTGTTGCTCTTTTATATAAAAACACTAAGTTATGAAAATCATTTGTTAATTCTTACCTGCCTCCGATGCAGGAATATTGACAAACAAATTCTGCAATGATATAATTATTAACATAACAAGGAGAACATAATATGAAAATATATAAAACAATAACTGACTTAATCGGAGGCACACCCCTCCTCGAACTCACAAACTACAATAAAAACAATAAGCTTTCAGCTACAATTCTTGCAAAACTTGAATACTTAAATCCTGCAGGCTCGGTAAAGGACAGAGTTGCCGCCGCAATGATTGAGGATGCCCAAAAGTGCGGCAAGCTAAAAAAAGGCTCGATAATCATCGAGCCGACAAGCGGAAACACAGGTATCGGTCTTGCGGCAGTTGCGGCATCAAAGGGTTACAAAGTTATCCTTACTATGCCCGATACAATGAGTGTTGAACGCAGGACACTGCTTAAAGCATACGGTGCAGAGCTTGTTTTGACAGACGGCAAAAAGGGAATGAAGGGTGCTATTGAAAAAGCCGAAGAGATTGCAGCACAAACACCTGATAGCTTTATTGCAGGGCAGTTTGTAAATCCTGCAAACCCGCTTGCACACAAAGCGACAACCGGGCCCGAAATATGGAATGACACAGACGGTAAGGTTGATATTTTTGTAGCAGGTGTCGGTACCGGCGGAACAATCACAGGTGTTGGCGAATACCTCAAGTCACAAAACCCCGATATAAAGGTTGTTGCAGTTGAGCCGGCATCATCACCCGTTCTTTCAAAGGGTACGGCAGGCACTCACGCAATACAGGGAATCGGTGCAGGCTTTGTTCCCGATACTCTTAATCCAGATGTATATGACGAAATCATTACAGCAAAAGCCGAGGATGCATATAACGCCGGACGTGCACTTGCAACAAGCGAAGGCGTGCTTGTTGGCATTTCATCAGGTGCGGCACTTTACGCCGCAACAGAGCTTGCAAAACGGCCCGAAAACGAAGGTAAAGTAATCGTTGTGCTTCTTCCCGATACCGGTGACAGATATTTATCAACACCTATGTTTGAATAGAAGCAAAAACAGATGGCAACGCCATCTGTTTTTGTCTGTCATTTTTTATTCACAACCACTACTCTTATTCTACCGTTCTGAACATCGTCGCTGTAGCAGGTGTAGCTGTAGTTGCCGTCTGTTGCATCGGATATGGAAATTTTTCTATACTGAGTACCTGTCTTTTCATAAATTTGTACCTTGTCACTGAAAAGATAACGTATATTTTTTATTACTGCATAGCCGTTCTCAAACTCATTCACAGTACCCGAAACGGCTTCAAGTCCCGTAGCATAGTCTGCCATATTGCCATTCTTTACGAATTTAACCGGCAACCCTACTGACATACCGCTCATACCTGTTACAGTGTATGAGATACCATCACTCATTATAATTGCAGTGTTTGGAATATCCGATGTTCCCTTTGTGACGGATGTCACAATACCATATGAGTACATATCACCCGTTGCATTCTGAACAATCATTGCACTGATTTCACCGTTTGAGTCAGTTTCGGTATAAAGAACACTTCCGCTTTTCAGTGTCATCCCGTCAAGGCGTTGCATATATGTTCTTGTGTATAGTGTTACATCTGAATATACGTTCTTCGCAACATCAATGATAACAACATTATCCGACACCTTTTTCGTACCGATTTTCATATCAGCATAGCTGACCTCGCCCGAAACCGATGTCGCACTCACACTTGAGCCGACCTGTGCCTTGCCATTATTTATTGTTATTTTAACAACCTTATTTACGCTTGATTTCTTATCATAATCGGTCGGATATGTATATGCCGTACCATCAGCTGTCACTACATCTATATAATAGCTCGAGTATGTTGTTCCGTCGCCTTTGGCAAAATCCTTCCTTCCGGCACCTGTAACATACCCTACAATTGAGCCTGATGCTTCATTAAGTGTTGCAACACCTGCAACCTTTTCACCGTCACGTCCTAAAAGAAGTGTAACTGTGTCACCAATATTCACTGAGCCGTTTGATGAAAGGTCATTAAACGCATCAACGCCCTCAACCTCATATGTTACGCCCGATACAACGATACTTCTCGGCAAATCCTTTGACGGGATTGCGTCCTCATACACACCCGTGACCTTTTGAGTATATGCCAGTATCATATTAAGAGAGTCACTGTAGTAGAGTATATCATTTATCTGTATTTTTTCTTTTGTAACCTGTTTTCCGTCACGCACAATTTTTGTCTGTGAATTGGTATCAAAGCTTGAAATCCACGAAGCCGATGAAACCTTAATCGGTCCGTCAAGCGTACCTTCACTGTAGCTTATATAATCAACCTCACCGTTATCACGGTACCGGATACGTACTACATCACCCATTTCCATCTGTCCCCGCATAGTACCGTATGTGTACGCAACAGAGTCTTTATAACAGGTTGTGCTGTCACTTAATCTGAACTGCTGTATTGTTGTATTGTTCCCGTCAGGATAGCACAGGATTGCATCATTAAGTGTTGAATATACTATGTACTTATCTGACTTCAACGCTTCATCTGATGAGAACGCAATGAAGTACTTTCCGTCCTTTACTACCAAATCGCCTTTACATCCGACATACGTATCGTCAAAGCTTTCATCTATACGGTATTTACCGGCAGATGTGGAAATTTCATCAGAGCCGAGTGTTTTGTCGTCGGTTCCGGATGCAATAATCGTAACATCCTCAATAAACTGACAGTCGTGTACTAAAATCAAGTCCTGATTAGTTAATTTGGACTTTGTATCAAGTGAGTTGCAGACAAGCCTTGCAATATCACGGCGTGTCATAGGCATACCAATCTGTCCTTCTATTCCATCTGTCATACGGAGTCCGTCAGCTGTGCCAATCTGCCCGTATGGATATGATGCACCAAAATCCGTTTCAGTATAGCCCAGAACACGAAGCATCATTGTAATCGCTTCTTCATATGTTACAGTACCCGTCGGACGGAATGTGCCGTCAATATATCCCTCGACTATCCCTGCAGATACCGCCGCACGGATATACGGTGCACCCCAGTATGTGCCTTTAACATCCGAGAATGGCGAAAACTGCAAGCCCAATGCCACCGTGTTCTTATAGCTTGATGATGCGACGGCTATTTTTGCCATTTCGGCACGTGTCACGTAGTTGTCGAAATTGAAGTTGCCATCATCATCGCCAACCATTATATTAAGCCCCGAAAGCAGCTGTGCCATATCATTGTCCGACTGCCACCTTTCGCTTGCCGCCGATACAGTACCGGTATAAAATCCCGATATCATCATAACCACAAGCATAATTGCTGTTATTTTCTTTTTCATAATCTTAATCATTAGCTCCTTTCATAAAACAGAAGTTTGAATAAATTGCTCAGAGAGAGCTGATACGCGAGTGAGGCTATAGTGGTCTATGCGAACGAACGTAGAAGCTCTATATGAGTGATTTATTCAGACTTATTCGTTACGTAGTGCGTCAATCGGGTTTAGTCTTGCCGCTTTTCTGGCAGGCAGAAAGCCGAACACTACGCCGATTGCAACCGATACGCCGAACGCAATAATCACTGCATCTACAGACGGCGAAACCGCCATTTTCAGCAGGTTTCCGAATGTTATCGCACTCACCGAGCCGAGAACAATACCTATGATACCACCGATACAGCTTACAACTCCCGATTCCATTACGAACTGCGTCATTATATGTCTGTGCTTTGCACCGAGTGATTTCCTTATTCCAATCTCACGTGTACGCTCACTTACCGACACAAGCTGTATATTCATAATACCGATACCGCCGACAAGAAGTGAAATACCTGCAATCGCTATAAGTACCATTTCCATTTTGCCCATCATATCAACCATAGCGTCAACTATAACCTGCAATGATGTTACAGAATAATAATCATCATCACCTACGGTTTCGAGAAGCCAGCTTTCAAGACTGTCTTTTGCAGACGATACAACTTCATCTGATGCAGCATTTACGACATACGATGATACAACACCTGTACCTGTTACTTTCATTGCTGTGGTATACGGTATGTACATCGCATTATCACTCGATGATTCAGTCGAATCGTCCTCCTCCTCAAGAACACCGATTACAGTATATGGTATACCGTTCAAGCGAACGGTTTTCCCGATTGCCGCAGATGAGCTTCCGAAATACTCCAACGCCTGAAATGAGCCGATAACTGCGACATTTGATTTATTTTCACAATCCATATATGAAATAAATCTGCCGAAGCTCAGCTGTAGTTTTTGTATGTTGTAATAATCCTCGGAAACACCGTTTGCCCTCACGGTTACGGTATCATCTCCCGAAGCCGGTGTCTTGAAATCACCCGAAACTGTGATATTCGGTGATACTCCGTTAAATAAACCGGGGTTTTTGTCTGTAAATTCGTAAAGCTCCTCGGGCGTAACCTCAATGTTCGGACGATGCTGAATAGTTGTAGTAAGCGAGGTTGTGCCAAACTCGCTGAACACTTTTTCAACCTCTGCAGTGAGTCCGTTCATAACGGATACAAGGATTATAACCGCCGCAATACCGATTATTATACCAAGCATTGTGAGTAGTGAGCGTACCTTGTTATTGACAATACTCGATATTGCCATTGTAAAGCTTTTACCAAGCCCCATTAAGCCTCACCCTCCTCATCCCTGCCGGCTGATGCCTGCTCATAAACAAGCTTATCGCCCTCTACAGGTCCGTCATAAACGATACGTCCGTCTGTAACACGAACAACGCGTGATGCACGTGCGGCGATTGAGTTATCGTGCGTGATAAGTATTATAGTATTTCCCTCACGGTGAAGCTGCTGCAGAAATTTCATAACATCTTTACCTGTTTTTGAATCAAGAGCACCTGTAGGCTCATCAGCAAGTATTACCGACGGATTACCTGCTAATGCACGTGCAATTGATACTCGCTGTTGCTGACCGCCGGAAAGCTGTGACGGTAAGTTCTTCGCCTTATCGCCAAGTCCTACCCTTTGGAGTGCCACCATTGCACGTTCACGCTGTTCACTTTCCGAGCATCCGCCATACAAAAGCGGAAGCCCGACATTTTCAAGAACTGTAAGCTTTGGAATCAGGTTGTACTGTTGGAAAACAAAGCCCAGCATCTTATTACGTACTTCGGCAAGCTCATCAGATGTGTAGTTGCTTATTTCCTTGCCGTTAAGCTTATATGAGCCACTCGTCGGGACGTCAAGACAGCCTATGATATTCATACACGTTGATTTTCCTGAACCTGACGAGCCGACAATTGCCACAAACTCACCACGGTCTATATTCATTGAAATACCGTCAAGTGCACGTACCTCGGTATCGCCCATCTGATATATTTTATATACGTCTGTAAGTTCTACTAAATGCGACATAGAAAATCTCCTTATCGGGGGCCGCCGCCCATATTTCCGCTACGGCTACCGCCCATATTGCCGCCCTGCATTCCGCCTCCGGGCATACCGCCGCCCATACCACCGGCAGGCATACCGCCCATACCGCTCATCTGTGGCATAGTTTGCATCTGTTCACCCTCGGCTTCAACACCGCTTGCCTTTATACTTGTCACAAACTCATCGCCCTCATTTATGCCCTTTTTGATTTCTATAAACAAAGAGTCGGTGATGCCTGTTTCAACCGCTACACTGCAGTAACCATCTGGAGCCTTATCTTTTTCGTCGGTTTTATCGCCCTTTACATATACAACATTGCCACGCTGAATCGCATCTACAGGCACGGCAATTACATTCTTTACAGCCTCCACCTCTATTGTACAGTCAACATTCATTCCGGGCAGGAGGTCACCGTATTCGGTGATTGTAACCTCAACGGGGTATGTCGTAACACCGTTTGACGATGTTCCGTCAATCCCCACTTTTGTAACATCTCCTGTAAACGCTCCCTCTACTGCATCGGCTGTAACTGTTACTTTTTGTCCGGTTTTTATGCTGTGTATATCAGATTCATCAATAGTAAGCTGAACCTTTAAAACTGACATATCATAAATAACCGCCATCGGCTCTGTGCCCGAACTTCCCTGCTCAAGCTTTTCTCCGGCTTTTTTGTTCTTTGTTATAATTGTACCGTCAATCGGTGCTTTTATTGTATAATCCTCAAGGTTTTCCTCAGCTTCCTCAAGCGAAATACGTGCAGAGTTAACATTTGAGTCGAGTGAATATGTATCGCTGTCTATAACAATCTTTTCAAGATTTCTGTAGGCACTATCAAGTTCCATCTGTGCATTTTCGTAGTTGTTTCTTACACTGTCGGAGGTGATATATCCCACAGTCTGTCCGGCTGTTATATAATCGTTTTCTGCCAGATACAAATCTCCTATTTTACCGTTTGTTTTAGCTGTGATATACCCACTTTCGCAGTATTTAAATGTTCCAAGGTCACTGCATGCAACACCGTTAATTACAGCCGCTGCAGTTTCATTTACTGTTAATGCCCCTGGGTTTCTGACCTCAACGGTTACATACCTCACTATTGCGTGTGCAGTTGTTGCAACAGGTGCTGATGAAATATGCGTCACTGTTCCCCATAGCTTATCTCCCGATTTTGCAAGCGTAAGCTCTGCTGTGCTTCCCGCTCTTATTGCACCCACATCAGCTTCATTAAACGGGAACTGTATTTCAAATTCTGACGTGTTTTCAATCTTTGCAAGCCTTGTGCCGTCACTCACACTGTCACCGTCATTTACAAGCACCTCTGTTATAGTGCCTGTATAGTCAGACCGGATTGTGAGATTATTGTAATTCGTTCTTGCAGTCTGCAGATTATTTAACGCTTTTTTTACTGCAGCATCTGTATTTTCCTTATTCATCTTGTTGGAGGTTATGGTATCGGTACGCTTCTTTACTGCATCTGTGAAGCTCTGGCGTGCCTTTTCAAGTGCATTCTGTGCATCTGATGACTCTATGGTATATAATACATCATCCTTTTTAACGGTATCGCCCTCACTAAAGGTATCGGTCAGTATTTCGCCTGTTACAAGTGCTGTTACGTTGTATGTATCGTTTGCCTCAATAACTGATGAGCCTGTTACCGTTCTTGAAATACTGCGTCGCTCTGCCGTTGCAGTTTCATAATCTCTATCGTCATCTTCACCGCCTGCAAGCTTTGCTATACCCGTTATTGCAAGGGCAATAACAGCCACACCCGCAACTCCGATAATTATGAGTTTCTTTCTTGGCATTGCCTTTATTTTCGACGGTATTGATTTAAAATCAATATTCTTTATTTTTTTCGGCAACAGCTTAAGTTTCTGCGGTACAGCCTTAACCTTTCCGAGTATTTTACCAAAATCTATCATAATATGCCTCCCGACAAGTAAAGTCCTTTACATTATATACTTTTCCGAATACCTTTTCAATAAATTTTCGTTTCAATTTATAAAAGATTTACAATTTATTAAAATCTATTATATTCTATAAAAGCTAAAGAAGAGGCATATGCCTCCTCTTTAGTTCTTTTCGGTTTGTAACATCTCGGGCTTTACATATACCGTATTATAGTGCTCATATATCACCATGCCCGGTTTTGCACCGTTGGGTTTTCTGACATTCTTGATTGTGGTATAGTCAACGGGTACTTGTGAGCTTTCACGTGCTTTTGAATAGTATGCCGCAAGTGCTGCCGCCTCAAGTATCGTAGTTTTCGGTACGTCCTTGTCAAGTCCGAGCTTGATTACGGTATGCGAGCCGTGGATATCCTTTGTGTGAAACCACAAATCGGATGAATTTGCAAGCTTTAATGTGAGGTAGTCATTTTGCGTATTGTTTCTGCCAACATATATGTCAAAGCCGTCACTTGATGTAAAATGCATCGGCTTTGACTGCTCGGCTTTCTGCTTTTTCTGTGCGTTTGTGCTCCGCTTTATATAACCCTCGTTTGCAAGCTCACGGCGGATTACAGATACATCCTCAAGTCTGTCTGCTGTTTCCACCATTGCGAGTGTGCTTTCGATATATTCGAGCTCCTTGGCACTCTGCTCAAGCTGTTTTTGTGCTTCTTTGAGTGCTGTCTTTGACTTGTTGTATTTCTTATAATACTTCTGTGCATTCTGCGATGGTGAAAGAGATGGGTCAAGTGTTATTTTTACCATCCCCATATTTTCATCAAAATAGTTTTCGACCTCAACGCTTTTATGTCCCTCTTGTATGCGGTATATATTCGCTGTTATTAAATCTGCATACTGACGGTAGGTGTCCATCTTTTCTGCATCCGAAAGTGTCGCACGAAGGATTGACATTTTCTTCGCAATCCTCTCGGCATGGTTATTTAAAAGCTTAACAAGGTCTGCCGTTTTCTGCCGCATTCTTACCGCTACATCACGTTTATAATAGAACTCATCAACAAGCTCTGACATACTGTCGTAGCTTGCAACCTTTGCAAGTGTTTCATACTGCTTTATGGGTATTGCCGAAAACTCAACAAGCTTACCTGTCTGTGTGTCCTCTACCATACACGGTGAGAACTCATTGTTTTCCGTCAGATTTTTAAGCTTACCTATTTCAAGCTTAATCATTGCAAGGCGGTTGGTGTTTACAGCATCAGATAAAACATCTGTTGTTCCGAAAACAGAATAAACAATCTCCCGTGCAGTTAACGGGCTTATTCCCGCTATCTGTGAAATTATGCCTTTGTCAACCTTTTGTGTCCCTATAAATTCAAGGTTGTTTTCCGTTGTCCATTCTGCTAGTGGGGTTTTTGCCTGAATGGGAGGAAGCTCATACATACTGCCCGGTAAAATCTCACGCACAGAGCTTAACGATTCGTCGATATGCTTTATTGAGTCTATAATCTTACCCTCGTTATTTACAAGGATAATATTTGAGTGCCTGCCCATAATCTCTACATAAAGCGATTTTTCTGTATAATCGCCAAGCTCATCATAGCTTTCAACTGTAACCTTTACGATTCTTTCAAAGCCGACCTGACTTATTCCGGTTATACGTCCGCTTGAAAGATGCTTGCGCAGAAGCATACAGAAAAGAGGTGCGGTTTTCGGGTTGGATTTTGAGTGTGCACTCAGATGTATTCTCGGATGTGCCGGGCTTGCAGAAATCAGTAGCTTATAGCTTGTGTCGTATGTTCTTACGCCGACTGCAATCTCGTCACGTTCGGGCTGATGCACCTTATCAACTCTGCCGCCGACAAGACACTGCATCTCCGTTACAAGTGCCTTAACCGCAACTGCATCAAGTGCCATTATTTACCGTCCCCTTCCACAATTCTTTCAAGCTTGGCAAATGCCGCCATAAGGCGTTTGTTGCCTGCCGTATCAAAATCTATAACCATAATCGCATCATTTCCAAATGCCTGCGACGAAACAACAGTTCCGTCCCCGAACTTTCTGTGACGCACACGGTCACCCGGTCTGAAATCAAATTCATCCACTGCCGGCGTCGGCTCTTTTTTCTCAATATACCGCATCATTTGCGGTTCAGGTTTTATACTGATGCCCGCACTCTCAAGTATGTTTCTTGCCTTTGCAATACCTCCCGATGCATCCTCTATAAGCTCTCTTGGAACTTCACGTAAAAACCGTGATTCATCAGCAGGAAGTTTCTGCCCGTATTTGAAACGTGCCATAGCACGTGTCATATACAGTTTTTCCTTTGCACGTGTTATTGCAACATAGCAAAGACGGCGTTCCTCCTCAAGCTCCTCATCATCCTCAAATGCTTTAAGACCGGGGAACAGTTCTTCCTCCATTCCGGAAATAAATACCACCGGAAACTCAAGTCCTTTTGCACTGTGTACTGTCATAAGCACTGCACAGTCCTCGTTTTCATCGTAACCGTCAATGTCAGAAACAAGCATAACCTTTTCAAGAAACTCGTCAAGCTTACCGTTAAATTCTGCATTGTTTGTAAATTCATATGCTACGTTCACAAATTCCTCTACGTTCTCTATACGAGTTTTCGCCTCGGTTGTTTCCTCGTTACGCAGCATATCCATATAGCCCGATTCCTCTATGACAAACTTAACAAGCTCATCAACCGGCATTTCGTCATTATATGCTTTTACTCTGAAGCCCTCAATCATATCGACGAACTGCTTCAGTCTTACTGCCGCACTTTTGAGGTCGGGGTATGCATCAACCGAACGTAAAACCTCAAAAGCACTTGTGCTTTCGTGTACAGCGTGTGCCATAACCTTGTCTATTGTTGCCGCACCGATTTTACGTTTCGGCTCGTTAATAATACGCGTCAGACTCACACTGTCGCTCGGGTTATATATCACTTTAAGGTATGCAACAACGTCCTTTATTTCCTTACGGTCATAGAACCTTTGCCCTGCAAATACCTTGTACGGCACAGCCTCATACATCAATGCTTCTTCAAGTGCTCGTGACTGTGCGTTTGTGCGGTAGAGTATCGCACAATCGCCAAACCGCTTGCGTTCCTTATACTGACGGCGGATATGGTTTGCAATGAATGTTGCCTCGTCTCTTTCATCCGTTCCCGTAAATACTGTTATTTTTTCACCCTCGTCCTTGCTTGTCCACAAATTCTTGCCCATTCGCTTTGCATTGTTTGAAATAACGGCGTTTGCCGCATCAAGAATGGTTGAGGTTGAACGGTAATTTTCGTCAAGTGTAATCTTTTCCGCACCGTTATAATCCTTCTGGAAATCGAGAATATTGTTTATATTCGCACCACGGAATTTATAAATACTCTGGTCATCATCACCGACTACGCATATATTCCTGTCACTGTTCACCAACAGGCTTATAAGCTCGTACTGTGTGTTATTCGTGTCCTGATACTCATCAACAAGAATGTATCGGAACCTGCCAACATACTTCTCTCGTATATCCTCCTCGTTTTTGAGTATGTTCACCGTATGCATTATAATATCGTCAAAATCAAGTGCGTTATTTTTCGCAAGCTTCTCGGTATATTTTTCAAAAACCTGCCCTACCCGCTTCATTCTCGGATGCGAGCCGAACTCTGACATAAATTCAGCAGGGTCTTTCATATCGTTTTTTGAACGTGAGATGATACTCTGCACACTTCTTGGCGGATACTCCTTATCGTCAAGACCGAGCTCTTTTATGCAGTCTTTTATAAGTGTACGTGAATCTGCACTGTCGTATATAACAAACTCACGTGTATACCCAAGACGGTCAATGCATGTACGCAAAATACGCACGCAAATTGAATGGAATGTGCCTACCCACATATCCTTTACGTCTTTACCCACATATTTACTTATTCTGTCACGCATCTCCTGTGCCGCTTTATTTGTGAACGTGATTGCCAGAATCTGCCATGGTTGTGCGTCTGTATTCTCCATTATGTACGCCACACGGCTTGCAAGCACTGTCGTTTTACCACTGCCCGCACCTGCTAAAACAAGCACCGGACCCTCGGTTTGCTTTACGGCTTTAAGCTGGTTTGGGTTTAATTTATCAAGATAATTTTCCATTTTATTCTCCGTTATGTTTTTATTTAAGTCTATTGTATCACATATTCCGAAAAAAATCTATGTTTTTTTGCACCAAAAGAAGAATAAGTTTTACAGTATAAGAATTTCGACAAAAAGAGACAATATTAAAGCCTGATATTTCGGGACAAAAAAGAAAGGAGCATTTGTATGAATGTATAAAATTTCCGCAGTTTTGTATGCAATATTGATTTCGTGTATGACAACGGTTTGTGCACAGGAGGTACGTGTCTCGGGCGAATGTGTGGGAGTGAAGGTCTATACCGACGGACTCATAATTACAGATACCGCAAGCCTTACAGATACGGACGGAAAAAAAGTTAATATAGCATCAGGCTACGGCATAAAAAAAGGTGATATAATAAAAGAAGTGAACGGACTACCTGCCACAAATGCGAAAACAGTTTCGGATGCACTCACAAAAGGCGATATTTCGCTTACGCTTCTGCGTAACGGCAAAGAATTTGATGTAACCGTTACGCCGGCAAAAACTAAAGACGGTGCAAAGCTCGGATTGTGGCTTCGTGACAGTACGGCAGGACTCGGCACTATCACCTGCACATTCGGTGACAGGTTTCTGGGACTCGGTCACGGAATCTGCGATATTGATACCGGTAATATTATGCCCGTAAGATATGGTATTATTCAGAACTGTTCACAGTTTGATATAATTAAGGGCAAAAAAGGCTCGCCCGGTGCAATAACAGGAAATATTGACGGCGAAAAGCTCGGCAAAGTAACAGACAACACCCGGCTCGGAATTTCCGGCACACTTTCATCCCCAAGCGAGGGCAAGGATATGGAAACTGCCGATAAATCCGAGATTAAAACAGGGCACGCAACAATCCTTTGTGACGTTGACGGTAAAGGCGTCAGGGAATATGACATTGAAATCAAGCGTATTGCATTTTCGCAGTCCGCCGGAAAGGATATGGTTATAAAAGTAACCGATGATGATTTGCTCAATAAAACCGGCGGTATCGTTCAGGGTATGTCGGGGTCACCTTTAGTTCAGAACGGAAAACTGATAGGTGCAGTTACTCACGTATTCGTGAATGATCCAACAAGAGGTTATGGGATATTTATTGAAAATATGTTGGGTGAGGCAGAGAAAATCAAATAATAAAAATGCTCGTCTATTTAATATAGGCGAGCATTTATTTTGAAGAAATATATTTTTTGATAAAAACAGATGGAGAGGTTCCTACATATTCTTTAAACTGGCGGCTGAAAAAATAGACATTGTCATATCCACAAAGCTCTGCAACCTGTGTTATTGAATACTGCTTTGAACGAAGAAGGTCGCAGGCGTGATTGATTTTCAGTTGAATAGTATATTTTGTAGGAGGTATACCGAACTTTTTAATAAAAAGTTTTTTTAAATAAACTTCACTTATTCCACATTTATCTGCCAAATAGGTCACCGAGATTTTACTTCTGAGAAAATTTTCTTCGATATACTCAATTGCCGGCTTTATCAGATTATATTGAGTTTGAGGAATGTAATTTTTCTTTTGCAGTTCGGCAAAAATTTTGTAGAGCAGGGATATACATTCAAAATAATAACCTTCACTTTTAGAAACCCATACAGCAAAAATCTTTTTAAACAAATTTCCAATGGTTGTATTTTCACGAATCTTTATCGTAAACGCTTCATTCGACAAAGGAACATTAGTATCGAAACATACATCTATACATTCTCCGAGTTCCTCTTTTTCAACAACGTATTCTTTGTTTTCGCCCTTAGGCAAAAAACGTATTGTATTTTCTCCAACAGCCAGAAGTTTTCCGTTAAAATGGACTGTGGATTTACCGCTGAAATGGTATATAAGCTCATTATTAAATAAATGTCCGTTAAACCTTATCTTTCCTTTAGGATATTCGTTTTTCCCGATAAGAACAACTCTAGAGATTCCTGTTATAATAAAATTCTGATTCATATTATCACCCTATATAACGATAACACACAAGAATGCTTTTGTCAATATATTTAGTACCGAAAAGTGCAAAAATTTATATTCTATCCATTTACTAAATATATAATCACATATATAATGAAAATAACTTCTAAAATTGAAAGGTGATGTTTTATGAATACAAGAATATCCGAACTTACAAAATTAACACTTGAAGGGAAAATGTATGCAACTCCCATAAAAACTAATTTTGACAGAGAGGATTTATTTCTCCCAAAACAACAAAGAGAATCAAAGCAGCTTTGCGAATTTATATTAAATCAAGAGCCGGTTTTAACCGAATGTTCCAAAATGACAGGATTTTTTAATTGCAACTCTTCCGTTGTCGGAGATGCTTTCCATCGCATGGGGCACGAGGCAACACAGAAAGTTATGTCAGATTTTTATTTAAAAAATATAGACAATCTTTCAACGATGGAATGGCAGCATGCAACAGCTGATTACAAAAAGGTTCTGGAAAAGGGTATTAAAGGTATTATGGCGGAAATAGACGACTCATTACAGGTGCACACAGAAACTGAACAGGTTGAATTCTTAAATGCACTTAAAGATGTTGCAAATGCGCTTATAGGCTGGGCACATAAATGTTCAGACAGAGCGATGACTCTTGCAAAATCCGTAGAGAATGAAAAATACAGACAAAACCTTATCAAACTGTCTGAAGCACTTTTGAATGTTCCCGAAAATACACCTTCAACCTTTTACGAAGCTGTTTTAACCATTTATGTTTGCTTTAGTGCGGATCCGGACAGTGTAGGTACATTAGACAGATACTTGACTCCGTTTTATGAAAACGATATCAAAAACGGCGTAATGACAAGAGATGATGCAAAAGAATATCTGCAGGAGCTGTTTTTAATGCTGCAGGCGGCGACACCTGTCACTTCTGATAGATTTACAAGGGGCGGAGAATCTCATTTTTGTATCGGCGGATATCTGCCAAACGGCGAGGATGGGTTTAATGAGTTATCAGAACTGATTTTGGAAAGTCTTACAGAGCTTCCTACTTGGATTCCGCAGGTTACACTTCGTTGGACTAATAAAACACCCAAGGAGGTATTTCGCCTTGTTCTTGATTACGAAAGAAAGGATCCCCACAAGCGAATTGCATTTCAAAATGACGAAAAGCGAATGAAGTGTTATACAGAAATTTGCGGTTTCCCATTTGAAAAAGCAGTCGGCTATACAACGGTGGGTTGTAACGAGCCTGCATTTTTGGGTGCGATTACGGGAAGCAATTCCAAAATTAACTTTGCTCGGTCTATGGAAACACTTTTCCATAAAAAGAGTGAAAAAATTGCAAATACAAAAACCTTTGAAGAATTTTATCAGGTGTTCCTTGAGGAATTGTTTTCAGACCTTAATATTGCTTATGAATATGATAATAAATATAACCGGGAAAGAGCAAAGGATATAAATTACCTTTCAAGCATTTTCTTTAACGGTTGTATCGAAAATGCAAAAAGTATGACCCAGGGTGCAGGAGATATTGTGATTGCATCACCTATGTGTATAGGCATTACAAATGTAATTGATTCTCTTATCGCAGTTAAACAGTTTGTTTTTGACGAAAAAGTGATTACAATGCAAGAACTTATTTCAGCACTTGAGGCTGACTGGCAGAGGTATGAAGAACTTCGAGCACTGATCCTTAAAAAAGGTGATTTCTTCGGAAACGATTCCGAGCGTTCAAATTATGTTGCACAGAAATTATATCAGAGCTTGTATGAATTTTTAAAAGATAAAACAAATTTGTTCGGCTATCATTGGCTAATCGGCGATTTACTCGGATATAATGAGCATCATAAATGGTTTGGTGAAAAAACAAAAGCAACTCCTGACGGACGATTTGACGGAGATATGCTGAAATTCGGCATAGGTCAAAGTGAAGGCAAAGATAAAAATGGGTTAACTGCACTGCTGAACTCTATTGCGAATCTCGACCCTAACGGAATTTCCTGCGGCTCGACGGTTACCAATATTTCCATTGATGAGCAACTTATTAAAAATGATGATAATTTTGAAAAAACCGTAGATATGCTTGAAACATATTTCAAAAACGGCGGCATCCACTTCCAGCTTACTTATGTTTCAAAGGAAGATCTAATTAAAGCAAAAGAAACACCCGAAAACTACGGAAATCTCCGTGTTCGTGTAACCGGATTTTCCGACTATTTTGTAAAACTCCAGGAAAGCATTCAGGATGATATTATCGAAAGGACAACACACAAATGATAAGTTACAAAGAACGAATACATACCTATATTGTTCGTAATAAAGATGAGATTGTCAACATTTTAAAGGAACTTGTGAAAATTCCTTCCGTCAGAGGAGAAGCGTCTCCCGATGCACCATTTGGCAAAGCTTGTGCCGAAGTGCTTGAATATACGCAAATGCTATATCAAGAAAACGGGTTTGAAACAGAGCTTGACAAAGAAGGAGGTTATTTACTTTCCTATTATGGCAACGAAGCAAAAAGTCTTGGACTCTTTGCCCACGCAGATGTTGTGCCTGTATCAGACGATTGGACATTTACCGAGCCATTCACACCGCTTTTAAAAGACGGATTTTTGTTTGGCAGAGGTGTTTGGGATGACAAATCTGCGATTGTTATTTCTCTTTACTGTGCAAAAATGTTAAACGAACTGGATATTCCGTTTCATTCACGCCTTGTATGTTTTACGGGGGCGAATGAAGAATCCGGTATGGTGGATATAGAAAGCTATAACAAAAAGCACAAAGCTCCTGAATTTTCCCTTGTTTGCGACACTGCATTTCCTCTTTATCGGGGTAACAAGGGGATTATGCGTTTTTTTGCCACAGCTGACAAGAGTTTTGAACAAATCACAGATTTTAACGGAGGCGAAAGCTTTAATATTATTTTAGGCAAGGCAACGGCGAGACTGAAATATAGTGATATACTGCTCGAAAGCTTAAAAAAGGGCAAAACAGAACGAATAAATATAAGCGTAGAAAATGGTGAAATTATC
The DNA here is from genome assembly GCA_017415105.1 of Clostridia bacterium. Taxonomy (GTDB): domain Bacteria; phylum Bacillota; class Clostridia; order UBA1381; family UBA1381; genus Ornithomonoglobus. Next base: position 5,501 of record JAFQJD010000009.1, on the reverse strand, counting down.
ATTGCTGCAGAGGGTATTTCAAAACACGGTGCATTACCGGATGGGTCGCTTAATGCAGGATATATTTTGGCTGAATTACTATCTTCCTGCGAAGGATTAAACGAAAATGACCGAAAGCAGATGAAGTTTGTACGGGATTTATTATCAAATTATTACGGTGTGCCTTTTGGAATTGACTGTGAAGATGACCAATTCGGAAAGCTTACCTGTACCAATGGGATGATAAAAGTAAATGACGGGAAAATTTCATTATCCTTTGATGTGCGTTTCGGGAAATGTGCCGATATAAGCGTTATGCAGGAGAAAATTGTAAATACACTTAAAAATAAAAACTGGAAGGCTGAATTTGTTAGAGCTGTGAACGCACATATAGTTGATGAAAAAAATCCGTATATTCAGGCTTGTCTTAATATGTATAAAGCATATACAGGAGATACAGAAGCCAAACCGTATATAAACGCAGGGGGAACCTATGCAATGCATCTGCCTTGTGCTGCCGAAATTGGAACTACACTTCGTGGCGGTACACCAAACGGCTTATCCCAAGGTCACGGCGGAGCACATCAGCCTGATGAATGTATCAGCATTGACGGTATGCTTGAAGCCCTTGAACTTACTATGCTGATGTTGATTGCATGTGACAAGGAGGATGTATAATGAAGATACTGTTTACCGGAGATATAAATTTCAGGGGAAAAGAAAATCTCACTTTTGAAGAGTCGAAGAAAATACTGACAGAAGTTTTGCCATTCGCAAAAAATGCGGATTTTGTGATTCCTAATTTGGAATGCCCGCTGGCTGATATTAACAAGTATAAACCAATAAAAAAGAGTGGACCGAATTTGATTTGCGGCACTGAAAATATCTGCTTTTTGAAGGCATTAAATGCGGATGCAGCAACTCTGGCAAATAATCACATGGGCGATTTTGGTGAAGGAGCGGTCAAAGATACCCTTGAATTGCTTGAAGAAAATAACATTTTATATGCAGGTGCAGGTAAAAATGTAAAAGATGCTTACAAGGCTTGCAGAATAGAAAAAGACGGAGTTTCGGTTTCGATTATATCAGTATGCGAAAATGAATTTGGTATGGCAACCGAAAACACATACGGCTCTGCCGGATACAATCCCAAAATACTTTTAAAACAAATCAGGGAAGAAAAAGCAGAGTCTAATTATGTGATAGTTGTATTTCATGGAGGTAATGAATTCAATCCCCTGCCTTCTCCTGATACAGTCGATAGGTACAAATTTATCTGCGATATGGGTGCAGATGCTATTATCGGAGGACATACACATTGTCCACAAGGTTATGAAATATATGACGGGAAACCAATAGTGTACAGTATGGGAAATTTCCTGTTTAAAAGCCGTACAGAAAAAAATCCCAATGATTCCTGGTACTATGGGTATATGGCAATTCTTGATATTAAAGACGGAATCTCTCTGGAGACAGTTCCATGTAAGTTTGACACCGAAGCCACAAAAATTACGGTTTTTGAAGGTGACGACAGTACTAAAATGATGGAATATATAAATGGTCTTTGTGAAATCATCAAAAATCCCCGCCTGCTAAAATTATACTTTATGGGCTGGGCGTGGAACCATCAGTGGTGTCCTTCATTGCCGGAGGTTTATAATAACCTTGAAAAATATAACGCCTCGGGTAATTTTAATCTTGTAAGCTGTGAGGCACATTTAAGCCAACTTAAAGAAGTTTTATGGACTTTACATAATGAAGAAACGGAAATTGCCGAAGAATGGGCAGAAAAAATAAAAGAGCTTGAAAAAATGCCATTGTAGGGGGAATTAGAGTGAGCAGGTTTATCAATACCGTTTTGAGGACAATAAATGAATCGGAAGTAAAGGCTTGTCTTTGTCACGAACACATTTGTTGTTTTTCAGAATATCTGTTTAAAATGGCAGGCAAAACATACCTTGATACAGAAAAAATAGCAAGCAAAAGCATATCTGAACTCAAAAGGTTAAAAGATACCTACGGGATGAATTTGTTTGTTGATTGTACCCCCATAAACATAGGAAGAAATATTGATTTGTTAAAGAAAATATCCAAAGAAAGCAGCGTGCACATTGTTTGTTCAACGGGTTTTTATTATACAGACGAGCCCGTTTTATATAATACAGATGTGGAAGCTTTGGCTGAGTATATTATTTGTGATGCAGAAAAGGGCAATGCAGGAGTTATAAAGGCTGCTGTTGAAGACGAGACAATCAGTATATTTAATGAAAAATTATTAAAAGCAGCAGCTCTTGCTCATCATAAGTTGGAACTGCCAATTGTTTTGCATACAAATGCCCATAACAAAAATGGTTTAAAGGCACTTAAAATTTTGCTTGATTGCGGAGTAAGTCCCGAATGTATCACTGTCGGACATCTTAGCGATACCGAGGATATTGATTACATAACGAAATTTGCAAAACTTGGCTGCTACATCGGTCTTGACCGGCTGTATAATAACACAAACGAGGATTACATCAATAAAAAGCTTGGGGTTATTTTAACACTTTGTGACTTCGGCTACAAAGACAAGATTATTCTTTCACATGATGAACTGTTCTTCAATGGGTTTGAAGCTAATCCGCAAATCAAAAGTAACACAAGATTTGATTATGTATTCAAATACATATTGCCGAGACTTGAAAAAGAAATTGCTGACGAAATTATCAGAAAAAATCCGATAAGAATGCTAAAGTGTCAGGAGGGTTAAAATGAAACTCAGAAACGATAAAATATTAGTTTTCGGCGGTGGCAGCGGTATTGGAAAAGCTATTGCAAAGCGTTTTTGTGATGCCGGTGCAAAGGTTTTAATCACAAGCAGAAATGAAGAAAAGCTGAAAAACGCCGCAGAAGAAATAAACAGTAAGAACATATATTACAAAACTTTTGATATAACAAATATAAACGAGCATATTGTGCTTTTTAATGAGGCGGCAGAAATTTTGAGCGGTCTTAACGGTTTTGTAAATGCAGCCGCTCTCGGAACAGGTGCATTCACAGGCAGGGGCTATGAACCGTGGGATATAACCGAAGAAGAATGGGACACATTGACAGATATAAACTTCAAGGCAGCGTTCTTTTTAATACGTAACGAAGTAGATTATATGCTTGCGAATGGGATAGGAGGTAATATCTTAAACATTGCCTCTAATGCCGCTTGTATGGATATTGTAGGTAGTTATGGTGCATCTAAAGAAGCCATTATTAAATGGACTCGTTCTTTAGGTAAGCGTTACGGTCATAACGGAATTATTATAAACGGCATTGCTCCCGGTGCAACATTTACTCCGATGATAGCACGCTATGCACACGACATTAATCAGAAGTATGAACGCCATGCCATCGAAAGATTTATTCGTCCTGATGAAATTGCTGAACTTGCATTTTATCTTATGAGCGATTATGGAGAAATAATCTGCGGTCACACGGTTGTTGCCGACGGCGGAGATAATGCAGCAACATTATAGGAGGATTTGATGAAAGCAACAATATTTGATATACAAAGAAATTCATATGTTGACGGGCCGGGGATACGGACAACTGTGTTTTTCAAGGGCTGTAACTTAAAATGCAGATGGTGTCACAATCCCGAAAGTCAGTCTTTTGAAAAACAAATTTTGTTTTACCAAAATAAATGCACGAGGTGCGGAAGATGTAAAGATTTAACTGTAGATGATGAAAATTTTATTTGTTTTAATGATGCAAAAGAAATCTGCGGAAAAGAGTACTCGGTTGACAAGGTTTTGAAAGAGGTAATAAAAGACAAAGCCTTTTACGAAACATCGGGCGGCGGTGTTACTTTTTCGGGAGGAGAGTGTATGCTGCAGATTGATTTCCTTTTGGAAACTCTTAAAAAGTGTAAAGAAAACGGCATACATACTGCGGTAGATACTGCAGGACATATACCATGGGAAAGCTTTGATAAAATTCTGCCTTTTACCGATTTGTTTTTGTACGACATCAAAGCTATGAATGAAGAAATCCATAAGAAATATACAGGTGTTACAAATACCCGTATTCTTAAAAACCTGAAAAAGCTGCTAAAATCGGATGTTGATGTGTGGGTAAGAATTCCTGTTATTTCAGGTGTAAATGATACAGAAAATGAAATGAAAAATATCAAGGCTTATTTTGATATAAACGGTTATCCCGAAAAAGTCGAGTTTCTTCCCTATCATGCTATGGGTGAACATAAATACGAAACACTTGGAAAATCTGTTGAAAAATTTGAAGTTCCCGACAAAGAAAAAATTGAAAAATTAAAGAATATTATTGTCCCCTATTGACAACACTCGTGTCAGGTAGTCCTGTCGTTGAGAACGGCAAGCTTGTCGGTGCAGTAACCCATGTTTTCGTGAATGACCCGACAAAGGGGTAAGGGATATTTATTGAGAATATGCTTGAATAATAGCAACAACCGCCTGTCAGAACACGATGGGCGGTTTTGTGCTTCTTCCAATATACCTTTTTGACTTGAAATCGCTACTGCTGTGTGGTATAATTGGAGTATAATTATATCGGAAAGGGACAGATAGAATATGAAAGCACTTATTACCGGTGCAAGCTCAGGGCTTGGACGTGATATGGCACGAATACTCTCAGAGAAAGGCTATGATATAATCGCAGTCGCAAGACGCAAGGAAAGGCTTCTTGAGCTTGCAGATGAACTTGAAACTGATGTTGAAATTATAGTTACGGATGTAACGGATGTTTCGGAATGTAAAAAGCTTGCAGAACGTGCAGGCGAGGTCGATATTCTTATAAATAACGCAGGCTTTGGCGTGTTCGGCGATTTTGCAACAACCGACCTTGACAAAGAGCTTATTATGCTTGATACAAATGTGCGTGCGGTACATATTCTGACGAAGCTTTTCGTAAAGGAATTTGAGAAAAAGAACAGCGGATATATTATGAACGTATCATCACTTGCCGCATTCTTCCCCGGTCCGCTTTTTGGTGCGTACTACGCATCAAAGGCATATGTACTGCGTATCACGCAGGCGGTTGCGGAGGAATTGCGACGCAAAAATAGCAAGGTCACAATCTGTGCCCTCTGCCCCGGACCTGTGCATACGGAGTTTGGCGATGTGGCACAGGTATCGTTCGGTACAGGCACCGAAAAAGCGGGTAAGAAGGTAATAATAACAAGCCGTGACGTGGCAGAATATGCCATAAAAAAGATGTTTGCTAAAAAACAGGTTATTATCCCCGGCTTCCTTATGAGGGTTGCGGCATCACTACGCCATATCCTTTCAGACAAGATGCTTGCAAAAGCGGCATATATGATACAAAGCAAAAAATGTGTAACAAAATGACAAAACTCTGTGGCTTACGCCACAGAGTTTTCAGACTGTCGAAGAACCCGACTTTGCATCAAGCAAAAATCGGGTTCTTCTTCGTTTTTATTAAAAATTCGACAAAATCAAATAATTTGGAAGGGGTATTGTTCCTCTTCCATTTCCATTTTGCAAGCTTTTTCAAAT
>JAFQJD010000022.1 GCA_017415105.1 Clostridia bacterium | reverse complement strand
GATTATCTTCGGGGACGAACCTAAACCTGAAACAAAGAAAGAATCCGCTATAGAGGATGTAACAGGATGGGAAAAAGAAAGAAGTATTTACTACGGAGATATCCCTGACTATGAATCAGAAGATATCAGTAATAGTAACTTTGAGAGAAAAGCCGAGGAATCATATTCAGAAACTAATTATCAAAGTCAGGATAATTTAGGTGGGATTGTCAGCACTGCTCTTCATGGTGCTGCAGCACTTGCTGATATGATAGACTCCGGAAGCGATGATGAGGAAGAACGAAAAAAGGAACAGGAAGCTAAAATGGCAGGCGGCAATTTGGGTGCAGCCATTGGAATAGCCGCCGGAATTGTATCTGCTCTCGTAAGTAAGGATGAGCCTGATGAAGAGCTTATCCGTGAACAAAAGGAAATCGATGAAATGTTAGAAGACGAAATCGAAGATGAAGAATATATTGATTTCATGATGGGAATGTAAGAAAGGAGAACGCAATGGCGAGAAAAGAAAAAGAACTTTATGTTTATACAGTTAGCATCAAGTGCGTTGGAACCGAGGAAGATTATATGAATTTTCTTCGGGCAGTAGCACAGGAATATCTGACTGAAAATATAATATTAGCCGAGGATGAATTGCACGAAAATTCGGCATAACTTTGGTTAGGTTTTTAGCTGGATATATTGAAATTATTATGGTATTGTATGTTGCTGAAAAGGGAACCGAAATTAACCCTTTCGGTTCCCTCACAAATAAAACGGAGGTGAAAACAAATGGCAGGATTTATACTATGCAGAAAATCACGAGATGAAGACATCGAACACGAATCCCTAAATATGCAGAGGGACTTAGTAAGAGAATATGTACATAAGGTCGGAGATACCATTGTCGACGAATTCTTGGAAGATAATATCAGCGGAACACTTTTCGACCGCCCCGGCATCAAACGAATGTATGAACTAGCAGATGCCAAAATGATTGATACGGTATATGTAAAAGATTTATCAAGACTAAGCCGTGACAGTTTCTACACGCTTCTCATCGTAAAGGATATGAAAGAGCGAAATGTAAGGATAGTTTCTGTAACGGAAGGAATTGACTCGTTTAACAAAAGCGATGATTTAATTATAGGCTTCAAAGGCTTAATAAACGATAGTTATGTGCAAGATATTATCGTCAAAATTCTCGCCGCATTAAGACACAAACAAGAATTTGAAGGAATAGTTATCAATGTGCCGATGGGATACCTAAAGGACAGATACACCAAAAAAATTGAGATATGTGAGGAAACGGCGGATATTATCAGAAGAATATATAAGCTGTTCTTAGATGGGCATGGTACGGAAACAATAGCAAAAATATTGAATCAAGAAGGTGTTAAAACACCTGCCTACTATGAACTAAAATTAAAAGGGAAAAGTCTTGGGGATAACAAGCCAAAAGCAACCTTTGAATATCTGTGGACATATTCCATAGTGCGAAGAATTCTCACTAATCCCTTCTACTGCGGCGATTTAGTCAATCATCAAAGGGAACGAAGCCGTATAACCAAAAAACAGATAAAGGTACCTAAAGAGGAGCAATTTATACATAGGGATGCAGTTCCTGCAATCATACCGAGAGAGATTTGGGACAAGGTACAGGAGATTATACGGATTAATTCGGAGGGCAAGGTGAAATCGCAAAGCAATCAGCCTTGCCACAGATATGCATCTCTCTTAAAATGCGGAGACTGCGGAAGTACATTCACAGCAAAAAGGAGAAAAACCAAGGATAAGCCGGACAGAATCGAATATGTGTGTAACGGCTATCACAGACACACTCATATGGTATGCTCTTCACATAGAATTAACGAATCGGTGCTTGATGAACAGATTTATAAGCAACTTGCCGTAATGAGAGACGGACTCTCCAAATGCTCAAGACAAATCGAAAGTGATATACGGTCATGGATGTCACAGAAAAATAATGTCAGCAAAAGAATAAAACGGCTTCAGGACAGTATTAATGCAACCGAGCTTGAGGTTGAACAAATACTTATGGAGAAAATCAAGGACAGGGATAATGCCGAAAGATATGAAAGAATGATAGAAAAGCGAAACAGAGAAATCGAAGGCTTCAAAAATGAGATTGCCAAAATAGAGAATATTGATAAAACCATCAAGGAGAGAAAAAAGACAATGCTCGAAAATGCAAATCTGCTTGATAAAATATTAAGTGAAAAGGAACTGAGCCACACAAATCTGTGTCTTCTGTTAGAAAAAATTATAATCCACGAGGATGAGTACGGTCTCCGCCTTGAAATACGGATGAAGGCACCATTCCTGGAAAAGAGTTATGCAGATGAAATTGGTATGATATATGAGGACGATTACGAGGAAGTATCCGCTTGATAAATAACACGCACAAAAAAAGCTTACAGTCAAATCCTGTAAGCTTTTTGTCGGTGGTGCGGATGAAGGGACTTGAACCCCCACGATAAAATCACTAGATCCTAAGTCTAGCGCGTCTGCCAATTCCGCCACATCCGCATATTAAGTTTTTACCTCTTAATTTTTACACGGGAGAGGTACACCGAGGAGGAGCATATAGCTTAATCCCTCATATATGAAAACGGAAAATCCGTAATCAACAATAAAATCACATACAGGACGGAACCTAAGTCTAGCGCGTCTGCCAATTCCGCCACTGGTGCGTATTAAGTTTTGGTTTATTCACCAACATTGACTATTATAGCAAATTATCGGTACTTTGTCAAGAGAGAATTACAGAAAAAATTTAAATCGTGAGTTTGTACCGATAATGTGCTGTGATAGTTCTTTTTTTAGTTGATTTCGTCAATATTATACGGGGTGATCTGATATACGAAGTAGTTGAGCCAGTTAGAGAACAGAAGATGTGCGTGTGAACGCCATCTTACGACCGGCTTTTTCTTCGGATCGTCATTTTTGAAATAGTTAGCAGGAACTTCCGGGTTCATTCCCTTGTCAAGGTCACGGAAGTATTCATTCTTGAGAGTGTCAGCATCGTATTCGCTGTGTCCCATAACGAAAATCTGTCTGCCTTTTTTTGTGGTGACGATGTAAACGCCTGCCTCGTCAGAGTCTGCAAGTATTTCAAGTCCTGAAACCTTATGTATGTCCTCGGCACGTACCTCTGTATGGCGTGAGTGGGGTGCAAAAAATGTACTGTCAAAACCGCGTACAAGCTTTGCGGTTGTACGCCGTACATTGTGTCTGAAAACGCCGGAACATTTTTTTGGAAGCGGATACTTGGGTATTCCGTAATGGTAATACAAGCCTGCCTGTGCCGCCCAGCATATATGCAAGGTCGATGTTACGTGAGTTTTTGACCATTCCATAATCTCAGAGAGCTCGTCCCAGTAGTCCACATACTTAAAGTCAATATTCTCAACAGGTGCACCGGTTATAATCATACCGTCGTATTTGCTGTTTTTTATATCCGAAAACTCTTTGTAGAATGTCGAAAGATGCTCTTCAGATGTATTCTTTGATTTATGCGACGACATCTGAATGAGGTCAACTTCAACCTGCAACGGTGTGTTTGAGAGTAGTCTCAAAAGCTGTGTTTCGGTCTTTATTTTTTCGGGCATAAGGTTTATAATCGCAATTTTAAGCGGACGGATATCCTGTTTTGCCGCACGCTTCTCAGTCATAACGAATATATTCTCTTTTTCAAGCTGCTTGGTTGCCGGCAGCTTATCTGCGATTTTGATAGGCATATGTCCACCTCTTTTCTAAACTGTATATATTATATATTAAAAATGTATCAATGTCAAGCAATTGCACCGATACCCTCAAGCAAAATTTTAACGCCGATAAGGATAAGAATAATGCCTCCGGCAAGCTCTGCCTTTGACTTATAACGTGTACCGAATATGTTACCTATTTTAACGCCAAAGATAGAGAGCAGGAATGTGGTGACACCTATTGAACACACCGCAAAGATAAGATATGCAACTGTATGAATCATAAACGCAAATGTTATACCAACTGCCAATGCGTCAATGCTTGTTGCTACTGACATAATGAGCATTGTTTTCGCAGCAAAGCAATCATTGCAGTCATCTTCCTCGTCTGAAAAAGATTCCTTAATCATACTTATTCCTATTATAGAAAGCAGAACAAAAGCGACCCAGTGATCAATTGAGGTTATATACTGCTCAAAGGTTGAGCCGAGAAAATATCCGATTGTCGGCATAAGTGCCTGAAAACCACCGAACCACAGACCGGTTATGAGATAGTGCTTGATTCTCAATTTTTGCGTTGCAAGACCTTTACAGACCGAAACTGCAAAGGCGTCCATAGAAAGCCCTATGGCAATAAGCAACAGCTCAATAATTCCCATTTAATACAATCCTTTCCATAGTATTTCACTTCCTATTATACTACCACATTTCAGCCTTTTATGCAATAGAAAATAAAAATAAATTTTCATGTTCTACCGGAGAGGTTGTCTTAATAGAATTTATCATAAACCATTTAAGGGGGACAGCCTTATGTATATAGCTACGAACGAAGAGATTACTATGAGAAATAATATTATAACACTGTTTCCAGTGTCGTTAAGGAGATATATGTACAATATAAATCTCAACGAAGCGGAGGAAATACGACTGATACAGGGCAGACCTGTGTTTATACGGTACCCTGATGCTGATTATTACATAACCGAGCGTGGAATGTTGAGCCTGGAAGAAAAATCAGGAATCAAGGCATCAAAAAAGCATATTGACGAGCTGTTGGAGAGAATTACAAAATCGTCACTGTATTCGGTCAAAGACGAAATTAAAAACGGATACGTGACAGTTGATGGCGGACACCGTATAGGAATAGCTGGAACGGCAGTAACTGATGGGGATGATGTAAGCTTTATAAAAAACATATCAGCAATGAATATACGAATTGCAACCGAGGTCATAGGAGCTTCTGACTGCGTTATAGACAGTATATTAAAGGAAGGGATAAAAAACACACTTATTATATCTCCGCCCGGTTGCGGCAAAACAACACTTTTACGTGATGTTGTCCGGAGCATTTCATACCGTAACTACTCAGTCGCTGTTGCGGACGAGCGCTGCGAGATAGCGGCAATGCATAACGGCGAAAGTGCATTTGATATAGGGGGACATACAACTGTTTTTGAAAATTGTCCGAAGGCATACGCGATGACAACACTCTTGCGGTCAATGTCGCCTGATGTAATAGTAACTGACGAGCTTGGTACAGACAATGATGCAGATGCGGTATCAAAGATAATAAACAGCGGAGTGAGTGTTATAGCTACAGCACACGCAAGGGACACAAAACAGTTATTAAACAGAAAGTCATTCCGAAAAATGTTGCCGATGTTTGATATTATAATTACACTTTCAAAGCGTAACGGTGCAGGAACAGTGGAAAGGGTGGAGGAGCTGTGATAAGACTTTTTGGGGGAGTTCTTATATTTATAGTATCTTCATACTGCGGATTCTGGTTTTCAGGCGTTCTTAAAAAACGGCGTGACTTTTTAAGAGCAATGTCGGGAGCACTGTCGTTTGTGGCTACTGAAATTGAGTTTGTACATTCAGAGCTTGAAAAGATTTTGGTGCGTGCAGGAAAATCTCCGGCACTATGTGGATTCTTTCCCTGTTGCGTGGCAGAAATCAAAGAGAACGGAATACAGAATGCGTGGAGAAAAGCTGTTGATGAGTGTGCAGTAAACCTGAAAGACGCAGAAAAAGACGTTCTTATACATCTTGGCGGACAACTTGGAATGAGCGACATAAGGGGACAGAAAAATGTTATAGCAGGTACTGTTCGTCAGCTTGATGAATATGCAAAGCTTGCAGATGAGGAATACATACGTCTTTCAAAGCCGTATCGGAGTTGTGGAATACTTCTGGGGGTGTTTATACTTATAATGATAGCCTGAACGGAGGAGAAAAATGGAAATAGATTTAATATTTCAGATAGCAGGAATCGGAATAGTGGTGGCAGTAATAAATCAGCTGTTAAGTCGTGCAGGGCGTGATGAGCAGGCACTTTTAGTGACGATAGCCGGACTTGTGGTTGTGCTGTTTATACTGACGGAGCGTATAGGGGAGCTGTTTGCATCAATCAAGCAGATTTTTAATCTATGAGTGAACTTGTAAGAATTACGGCAGTGGGACTTACGGGCGGGCTTCTTGCACTTGCGTTACGCCGTCAGAAGCCTGAAATCGCACTTCTTATATCGCTTATTACATCTGTAATAATAGCAGGACAGGTTATTTTGGGAGTGGGCGAGCTTACAGAACAGCTTGCTGATATTGTTGCAGAATGTGGGATGGATATAAAGTATTTTTCTGTATGCATAAAAGCGGTAGGACTTGCGTATATTTCGCAGTTTGCCGCAGAAATTCTGCGTGATGGCGGTGAGGGTGCTGTGGCATCAAAGGTTGAAGCGGCAGGCAAGGTTGCGATATTGCTTTTAACAATGCCGGTAATAATATCTTTTCTGCGACTGTGCCTTAAGGTGGTGAATGGTCTGTGAAACGAATTGCGGTTATACTTATTATTTTAATTATATTCCCAACGATGACTTTTGCATATGAAATACCTGATATTGACGGCTACGATATGTTTTCAGAAACTGCAAAGTCACTTTCAACAGGTAAATTTTCGTTAAATCCGGTTGAGGTGTTTAATAATGTAATTAAATCCCTTACATCCGAAGTAAAGGCTTTTTCCGTAACGGCTGCTGCAATTCTTGTAATGACACTGCTTTCTTCGACAATGGGGACGCTAAACTCTGCTCTTGGAGACCGTGCATCATCAAATGCGGCATTTTTCACTTTTTTTACGGTTATCAGCGGACTTGCCTTGTCGTGCTTTTCAAAGGCACTTGGATACGGGATTGAAGTTATATCGTATATGACAGATTTTATGAGCAAGCTCACACCCATCATAATAATAACACTTTTTGCCTGCTGTAAAAGTGCGAGTGCTGCGGCGTTTGAGCCGGTACTATCTTCGGCTGTACTGATAGTTTCAGAGATTATAAACCGATGCCTTGTCCCTCTTATAAGCTTTTCGGCGGTTCTGTCAGTTGCAGGCAATGTTGGTGATAAGAACAGCATATCGGGATTTGTGAGGATAGTAAAGTCGTCAACTAAATGGATTATGGCACTTGTTATTACCGTCTTTACGGGAATCAATGCAATCTATGGTTTTGCGTCCCCTGCACTTGATGCGGTGGGGGCAAAAACACTCAAATTTGCGGTCGGCTCACTTGTGCCGGTGGTTGGCGGTTTTCTGTCAGATACACTTGACACTGTTGCAGCATCGGGAGCGGTTGTAAAAAACGCAGTTGGTGCATCGGGAATTGTTATGATATGCATCATATGCATAACGCCGATAATAAAGCTTGCAATTATGCAGATTATGTTTAAACTTATTTCTGCAATAACAGAGCCGATAACAGACAAACGGATCTCGCAGATGCTGTGGGATATGAGCGAGGCGATTGTCGCAGTTTTTGGCGTGGTTGTACTGACAGCGGTAATGTTTACAATAAATATATGTATAATTCTCAGATTTACAGCATAAGGAGAGGGAAATGAAAGCTTACATAATTTCAATAGCAGTGGCAACGGTTATCTCTGCAGTTGTTTCGATGATAACGCCCGAAAAATGGTCAAAATATGTAAGCATAGTGACGGGGCTTGTGGTTACGGTTTGTATCGCACAGCCGATAATAAGTCTTGTGCACGCAGATGTATTTGAGGGGTTTTCGTATAAAGCTGAACAAAGTAAAAACGAGGGTGAGAAGGTGCTGTACGGACAAATAAAGACGGAGCTTGAAAAACGGATAGCGAATGATGCCAAAAAACGGCTTGAAACAGAATTTGGCAAAAAATGTGAGGTCTATACAGCAGTAGAGATGACAACGAAAGGTGAGGTGGCAGGTGTAAGAACAATACAAATATACGGCGAAAAAATTGATGCCGTTGCAATCGGACGCTTGCGTGAGGTATACGGTGCAGAGGAGGTAAAGTATATTGGATATAAAAAAACTGCTCAAAAACCGGAATAATCGGCTGATGCTTGTAATATTAATAATTGGGATTGTAATTATTATGTTATCATGCCTGTTTGAGAATAATAAAACAAGTCAGTCTGCGGAGAACTACATAGGAGAGGAGGAGAGGTTAAGTGAAATATTATCGGAAATTAACGGTGCAGGCAGGGTATCTGTGATGATATCGTATGAGGGTACCGATAACGGACAAAGCAATATAGGCAGAAGTCTTTCTGCAACCGAAGCTCTGCAAAAGCCACGTGGAGTCATAGTTGTTGCAGACGGTGCATCAGTGCCGTCTGTGAGAAATGACCTCAAGGAAGCTGCAGTTGCGGTGACGGGAGTAGGGGCAAATCGGGTATGTGTGTATAGTAGATGAAAGGAGTAGCAAAAAATGATATTTAAAAAGAAAGAAGTAATAGCTGCATCGCTTGTGGTATTGATAGGTCTTGCAGGCTATCTTAACTGGTCGTATCAGGACACAGTAAAGGTGCGTGATAATGAAACATATGTCCAGACAGGAAAGATGCTTGGTGAAGCGGAAATGGTATCGTCAAACAACGAGAATACCGAAAAGAAAGAGGATAAAAAAGAGGAAAAAAATGCGGTAGAGAACACTGCGTATTTCGAGGATGCAAAGCAGAACCGTGAATCTGCACGTTCTGCGGCAATGGAGGCATTAAAGACAACAACGCAGGACGATACGGTAGATGAAGCGACACGCACGCTTGCCGGAGAAAAGCTTGTTAAGTGTGCAGAGAATATGGAGCTTGAGAACACTATTGAGAGCATAGCCGAAGCAAAGGGTTTCCCGGAGGTATGTGCATACATAAACGAGGATGCGGCAGTGCTCACTGTTCGTGCAAAGGATATTGACCAGACAAAGACCGCAACACTTTGTGAAATCGTAACAGAAACTGCCAATATCGGTATGGATAAGATTAAGATTATAGAGGTTAAATAAAATAACAGCTGTTGCAGTCGCAACAGCTGTTATTTTACCTTCTTCTGTTTCTTTTCCTGTACCGTCTCTCACGTGGATTTCTGCCGTACTCGTTTGTGCCCTCCTCGCCCTCTGTGAGCATAAAGCAGTATGAAACTACTGTTCCGACAACCGGCACGAGGTTTAGCAGGAGCCATTTTCCGGTTCTGCCGATATCGTGCCAGCGGCGTGTTAGGACCGCCAGCGTCGGGCATACGGTCATCAGCAAGTATATAACAAATATAGTAGTTGCAATGGTCTGATGATTATCGCTTGCATTTACGTAAAAATATGCAAGTGCCGCAACGAGAATTGCGTTTACTATATTATATCCCCAGAACTCCATTCTGGTTGAACGTCCGCTAAACGTCGCATATTTCCCAAGACAAATAAAATATGAACCCATTTACTTTTTCCTTTCTTATAGCCAGTCATCTATCCGCTTTGTGAATGCAGGCGAGCCGACATCAAAGTTCAGGTGGCCTGTATCATAAAAGCATTCTTTTGTAAATTCATCCTCAAGGTCTAAAACCTCAACCCCGTAGCGGTTAAAAACCTCGTCTGCGGCGGCGTGTACATCCTTTATGAGCTGTGGTTTTTTAAATGTCGGATTCCACGGCATATGTACCGCACGTACACGGATATTATTATCGTTACAGTATTCTATCACGTTTTCAAGTGCTTTGAGGTTTTCTGAATAGTCCTCGATTGGTTTTGAGAAAAATTCTGTTTCGTATTCTTCGAGCTTTTTCTCAAGTGCCGTATCTGAAACACGTCCGTGATATATAGCCTTCTCCTGATATCCGTATGTCATTGGCGGTATGCTTTCGCCGTTTATGGCTCTTGTAAAGCAACCGGTAATGAGCGGATAAAATCTGTCACGTTCAAAATACGCATACGGCTGATACCATTTTTTGTGCCATATATATGTCGGGTTTGTTTCAAAATCATCATAAAGCGTGAGATAGTTAAGACCTATAACAAGCTCCGAGCCGATTTTTATATAACCCTCATCAATCATTTCCCAGAGGTCTGTCACAACCCCATAGTCAAGACCGCAGTTTATATAGCCTGATATGCTTTCTTTTTCCTGATATGCTGAAATCACAACGGAGTTGCCGAAAAACACCTTATCCCAGACCTTTTCGGGGTGGTCATACTGTGTTTTCTCAAAATCGTTCTTGACAAAGATATTGCTGTCGGTTATTAAATTGTTATGTGCCGCATAGAAATCTGCTGCAAAAAATGCTATAAGCACAATAATTGCAAGCAGTATCTTCGGTGCCTTTTTCATTTTACTTTTCCTTTCGATTGGAATGTTAGTTCAAAAATCCACGCATAATCTCAAAAAACTGATCGGGTGTTACGGTGAATAGCAGTGTATTTACCGCAAAGAGAAAATTCACCACAATACATCTTATAACATAAACCGCCTTTTTCGTTTTACGCTTATCAACACTTGTAAGTCCGAAAAGGTTCTCAAGTCCGAGACACAGACCGTTATATATTCCGCCTACGATATAGGGGAGAGTGAACCCGTGCCACATTTCCATAACAAACATTGTACAAAAACCCACAATTGCTGAGGCAATACGTCCAAGTCGTTTGCCGTTCAACACTACAAATATATGCTCACGCACCCAGTCAGAGAGAGTTATATGCCAGTTACGCCAGAACACCGTAAACGACGGAGCACTTAACGGCTTTCTGAAGTTTTCCGGAACAGTAAAGCCCATTGCCGAGCCTGTTGCGATTGCAATATCACTGTAGCCTGAAAGGTCAAGGTATACGGTGATATAGCTCAGAACAATAATTGCAAGACTCCAATACCATTTAAGGTTCATATCAAGTATATGAGTAAATACTGTCGATACAAACCACAGCACTACCATCTTCTTGAACATTCCCAGTATGAACCGCTTAACGTATTTTATAAAATCATCGAATGTGAGCTTTTTCGGGTTGGTATAAACCCGGAGCCAGTCACGGTATCTGAAAATCGGTCCTGCGGTGAATGTGGGGAAGAACAGTATGTAGTTTGCATATGCCAAAAACGGTATATCCATCTCTGTGTAGTACACAAAATAGAGCGAATCAATAGCTTTTAGCATATGATACGCTATGCCGATAAACACAATAAATACCGGCAGCTGCGGAAAAAACTCGTGCATACGTCCGTAAAAGAACGGAACTGTGCATATAAGGCAATAAAGCACGAACAGAAATTTCCTGCACCGTTTTCTGTGTGTGAGATGCTTAATCATTATGAATGTGACGATGATATAGCCAAGACTCCATAAAAGCAACTCATATGATATAATGCCGATAACGGCAATATTTGCAAGTATTAAAACCTTCGGTGCAAAATCCTTTTTAAAGAGCAGACGGGTAAGGCCTGATATCAGAATCATTACACCTGAGGTAACAAGCAACAGAAACAGAGTGTCTGCTTCAAGATACCACATAAATATTTAGTCCTTTCAGATTTTGCTTTCAACCACTGCGGCAATTTCTTCTACTGTGTTCATCGGGAACAGTGTGATGTCCTTTTGTGTAATCTCGATGCTGTAGGTCTCTTCAACAAAATGAATAATTTCAACTGCACCGAAGCTGTCGACAAAACCTTCATTGAAAAGATGCACATCATTTGTGAAATCCGGATCATCGCCGATGTCAAACTTGTCCCTTATAAACTCGCTTATTGTTTCTGTAACTGTCATTTTTAATCGTTCCTTTCGGTTATATATTGTTTCTTTAATAATTGTCTGTCAATTTTACCGCTTGGAGTGTGCGGAAAGCTTTCCATTGATACGATTTTCTGCGGTATCATATACGCAGGCAGAACTTTTTTAAGCTCCATATTGAATTTTCTCTGAACTATCTCGGCATCGGTTTCAAGGAAAAGGAAAATTTCCTCCGTTTCGTGAGAGAACATAACACAGCAGTTTTTGATGTTATCCATTGCCGCAGCTGCGGCTTCAATATCACCAAGCTCTATACGGTTGCCACGCAGTTTAATCTGGCTGTCGGCTCTGCCGCAGAATATGATGTTTCCGTCCTCTGCCTCGTACACGAGGTCGCCTGTGCGGTATAGTCTGTCGCAGTATTTGTTATTCAGAGGATTTTGTATGAATGCCCTTTCTGTAATTTCCGGTGAGTTCCAGTAGCCTGATGAAATACCGCTTCCACCGATGCAAAGCTCACCTTGTTCGCCTTTTTTGCAGGGCTTGCCGTCAGCATCAAGTATAAGTGCTTTCATATTTGCACACGGGATGCCTATAGGCAGTGTTTCACCGGCTGTAAATTCACGGTCAACCACATAGTAAAGCACAATATCTGTTGCCTCAGTCGGCCCGTACATATTAACAAACTTACAGTCGGGGCAATTATCAATCCATTCATTAAGCTGTCTTATCGGCATAACCTCGCCGGCAAAAAGTATCAGCTTCAGGCTCTCAAGCTTTTTTCTGCTTAATATCCCCGAATTTGCAACACTTATCATAACCGTCGGTACCCAGAATATAATTGATATTTTTTCCTCGTCGAGAAAATCAAACAGCTTTTCGGGGTACATAAACAGCACTTCGGGTATGATTACTGTTGTACAGCCTGTAAAAAGTGCGGCAAACATATCAAATACCGAATTATCGAAGTGGAATGCACTCTGCATTCCGATTACACTGTCCTGTGTTATATCAAATGTATCGGTCAGCCATTTTGTATAGTCCAAAACTGCACGGTGTGAGATTGTAACGCCTTTTGGTGTACCGGTTGAACCGCTTGTGTACATTATATACGCTGCATCAAGGTCGGTTGCGGTGTTTAAAACTGTGTCAATGAGCGAATTATCAGCATCACAGCCAATAAGCTCGTCATAAACAAGAACTGCTGCATCAAGACCGAGCGAATCAAGCTTTTCCTTACCGGCTTCGTCCGTTATAACGGCTGTCGGGCAAAGATTTTGTGCCGTTGCACTAAATCTTGCAAGCGGTACTGCGTAGTCCATCGGGACATACGGACTGCCTGCATACATACTGCCCATAAATGTCACTATTGATTTTATACTTTTTGGCATATACACCATAACCGGTCTTGTTCTGCCGGTGTCGGTTTTTTTCATAAGTGCGGTGGCAAGCCTGCGTGATAAACTCTGCAGTCCGGAAAATGTGATTTCGTCTGCAGCATCACGGAACGCAACTCTCTCACCGTATTTCTCTGCCGCTACATCAAGCAATTCCACAGCAGAGGTGTAAAGTTTATACATAGTTTTATCCTTTCATTTACTTGTCGAAGTGAGTCCACTTTGGCAAGTGTGAGAAGTCTGTTCAAGGGCGTTCGCGTAGAATGCATTTTTTTAAGTTTGAGCATTCGTAGCGAATATCCTTGAATAGACTGAATTATTTATAATAATCAATTTTCAGAAATAGATTTCTTTAATGTAACTCTGTCAATCTTATCATTCGCTGTGTGCGGGAACTTGTCCATAACCACAAGCTTTGACGGAAGCATATATTTGGGGATATACTGCTTGAGCTCGTTATTGAACTTACGCAAAACAAGTGCTTCACAGCTCTCAACAAACAGAACAATCTGTTCGTTTGGTGCATCAAACACTGCACACGCACCCTTAACACCCTCTACGCACATTGCTGCACATTCAATCTCGCCAAGCTCAATTCTGTTACCCTTGACCTTGACCTGATTATCCATACGTCCGTCATACATAATAAGACCTTCATCTGTTATATACGCAAGGTCACCTGTGCGGTAGATGCGTTCTTCGTAGAACGGATTTGCAGGGTTCTGAACAAACACCTTGTCCGAAATATCGGGCTTGTTCCAGTAGCCGAGCGATACTCCTGTGCCGATAACGCACAGCTCGCCCTGCTCGTTCGGTTTTGCAAGCTTGTTTTCGGAATTGAGAATTATAATACGCATATTCTCGCAGGCTCTGCCTATCGGCAACGGATCGGAGTCCTTAAACTCACGGTCTACTATATAGTATGTGCAGACATCGCTGATTTCTGTCGGACCGTAAAGGTTTGCGTACACTGCATCGGGATGGTTTTTACGCCATATATTAAGCTGTGTATTGGGCATAACCTCGCCGCAGAATGCAACGGTTTTAAGTTTTGGCATCTCAATTTCAGACAGGACGCCCGAGTTTGCCACGTTAATCATAACTGTCGGCACCCAGAAAATCACGGTGATGTCATTGTCACGGATGTATTCAGGGAGCTTTGAGGGGAACATAAACAGTGTTTCGGGAATTATGTTCATTTCAGCACCCGTTAAGAGCATCGAATATATATCAAAAATCGAGTTATCGAAATAGAACGGTGCCTGATTGCCGAGCTTTGAATTCTCGTTAATGCCGAATGTGTTATGCACCCATATTGCATAGTCAACCGCACCTCTGTGGGGAACGGTAACACCTTTCGGCTCACCCGTTGAGCCACTTGTAAACATTATATAAATCGGGTCAGTGTCAATAACCCTGTCGAGTGCGGAGTATACTGCATCACAATCAGGAGCAGTTGTTGTAATCTCATCATAGATATGCACGTGCATCGTTTCGGGGATTGACATTGTGTCAATAACCGCCATTCCGTCAGCATCGGTTATAATATGACCTCTGCCCTCGAGTAAATCCACAATCTTCTGTATTCTGCCTGCAGGCATATCGTATGCAATCGGAACATACGGATTTCCCGAATACATTGCACCCATAAACGACGCAATGCACTTTCCGCTCTTTGGCAGATACACCATAACCGGTTCAGGCATATAACCGCCATCGCTTACGGCGAGTAACGCCGTTGCGATGCTGTGTCCGAGTGACTGCAGTCTTTCAAATGTAAAGGTTTCGTATTCATCGCTTACTGCGACTTTATCTTTATATTTTATTACGGCATCATCCAGCAGACGTACCGCACTGTTTGGAATAATCATATTAAAAGTCCTTTTCGTAATTATAATATACCATCAAACATTATACCACTAAATTAAAGGTATGTCAAGTTATACCCGACTGCAGAATTTGTCGGACGGTTTATGGGTTTCGACAACAGTTTACGACAAATTTTTGGTGTTTAATCTGCTATAATCTTTGTGATTAAATATTGAAAGGAATAACAAACGATGAAACAGATAAATTTATTACCGCAAAGGAAGCCGTTACGAGCACCTTTTATATCGGACGTGCTTCCGACAGTTCTGCTCCTTTTTGCGTCACGTGCAACGGTTATGGGAATGTCACCGTTTTCGGCGGCATTTTTTGCGGCGGCGTATGACAAACGTATAGCATACATAGGGATTATCGGCTCGCTTATGGGCATAGCTACCTCGGCAGGGATTGCCGCGGTACCCAAATACCTGATTATACTTATCGCAAGCTGGCTGATTCTGGGGTTTGTGAAAAAAGAGAACACGGTTGCCGGCTCGGTTGCAACAGCGATATCGGTTATTGTGGGCGGCGGAGTAATGCTCCTTGCCGGTTTTAACGGAGTATTTGATATTTTTCTCCTTATAACGGAGGCAATGACCTCGGCATTGATGTTTATAATATTTAAAAAAGCGGAATCCGTCACCGAGGATTTTCACCGCCGTCGCGGTATGACGGCTGAGGAATATGTGAGTGTTGCGATAACGGTCGGGGTGATGCTGTCGGGACTTTCTGATATCGGAGCATACGGAATAACCCTTACGCATATTCTGGCATCGTATATCCTGCTTGTTGCATCACTTAATACGACTGTAAGTGTTTCGGCGTGCACAGGACTTTGTATAGGCTTTATGTCGTCAATGTCAAGCTCTGATGCACTTGTTATGATGGGCGTTTATGGATTTGGTGCACTTTTTGCAAGCTTTATGAACACATTCAAACGCATCGGATGCGTTGTCGGATTTATATGTGCCATATCGGTTATGCTTATATATGCACAGAGTACATACGAAATTCCGGGAAGTATTCTAAATGCGGCAATAGGCGGACTGCTGTTTTTGGTGACACCGAGAGTGATACATGAATATTTAAGAAGCTTTTTCACAAAATCAATGCAGGTCGAGTCAGTAAACCCCACAAGCCGTATGCGGGAGTACCTTTCAATGCGACTTATAAAGACCGCAGAGGCATTTTCAAGTCTGCACGAATGTTTTTTCTCAATGTCGGAGGGACGGCTGAAAAAGTACTCCGACGATATCGGCATAATCCTTGACGAAACCGCAGAGCGAGTGTGTAATGACTGCAAAATGTGCGGAAAGTGCTGGCAAACTGATTTTCGGAAAACATATAAAAATATGCTTGAGCTTATCGGGATAATTGAGCACGAGGGTATGCTGAATTCAGAAAATGTCCCTGCACATTTCGGTGAGAAGTGCGAACGCACAGCACGGTTTATAAACGAGATAAACCACGTATATGAGCTGTATAAACGTGATGTTCTCCGCCGTTCTGATGCGGTCACAACACGCAATCTTATATCTATGCAGTATAACGAGATTAACAAGCTGTTTTCGGGTATGGCAGGCGATGTTGAGGACGGGTTTATGTTTATGGAGGACGATGAGGAACGCATTGTAAACGCACTGGACAAGCTTGGTATTATTCCATATGAAATAAGTGTTATAGAAAGCACGAGCGGAGTTTGCGAGGTGTATCTGCGACTTCCGCCTGCGGTTTCACATTCGATAGTTGAGGGTGCGGTATCGGACGTACTCGACAGATGCGTAAGCTATGAAAAAACAGAAAACGGACTGTCAAAGTACGTTTCAGGAGCATTGTATGAAGTGGAAAAATCACTCCTGCAGCTACCACGTGACGGATATGGAGTAAACGGTGACAGTGTGGCAATGTTTACGGTGGGTATGAGTAAATTCTATTGCATAATAGCCGACGGAATGGGCAGTGGCAGTGAGGCACAGTATGAGAGTGCAACAGCGTGCCGTCTCTTAACAAGCTTTTTGAAATCCGGCTTCAGTATAAAAACGGCACTCGGCATTTTAAACTCGTCAATGTGTCTTAATATGGAAAATGAGATGTATTCGACAATCGACCTTTTATGCGTTGACCTGTATACTGCAGAAGTTCAGATGTATAAGATAGGCAGTGCCCAGACACTGATGCTAAATGGCGGGGAAATAAAGACAATAACGTCATCGTCAGTTCCGGCGGGGATATTATCAGATATAAGGCTTGATAAAAAGACCGTTGCAATGAAAGAGGGCGATGTGATACTTATGATGAGTGACGGAATAACAGAATCCGGCTACAGTGTATCACGTACCGAATGGATTAAAAAGATAATGGTAAAGCCGTTTGAGAGTATGGACGAGCTTGCAAAAGAGGTTATGGACACGGCTATTGAGAAGAACAACGGAATAGCAAAGGATGATATGAGTATAGTGGCACTCAGAATATTAAGCAAATAGAAACAGGGTTCAATTTAACCCTGTTTCTTTCTGTTGGTGCCTTAAGGCGTGGAAATAAACCCCCAGTTCTACTGGGGGAAGAAAAAAAGCTTTAGCAAATAAAACCTCCTATGGTATAATAGTAAATGGTTTGGCGACCGCATTACTAAAACACCAAGGAGGTTTTAAACAATG
>JAFQJD010000003.1 GCA_017415105.1 Clostridia bacterium | reverse complement strand
ATTGCAGTCAACAATTATCAGGAGGAGAAAAATAATGAGTAAAAATGACTATTTAATTCGTTTGGAAAGAAAAGAAGATTACCCTGTGGTAGAAAATTTGATTCGTGAATCATTTTGGAATGTATACCGCCCAGGATGCCTTGAACACTATCTCATAACGAAGCTCAGAGAGCATCCTAACTTTGTCAAAGAGCTTGATTTCGTTATGGAAAAGGATGGCGAAATTATCGGGCAAAATGTGTTTGTAAAGGCAAATATTAAGGCTGATGATGGAAGAAATATTCCGATTCTTACAATGGGACCTATTTGCATTACACCAAAGCTTAAAAGACAAGGTTATGGTAAAATTCTGCTTGATTATTCAACCCGGAAAGCTACCGAACTTGGCTTTGGTGCAGTGTGCTTTGAAGACGAATTCAAAGAATTACTTGCAACGAAGAATACAATAATGTTTGACAAGGTGAACTGCTTGGCAGATACACAAACATACTTATATACTGATTTCTTTATAGAAACAGTAAATATAACCAATATTTCTATTGAAAAGAAGTCACTTGGTTTATATGTTGGTGAAAGCGCTACAATAGTTGCTCAAATTACGCCAAGTAATGCAACAGAAGGATATTATTGGGAGTCTGATAATGAGTTAGTAGCAAAGGTTGATGGTGCAGGTTGCGTTACTGCTTTAAGCGAAGGCATAGCAACAATAACAGCTGCCTCTGAAAATGGAGATTTAAAAGCAAGTTGCGTTGTTTATGTGAGCACCGCAATAAATGAAGATGAACCAACAATATATTGTGATAGTATAGAGGAAACAAAAAACGGAAAATCTTTTGATGTAAATATATCTCTTAGGAACAATCCGGGTATTGCTTCAATGAGATTGTCGTTAACATATGATGCAAGTGTCATGACTTTGGTCAATGTAAGTGATTTAGGTTTATTAGGTGAGTCAGTTCACTCGTCAGACTATACTGCAGAAAGTTATACATTATATTGGGACAATGGGACTGCTACATCTAATTTTACTACAGATGGTGCTATTGTGACATTAACATTTACAATTAAATCGGATGCGAAATCAGGCGATTATCCGATTATTGTTGATTATGATTTTAACAATGATGATATTGTAAATTGTGAACTCATTCCTGTAAAGTTTGAAATTGTAAATGGATTCGTAACTGTAAAAAGTTTTGTTTATGGAGACGTTAATGATGACGGTAAGGTAAATCCGTTGGATAGTGCATATCTTTCAAGGTATTTAGCAAAATGGCCGGGTGTAACTATAAATCTAGATGCTGCAGATACAAACGGGGATGGAAAAGTAAATCCGCTCGACAGTGCTATATTAAAAAGACATATAGCTAAATGGCCAGAATATGCAAATTTACCATATCAAAATTCTGAATTGAAAGACTTGATAAAGTTTGAAAGCAGAGAGAAAATCTATCCGTTTTCAGCCAATTATGGCTATGCACAATTTAATCCTAAAAAACATAAAACCATTGATGATTTGTTGTTGCATTGTGATAAAAAACTGATAGAAGCCAAAAAAAGAAAATATTCATAAGCGGAGGTGATTTGTTTTGAGTGAAAAAGACATCAAGACGAAACCTAAACAATCTCCAAAGTCAAAAAGTTCTGCCAATATGCCAAAAGTTGCGGTTAAGAGCAGGGATGCGGTAGTAAATACAGTGAAAGATACTAAAGCTGTAATGAAGGATACACTTGTAAAGAAAGCGGTTGAATCAAAGCTCGGCACAGAACAAGGATATTCCGAACCTCAAAAAGCAGATACAGAAGCTTCGGAACAAGTTGAAAATGCCGCTTATACAACTGCCGATGCGGTCTATCATAAAGGCAAGACTTTTACACAAAACAAAATCAAAGAACACAGACAAAAGGTTAAAACACGGGAAAATGAAGCACCTGAAAATCAGGAGCAGACACCGGAAGAACCTGAAACACCTGATAAAGAACCAAAGACAGTTAAAAATGAGCCTAAAACGGACGAAAATACGCCGAAAACGAAGGAAAACTATAATAACAACGAACAACCTTCGGGAAATCAAAAAGCCGCAGAACAAGCCAAAAGCAAGGCTCAGGAAAAAGCAACTGTTAAAACCAAAGAGGAATATTTGAAATCGCAAGGCGAAACATCTTCAAATGGTGTTAAGACAAAGGAAAACTATATAAAACAACATACACCCGATGATGCGACAAAAGGTGTTAAGGGTAAGGAACCGTTAAAGGCTACTTCTTCTGATTCTGCCATCACTCCTAAAGATGCCCGGAAAGAATATGTTTCTAAAAAGCTAAAAACGAAAGCGGAATACCAAAAACGGCAAGCTGAAGAAAGCAGTTCTGACGCATATAAAAAAGATAGTTCAGAAACAAGTAAAACGGCATCACAAGGAAAAAATACAGAACTTAATTCACCAAAGGAAAAGCCTGCGGATATAAAACCCGAAACAACAGATAAACCCTCCGGTAAGTCTATGGTAAAAACCAAAGAAAGCTATATGCAATCGTTAAGAAGCTCACAAGCCGAACCAATAAAATCTCCGTATAACAATACACCGAAGTCAAAGCAAACCGCTACATCTGTTAAACGGAGCACGGTGAACTCAAAGAAAGCTTTGAAAACCCGTGATAATGTTGTCGGCAAATCCCGTTCTGTTGTTAAAAGCGGTAGTTCCTACACAACTAAAACGGCAAAGAAAAAAGCAACGAAAGCAACCAAGAAAGTTGTAAAGACTCAAAAAGAAGTAACAAAAAAAGCCGCAAAAGAAGCGGCAAAACGAGCAAGACAAGCAGCTATAAAGGCAGCTAAAGTTGCAAAGGCAGTTGCAATAAAAACTGCAAAAGCATTAGCCGCCATTGGTAAGGCTATTGCAGCAGCGGTCACAAAAGCGGCAGCGGCATTTTTTGCTGCCTTTGGTTGGATTGGTGTTGTAGTTGTTTTGGTAATTCTTATTGTTGTTATAATTGTTGCAGCTATTGCAGGTAGTCCATTTGGTATTTTTATCTCAGATGAAGCCGCCGATGCAGACAGTATTCCCGTTTCTTCAATCGTAAATGAATGTAATATGGAACTCTCTGCTCGGCTAACGGAAATCGAAGATAATACCACTCATGACAGAATTGTTATGGAGGGCGAACAAGCGGATTGGAGCTTGGTTCTGTCTTTATTCTCGGTTAAGGTTGCAGGTGTAGATGATGAAACAGTTCAGGATGTAGTTGTAATAGATGATGCTAAAAAACAGAAGCTCAAAGATGTGTTTTGGGATATGCACACTATAACCTCACGAACTGAAACCGTAACAAGCGGAGAAACAAGTGAAACTGTTTTGTATATCACAATAACCGCAAAGACAAAAGATGAAATGATTTCACAATATCATTTTACGAATAAGCAGAAAGAAGCTCTTGAAACTTTGCTTGAAAATGCAGATGGGTTTATTGGAACTACACAGAGCCTTGCAATCTCTGATGCAACGGCTCAGGATGTTATTGACAATCTTCCCGATAGCTTATCAGCGGAACGAAAAAATGTTGTAAAGAAAGCCTGCTCTCTCGTAGGCAAGCTTACATATTTTTGGGGCGGTAAATCTTCTGCGATAGGTTGGGATAGTGAATGGGGCAAGATGAAACTTGTTACTGCTGAAGGTAGCCGTTCTTCAGGTTGTATGCGACCTTATGGACTTGACTGCTCAGGTTTTGTGACCTGGGCATTTCATAACGCAGGTTTTTCAGAATCAGCAATAGGTCACGGAACAAGTACACAAGTTTCAAAAGGCACACGCATATCTTTATCCTCTGCACAACCCGGAGATTTAGCATTTTAAACTTGGTTATATCTATATGCATAGGATTTAATATTGATGCGGTTTCTACTCAATTGCTTTTGCAATCTGCTGGTTGTGGGTTTAATTAAATAATCGCATACATAGAGCATATCTGTATTTAATTGAGCATTATAAAGGTGCAGATATAGACGAATGTAATAATATTCTGGAAATACTGAATGTGCCGGAAGCAAAGCGATTAGGATCATATGAAAGAGGTCCGTATAATCGCCCAAAAAGCAATAAAAAAAGGCTCTATAATAAATATTGGGGTGACCAACAAATAGAGCTTGAAAAAATTTGAAAAAATAAAAAAAGTAGAGCATATTTGTTCAAAATCCTGTATAATGGAATTGACGAGAAACCATGACAGGAGGAACGAAATATGCTCTACTCTCATTTTACCGAAGAATTACTAAATTTGCAAGAGGTTATTGTAAAAAAGATTGAAAAACTCGAAAATATTACACATATATATATCGAAATGCCTGTGAAAGAGCATATTTGCCCTGTTTGTGGCGAGAAAACTAAATATATTCATGATTATAGATGCAGAACTATCAAAGATTTACCCGCTTTTGATAAAGATGTAATTCTTTTCTACCGTCAAAGGAGATATTGCTGTCATAATTGTGGTAAACGCTTTGCAGAACATAATTCTTTTGTTCCTAAATATTATCACATAACCCGACGCCTTATCAATAAAATATTAGATAAGACAGAAGAAGTATGTTCCTTTACATCTATATCAAAAGAGCTTAATATATCGGTTTCTACAGTTATACGCATATTTGACAGTATTACATACCTATCTCCGGACAGGCTACTTGAAGCTGTTGCAATTGATGAGTTTAAAGGTAATACCGGCAAGGAAAGGTATCAGGCAATCCTTACAAATCCAATGACAGGTGAAGTACTTGATATCCTTGCAGACAGAAAGCAAGGACATTTGATTAAGTATTTAAAACAATATGATAATCATAACCGTTCAGAGGTAAAGTTTTTTGTAAGCGATATGTGGAAACCATATCACGAGCTTGCACAAGCCTTTTTCAAAAATGCAACATATTTGGTTGATAAATATCACTATGTAAGGCAGATAATATGGGCATTTAAAAAGACACGAAAACGGATACAAAAGAAGTATGGAAAAGACTACAGATTGGCATTTAAAAACTCCAAACGAATATTGACTAAAAGGCAAAGCAAACTAAAGGACGAAGAAAAAGAACGTGTTGATGCATTATTGTACGTAAATGATGAATTAAGAAGGGCATACTACCTAAAAGAAGGCTTTTATACAATTCTCGATTGTGAAGATAGGGAAACAGCAAAAAGATGATGAATGAATGGGTATATATGGCTCAAGACAGTAATTTGTTAGAATATTATGAATGTAGTAACACGTTGATAAATTGGCAGACAGAGATACTAAACACCTTTGATTATCCATACAGTAACGGATTTACAGAGGGTTGTAACAACAAAATCGAAGTACTAAAGCGTAATGCATATGGCTACAGAAATTTCAAAAGATTCAGAAACAGAATTATGCACATATTTGCATATCAAAAACGAAAAAATGAGGACAATTTAAAAGAGGCAGCATAAGTGCTATACTGCCTCATAAAAATTCATTCAGGATTTTTCACCCCAACTCTTGACAAAGAGCCCTTATTCATTACACGGACTTTGGACAATTTACAGAATGTAAAACGGAAGAATATATGAGAAGCAGAGATTTTCATTTTTAAGTTAATGATGAAAGGAGCAGTGAAATGACAAATAAGATTAAAGAAGTTCCAATACACTTGAAAGTAACATTAACGATAAAAGAGGCCGCTGCATATAGCAACATTGGAATAAATAAAATCGAGAGTATAATGAAAGCTCCAAACTGTTCTTTTGTTTTGTATGTTGGTACAAAAAAGTTGGTAAAGCGTAAGGAATTCGAACAATTTATTAGTTATAAATTAACAATTTAAAATATTACTATTGATAAATGGCAGCCGATGTGATATAATGTGGTATATTGCATTGGCTCTTTTTCTCAAAAGAGAAAGGAGTTAAGATTATGGGTAAAACCCTAAAAGGCAAAAAATGCGGAAAAGGTATCTATCAAAGAAAAGATGGATTGTTTAGTGCAAGATTTGTAAATCAACAAGGCAAAAGACACAGCAAAGTTACAGAACGATTCCGCTCACCAACCAAGCGTATGAGATTCTAAAAGAGATTGATTCGAAAAAGCATGAACGAAAAGAGTCGGAGAACTTGTCGCAAACACTCGAATATATTGACAGACGAACAGGACAAAAGAAAACACTTGTGATGAAAGATCTTGTATTCATCAAATGGAGAACAGGAGAACCTGCAAAAAACAGTTCATACGATACCCATTTGTATAAACTTTGCGATGAGGCAAACATTAAAAGATTTTGTATGCATGCACTTCGTCATACATATGCAACCCGTGCTATTGAAAGCGGAATGCAGCCAAAAGTATTACAGCAACTACTCGGTCACGCAAGTATTAAAACCACAATGGATAGATGTGTTCATGTGACGGAGGATTCGCTCAACAATGCAGTAATGCAGTTTGAAAAACATTTTCGTTAAATGGCGAAGTAGTGACCTAATAAATGTCGAAAACACTGATAAAACAAAGGAGATGTAAATAAAAATGAAACTTGGTATAGTGGGATTACCAAATGTTGGTAAATCAACGCTTTTTAACGCAATAACACAGGCAGGTGCAGAGAGTGCGAACTATCCGTTCTGTACAATTGAGCCGAATGTAGGCATAGTTGATGTCCCCGACGAGAGAATTGATGAGCTTGCAAAGATGTATAACCCTAAAAAGGTTACACGTGCTTTTATTGAGTTTGTTGATATTGCAGGTCTTGTAAAGGGTGCATCAAAGGGCGAAGGTCTTGGTAACAAGTTCCTTGCATCAATCCGTGAATGTGATGCTATCGTTCACGTTGTGCGTTGCTTTGAAGATGCCAACATAACTCACGTTGACGGTTCTGTTGACCCGGTAAGAGATATAGAAACAATCAATCTTGAGCTTATTTTCTCGGATATCGAAATGATTGACAGAAAGATAGAGAGAACGAAAAAGGCACTCAAGGGTGACAAGACACTTGCAGGTGAGCTTGCACTTTATGAGCGGGTAAAGGAAGCGTTGGAGGCAGGCAAGCTTGCAAAATCACTTGACTATACAGACGAAGAGCTTGAGCTGATGAAAGAGGTATTCCTCATCACAATGAAGCCGGTTATATATGCGGCAAATGTTGCAGAGGACGATTTTGCAAACGGTATTGAAAACAATACACTTCTTACACGTGTTAAGGAGTACGCAAAGGGTGAAAACTCGGAGGTTATGCCGGTATCAGCAAGAATAGAAGAAGAGATTTCACAGCTTGAGCCTGATGAGCGTGGGATGTTTTTAGAAGAGCTTGGAATGACAGAGTCAGGTCTTGACAGACTGATAAAGGCAAGCTATTCGCTTTTAGGACTTATAAGCTACTTAACAGCCGGTGAGCCGGAGGTTCGTGCATGGACAATAAAAGAGGGCACAAAAGCACCGCAGGCGGCAGGCAAAATCCATTCGGATTTTGAACGTGGCTTTATCCGTGCAGAGGTTGTACATTACAATGACCTTATGGAATGTGGCACAATGGCAGCAGCAAAGGAAAAAGGCCTTGTAAGAAGTGAAGGCAAAGAATATGTAATGAAGGACGGGGACATTGTTTTGTTCCGATTCAACGTATAATGGCAAACGATAACATTCATAAAAACCATCGTCAGCGGATGCGTGCGAAGTTCAATGAAACGGGTTTCAACGGCTGGTCTGACTATGAGATTTTAGAGTATATGCTCTATAACGTCTACCGTCAGGGTGATACGAATCCCTTAGCACACAGAATGCTTGACTATAGTGCCGATAGCATCGTAAGCCTGATGAAGAATGCACAGGATTACAGGATGGTTACTGACCTTAACGGTGTTGGCGAAACAGCAGTTTTGTATCTGCGTAGTTTAAAGGCGTTTGTTGACTACTACAAGCAGCAGGAAATAAAGTTTGAACCCAAAAAACTTGTGCGTGAGAACTTTATGGAAATTATAAATATTGTAGGGTTTGATCCGGGCAGGGAAGATATTCTTATGATTTGCACCGATGCATTTCTTAATGTCCTGTGTATTTCCAATATCACAGAACAGAGCGGACCCGATTATGCAAGCACAAGTGCGGAAAAGATAGTCAAGACCGCTACAATGAACGGTGCAAGGTATGTTCTTATAGTGCATAACCATCCTAACGGTAACGCCAATATTTCGTATGATGATGTTGAAACAACTATGAACGTAGATCATCTGCTCCGTAGTGTAGGGATTGAGCTGATAGACCATATGATTGTTTGCGGCAAAGATGCCATAAGCATAAAGGTAGATATTATCCATAAGAAAGAAAAACAGAGAAACGAAGGAATGGATGATATTGTTCTGGATTTTGAATAAGTGCCCGGAATGGTTAATATGTAAGAAAAGAGCATAAAATAACAGTATTAAAACAGGAGGTAATTAAGATGTTGGATGAAGAAATGATTGAAGCTTTTGAACTGGGTGATGATGCAAATGAAACTGAAATCCATACGGATACAGACGAGCCTATCGGAAATGTAAAGATTTCAGTTGAAGTAGTTGCAAAAATCGCAGGAATTGCGGCATCGGAGATTGACGGTGTATCAGCTATGCATAAGTCATTTGTTGGCGGTGTAGCACAGAAGCTGGGCAAGAAAAACTCATCACAGGGCGTAAAGGTTGAGATAAACGAAGAGATGACAACAATTGATTTGTATCTTGTTGTAGAGTACGGTGTCAAGATACCGGAGCTTGCGTGGAACGTGCAGGAAAGTGTAAAAGCGAGTGTTGAAGCGATGACGGGACTGAATGTTGCAGCGGTTAATATTCATATTGAGGGCATTGACTTTGGCAAGGACATAGATTTGCCTGAGGAATAAGGCAAATCTCCAAAAAAATATAAAAAAGCTCTTGACAAACACGTGAAAATATGGTAATATATCAGTTGTGTTTGATAAGAGCATATGCGCTCGTAGCTCAGCTGGATAGAGTGACTGGCTACGAACCAGTAGGTCAGGGGTTCGAGTCCCTTCGGGCGCACCACAAAGAAACCACCCATAGGGTGGTTTTTTTGTGGCATGAAATTAAGGGGACTCGAACCCTGAGACAAGTGAAACTCCAAAACTTGTTTTGGCAAGTTGAACTTATGCAGGGAGCATAGCGAGTCGCAGGGCACGGACGCACTAGCATTTCATCCACGAAAAATCCACGAAAAAAGATGTTGACAAATCAACATCTTTGTGATAAAATAGACTTGTTGATTTTTCAACAAGTCTATTTTTTTAAGGAGAATAGCTATGATTGACAGATTTGAATTGTTTACGAATACGATATCAGAAATCTCTCATTACTGGAACAGAATTGCTACAGTTGAGATGGAAAAGTATGGGTTAAAGGGGCTTTATGCTTTATATATAGTAACTCTTTACCGCAATCCCGATGGCATAACGGCAACACAACTGTGTGAGATAAGCAATAAGGATAAGGCTGAAATTTCACGTGCAGTATCTATGCTTGAGAAAAAAGGACTTATTATAAGAGAAAAGGTAACGAGTAACTCATACCGTGCACTTCTCAAGCTGACAGGAGAGGGCGTGTCGTTGGCAGAAGTTCTGTGCGGACGGGTAAACGTGATTGTTGAAGGAGCAAGTAATGGCGTAAGCAGGGAAGAACTTGAAACATTTTACAGAGTATTCGGCACGATTGCGGGAAATCTTAAGGCTATAAGCAGAGAGGGAACTGTAAAATGAATATAAACGAAATTTTAAATGCACAGAGAAACTATTTCTATAGCGGTGCTACTATACCTGTGGAGTTCAGAATCAGAATGCTCAAGAAACTGTATAAAGCAGTTAAGGAGCACGAAAAAGAAATCAACACAGCATTGCGTGCGGACCTTGGGAAAAGCTATTATGAAGGATTTATGTGCGAATCGGGACTTGCACTCACAGAAATCAGCTATATGATAAAGCACGTAAAGAAGTTTTCGCGGGAACGCCGTGTTAAAACTCCGCTTGCACAGTTTGCATCACGTAGTTTTGTGAAGCCGTCGCCGTATGGGAATGTGCTTATTATGAGCCCGTGGAACTATCCGTTCCTCCTGGCGATTGAGCCGTTGACAGACGCAATTGCGGCAGGAAATACAGTAGTTTTGAAGCCGAGTGCATACTCACCCAGAACAAGTGATGTTATAGACAAGATAGTAAGCGAATGTTTCCCGCCACACTATGTTGCGGTTGTGACAGGCGGAAGAAAGGAAAATTCAGAGCTTCTTGATAAAAAGTTCGATTTTATATTCTTTACCGGCAGTCAGAATGTCGGCAGGGAGGTGCTACGCCGTGCGGCAGAACATCTTACGCCTGTTGTGTTGGAGCTTGGCGGAAAAAGTCCGTGTATTGTTGACAGAACTGCAAAAATAAAGCTTGCGGCAAAACGCATTGTGTTTGGCAAGTTCCTCAACTGCGGTCAAACCTGTGTCGCACCTGACTATATTCTCTGCGATAGGAAAATCAAAGACGCGCTTATGAAGGAAATCTGCCGTGAGATAAGAGAACAGTTTGGTGAAAATCCGCTTAACGACAATCTTGACTATGGCAGAATTGTAAATGAAAAGCACTTTGACCGTCTTATGAGCTTGATAGATGAGGATAAAACCGTTCTTGGAGGTAGAGGCTACCGTCCGCCACTGCAGATTGAACCGACGGTGATGGATAACGTGACCTTCTCGGATGCTGTTATGCAGGAAGAAATTTTCGGACCTATACTGCCAATCCTTACGTATGAGAAGCTTGATGATGTATTTGAAATACTGAGGGATAAACAAAAACCGCTCGCACTTTATATTTTCTCGGAGAACAAGAAAAATATCAAGCGTATTACAGAAAATTGCCGGTATGGCGGCGGTTGCATAAACGATACAATAATCCATCTTGCAACGAGCGAAATGGGCTTTGGCGGAGTAGGCGAAAGCGGTATGGGAGGATACCACGGCAAGGCAGGCTTTGATGCGTTTACGCACGAAAAGAGTATTGTTGACAAAAAAACATGGATTGATTTACCCATGCGTTATCAGCCGTATAATAAGAAAAAGTACGGCAGAATATTGCATATGTTTTTGAGATGATAAAAAATCCTGTCAATGACAGGATTCAGCGTGTCGACAAAATGTCGACACGCTGGCAGAGTTCGAAAAAGGAAGTTATATTTTGCCAAATTGAATTCGTCGGCGTACGTGGGTACGGTAGAGTTCAATTTGGCAGAAAGCAAGTAACCGCAAGGGAAACCCGATGTTTCTCTTGCGGTTTTTTGTGTGTTAAGTTACAAAATCTTATAGATCTGCCTTTGACATATTTTCTGTTTTGCTTGCGGTAGAACGACTTTTTCGGCAGTCTGAAATCCTGTCAATGACAGGATTTTTATTTGCCCATATATTCTTTGGGTGACTTTCCGACGGTTTTTTTGAACACTGTTGAGAAATACAAAGGATCAGAAAACCCTGAAAGGAACGCCACATTTTTCACGGAATCAATACCGTGATCGAACAGCGACACGGCGTATTTTATACGAAGTGTACGCAGATATTCCGAATAGCTTATGCCCATATTTTTCTTAAAAAAGTGAGAGAGATATTTGGGGTTATACGCAAGCTCTTTGGCTATGGAGATAACGGATAAATCGGGATTTGAGAACCGTTCTTCACTAATCTCAATGATCTGGTTTACGAGCTTATTCTGCTCGGCAGATACACCTGAAAGCCGTGAAAACGTATAGAGCAGAATGCTCTCAGATGCAAGGTCGATATTTTCATCTGATGCACGTGAGAGACTGTCATGCCATAACGGAATAATTCCGTCAAAGCCTGAAAAGCATCGGTTAGTTCTGTTTATACCAAACCGGCGGAAAAGAAAATCTGAACGTGTACCGCTGAATGATATGTACATATACTCACACGAGATGGCATTAACCTCAAAATGTTCGTTCTCAAAACCAAAAATCAGACACCCGGGCGAAAATACAACTTCGGTATTGTCAAACTTAAACGTGCCGTTGCCCTGCTTCACAAGGATTGCTCTGTGATGAGTCAGATTAAATGCGTTAGCCATTGCTGCAGGGTCAGACTCGTATATAAACTGATGCATTTCAAGATTGTCCTGCGTTGTATCGGTTACAAATTTACATATATTTCTGCTTTTCATTGTATCACCTCTATATGGTGATTATAGCAGATATAAAATCAAAAAGCAAGTTTTTCAAACTTTTTCAAATAAGAATATGGAAAAATTCTATTGTATGATGTTTCATATGTGCTATAATAAAGGAGAAACAGACTACGGAGGTCGGATTATGAAAAAATATAAAATAGGTGTTTTTGGTGCATGGCGAGGAATGCATATTGCAAAAAACTTTATGCTTCTTAATTGCGACATTGTCGCAATTTGTGATTTTAAAAAGGACAGACTTGAAAGAGGTGCAAAGGAATTAGGAGGCGATATCGCAAAATATGATAACTTTGATGAGTTTATCGAGCACGATATGGATGCGGTAATCCTTGCAAACTATTTCCATGAGCACGCACCGTACGCAATTAAATGTATGGAACGTGGTATACACGTATATTCAGAGTGCATCAGTAACGGCACAATGGCAGAGGGTATTGAGCTGATACGCACATTTGAGAAGAGCAATGTAATATATATGCTTGCCGAGAACTATCCGCAGATGATTTTTAACCGCGAGATGAAACGTGTTTGCGATAGCGGAACGCTCGGTAAGATACTTTATGCCGAGGGTGAATATAACCATCCGGGTGACCCGAATGACCTGACATTTAAAAGGGATTACAATTATTTTCCGGAGCATTGGCGTAACTTCCTGCCGAGAACATATTACATAACACATTCACTTGGTCCCGTAATGCACGCGACCGGTGCAACTCCGAAGCGTGTTACGGCATTTGCATCATTTGCACCTATTGAGGGTGATGTTCCAACTGCAAGTTATGGTGGTGACCGTGCAGCGATTGTGACAACACAGAATGATGACGGATCAATATTCCGCATTACGGGCCATGCCAGCTTTGGCGGTCATCACAATGCCTACCGCGTATGCGGAACAAAGGGACAGATTGAGAACCTGCGTGGTATGGGTGACAAGGTTATGCTCCGTTATAACGAATGGGAAAAACCCGAAAAAGCAAACGAGATATCGCTTTATGAGCCGAGCTGGAACGACCCCGAAGAGGAGTTTATAAAACAGAGCGGACACGGCGGCGGTGATTATTTAACAGCTCGTATGTTCCTCAGATGTATAGAGGCAGGCAAACAGCCAGAGCATCCGTTTGATATTTATTCAGCAGTTACAATGTCATCGGTTGCAATTCTTTCACACCGTTCAATGCTTGAGGGTGGAAAGCCGTATGATATTCCGGATTTCAAACTTGGGGAATGCCGAAAAGAGTACGAAAACGACAGACTTACTCCGTTCTATGGCACAGACGGCTCAAAGCCTGATATCCCGTGCTGTTCACATACTGATTTTGCACCGACAGATGCACAGGTTGCAAAGTTCAAAAAAAGGTTATGGCGAATAAAATCATCGTCTTGACCTTGATATAATGTACACAATTCTGACAAAGGATATTGTTAAAAAAGTGCATGCAATCGGACAAAAGGTAAACTGTTGGACTTGCGACAAAAAAGAGGACGCAAAGAAGCTTATTAAAATGGGCGTGGACTATATCACAACAAATATATTGGAATAACAAAAATGAGTTGTCTTGTGACAACTCATTTTTGTTATACAACCTCACCTGTATCAAAGAGATACAAGTATGTTTCCTTAACCGGTTTTCCGGTAAGCTCTTCAATTGCCTGCTTGTACAGTTCAAGCTGTTTTTTGTATCGGTCTCTTATTTGGGCTGAATTATTTTTCACCTTGTCGGTTTTGTAATCAAACAGTATAAATCCGTCCCATTCTTCAAAGAAACAGTCTATAATACCCTGAAGAATAACCTTTTCGTCACGGCTTGCACCTGTCAGCGACGGGTCATACTCAAGAGCGGAAATATTAATCTGAAACGGTCTTTCACGGTTGATGTTATCTGAATTTAACATACGCATGGCAAGCTCGCTTTTAAAGAACGCCTTTATTTTATCCGCATCAATGTATTTTAAATCGTCTTCTGTTATGTCACCGTTACCAACAAGCTGTTGAAGCTCACTGTCGATGCTGTCAGCTCCGTTTTTTCGTATAGCATCAAGGTCAAGCTCTGACATTACAAGGTGGTATAGTGTACCAACCTCGTTTGCCGGCTTTTCTTTATCCTCAAGCATAAATTTCGGTTTCTGATGCAGGGGTGAAAACATAAGCTCCGCAATATCATCAACGCCTGATGTGCGACGGCTGTCAGGTTCGTATTCTGTATCCTGCACCTCAAAAAGTTCCTTTAACTGTGTTACAGATGTTCTTGACGGAATAGTGTTGCTTTCCTGATACGGATACGTATAATCAAGTATTTTATAAACACTGTCACGCAAATCTTTACTGTCCCTATAGTTTTGAGGCTCGACTTCGTTTTCTGTCCCTTTAGATTCGATGGTTGTTCCGGTATATGTGTAATATAAATCCCATGTATCGGGCGATGCACACACCGCAGGGCATAGCCAGTCATAAAAGCCTTTAGCCGTTAGTGCTGTGTTTGGCAATAGCTTTTTGCCTGTAAGCATTGCTTCCCAGGAGGACACCATATCCGCTTTTGTGGATTCCTCTTTGTGCTTGCGTGCCACAATAACATAAAGCTTTTCGCGGGGACGTGTAAGTGCGACATATAAAAGTCGCATACGTTCTGACATTCCCTCGGATTTATTGATTTTTGTTATAAGCTCATATGAGTGGGTTTTCTGCGAATAATGGCGTTCGTAGTTGATATACGGAAGTCCGAAGCCGAGAGTTTTGTGCATCCGTATTACCGATGAATCCTGTCCTGCAGGGAAATCACGTCCTGCACCGAGCAGGAATACGTACGGAAATTCAAGTCCCTTACTCTTGTGGATTGTCATAATACGGACGACGTCGTGGTTTTCGCCTATAAGCTTTGCACCCTCAACATTGCTGTCGTTTCCCTCAAGCTGGTTTATATACTTGATGAAATTGAAAAGCCCCTTAAACCCTGCACCCTCATACTGTTTTGCACGTTCATATAGCAGCCGCAGGTTTGTCTGTGCTTCTTCGCCCTCCTCAAGTGCACCCATCATATCATAGAAACAGGTTTCTTCATAGATTGCCCAGATAAGCTGTGCAACAGACTTTTTGCGGACATAATCACGCCAACGCCTGATATTGCGTATAAACTCACCGCAGTGTGCGGCAAGGCGTTTATCATCGCCCGTCTGTGCGTATGCCTTAACGGCATCGATAAAGTTTTCCGAGCGTTTTTCGTTTATTCGTATTGTTGCCAGTT
The DNA here is from genome assembly GCA_017415105.1 of Clostridia bacterium. Taxonomy (GTDB): domain Bacteria; phylum Bacillota; class Clostridia; order UBA1381; family UBA1381; genus Ornithomonoglobus. The sequence goes on along the minus strand of JAFQJD010000003.1, from coordinate 131,205 downwards.
CTTCATCGGTAAAACCGCCGATGGGCGAACGCATAACACTTATAAGCGGAATATCGTTATGTGAGTTGTCAATTACAGAAATAAGTGACAGCATAAGATTTATCTCACGTCGGTCAAAGAATGAGCTTTTATCGACGTATGATGCAATACCGAGCTTTGAAAGCTCATCGGTTATAAGCTCAGCATTGTATTTTACTGAATTTTCAAGTATTACAATATCCTTCTTCTGAATCGGCCGCATACCGTCAAGAGCTTTATCGTAGACCTTTGCATCACTTTTTAAGAGTCTGTCAATCTCGAGTGCTGTATAACGTGCCTCGCACAGGTCGCGGTCAATTTCTGCATCTTTATCGAGTGCGATATAATGCAGTTCAGATTTCATATTTGTTTCCGGTGCGGGATAGTATTCATACTCATCATCACGCACAATCAGCTCGCCGTCTTTGTAGTCAACATCGCCTGCAGTCTCCGACATTATCTTTGCGAAAATATCGTTTACACTTTTTAAAACCTCCTGTCGGCTACGGAAATTCTGCGAAAGAATAATACGATTGTCGTTGCTTTCGGGCAGTGAATAGTCGTGTGCCTTTGATTTAAAAATATACGGGTCACCTTTTCTGAACCGGTAAATACTCTGTTTAAGGTCACCAACCATAAAGATGTTATTGTGTGAAATCAGTGTAAATATTCCGTCCTGAAGCATATTTGTGTCCTGATATTCGTCAATCAGAATTTCATCGTATTTGTCGCGATATTCGTTACGAACGGTTTCATTTTCGGCAAAGAGCTTATATGTAAGATGCTCAATGTCGGAAAATTCGTAAAGATTTCGTTTATGCTTTATATCAGAGTATTCCTTTAGAAATTCGCCTGTAATCCAGACAAGGTCAGAGACTTCCTCTTTCAAAACTGTCCAATTATGAGAGCTTTGCATATCCTCTGCTGACATTGTAACACCTGATGGAGTTTTGTCATTTTTGCCCGGTGAGAAAACATCACATAAAACATACGATGCAAACTTAATTGAATCCTTTGCGGGTGAGTCCACCAATTCGTCTGCGATAGCCAAAAACTCTGTACGTTTTTTGGGCTTACTGAAAAAGTCGCAGTAAACCTCATATATTTCATCCCACGACTGTGCATCGTAAATTGCCTGTGCAACAGTCTGTATTTTGCTCTTACATAGGGATACTTCAGGATTTTCTGTGTCCGGAATTGTTGCAAGCTCGGATAATGCAAGCTGTGCCGCATTGCGTGATGCCTCCTTGTGGTATCTTACCACTGCCTGCTCAAGTGTTGGTAAATCAAACTCACCAACTGCGTCACGAAGCCACTTTTCGGGCTCGGCAAACGATTCGGTAAATCTGTATATTGATAGTATGACATTGGCAAGGCCGTCATTATTTCTGTCTTTTGAATAAAAGTCAGTAAGCCGTTTAAAACGTGCTTTTATATCGGCATCATCCGATTTATATATACGCCCAAAAAGCGAATCCATTGCTTCTTTAATGAGAAGATTTGCCATACCGTTGTCGCAAATCTGAATATTGGGGTCTATTCCGAGTGTGTGGAAATTATTCTGTACAACCCGGTTACAGAATCCGTCAATTGTCATAATATCAGAGGTCTGCGTAAGGCGTATCTGATTTTTTATGAGTTGTTTTTGTGCATCTGTGACTTCGCCGTTTTTAAGATATTCAGTCAGACGCTTTATTATCTTCTGTTGCATTTCTGATGCTGCAGCTTCTGTAAATGTGACTATGAGAAGTCTGTCAACAGTGCTTTTTCTGTTAAGGATTTTCTGCAACACACGCTCGACAAGAACAGCAGTCTTGCCCGAGCCTGCGGCGGCGGATACAAGGAGGTTGCCCGAGCCTGTATCGGTATCTATTGCTTTTATCTGATCCTGTGTCCAGCCCATTACGCGTCCTCCTCTGATTTGTTCCATATATCACTGTCGTTGTCTGTTATACATCTTTCTGATATTACGCTTTCATCAAACCTGCAAACCTGTCTGTATGCACAGTAGGTACATGCACTGTTACCTCCCCGTACAAGCGGTGTGATTGCTATATTACCGTTGCGTATATCTTTATCGGCATTTATAATATTATCGCGAACCCGCCCCATAAGCCATTCGCCCTCAGACCGTGATTTTACACTCTTGCTGTAGCCTAATTCATTTTTTTTGCCTGTAAAGAACAGTGAACCGTCAGCACGTGACAGCTCGGATTCAATACGGTCTATTTCCTCCTGCGGTATCGGTGAGTTTTTATCATCGCCAACGAATGTTATGCCGTTATATTCTGTATTTTTGCGGAGTGCGGTGTCTATGCTTTTCTCTCCGCTTGTAACGCCGATTGATGCAAAACTGTTATGCACCATACTGTAATACATTCCTGAAATAGTTGCCTTATCATCAAGAATCCTCATTGCAAGTGCATATATGACAGGTTGCATATCAAGTCCGTGATAGATATCAGCTACAGAGAAATCCTTGTGACCGGTCTTGTAGTCAATTATTCTGTATTCGTTGCGGTCGGGGAGACGGCATACATCAAGCCGGTCAATAATACCGCCTATTTCTATATTATCGTTAAGCTTTACAAGAATCTCCTTTTCGTAGCTGTCGATTTCGAACTCGCCGCAGTTTATGCTTCTGCATACGGTTTTTGCAGCCTCTGTAACAGTTTCGCCCATGCGGCTTAATATGTCTGCTGTCATTTCCTTGTCACGAAGCTCTGATGCGTTGATTTTATCAAGTGTATCGGCGACAATTTCAGAAACCAGACCGGTACATTTTTCATCATCCATACTGTGCCACGAAAGATTTTCGTCCTCGTCAATTCTTGTACAGAAACGGCGGATTATTTCGTGTGCATATGTGCCCGTGTCAGTTGGCTTTATATCATACTCTTCACGTTCACGTGCATCAAGACCATACCGCAAAAAGTGCGAGAACGGACAGTTTGCGTACGAGTTAAGCCGTGTTGCACTGTAGCGGTTTTTATTGCTATATAAATCCTGTGCAATATCCTCGTTAAGCTCAATCTTTCTGTATGAAAAATTACGTTTTGCTTTCTTTACCGAAAACAGCCTGTTACGCCACTCCTCATGTTCATTAAACCACGCATCAACGTGCGACCACAGCGGATGTTCGCTCGGGTTTATAAGGAACTTGTGCAGTGTCGGTTTAGGTGATGATATATGCAATATATCAGAATCTTCTGCCAGAATATCGTCAATTACGTGCAGGTCACAGAATTTGTCCTTGATGTCAGTAACTAATTGTGAGGGCAGATTTGATGCCCCGTCAGCGGTCATCGACGGGTAGCTGATATAAAGCTTGTCCGTAGTGGCCGATAGTAATTTATATACTGTATTATACTGCTTTTCTGCTTTTTTTACGGTAGTCGGAGCAAGTCGGAGATTGTTCTCTGACAGCGTTATCCTATCAGCATTTGAGAGAAAGCCTTCTGATGCATTTAACTGCGGGAATGTGCCTGAAACTGCACCCATTGCGAATACGACCGGGGTGGGGATGGCTCTGTTCATATCTGTATTTCCGATAAATACACGGTCAATCCCTGATGGGACAGTGCGTATCTGACACTGCTCCATTGCGGATATTATGTACTGTGCAAATTCCTCGTGAGTTGCCTCCTCATCACCGAGTGCGGTGTTTACCTGATCAAGTACGTCAAGGATAAGGTTCCATATCTGCCCGAATCTCTGTGCATCGGCAGTTGCGTTGTTTATCGCCATTGACAATAGCTCGTTTTTAAGCCCCTGATACAGGTTGATATCCTCTAAAAATGCAAAAAGTGCACGGCAATAGTCAGATACTGTTTCTGATGCTTTTACCGCTTCGCTGTAGTTTATAATCGGTGCGATAACGGTAGCACGTAAATCATCAAGCTTTTGAGAAGCTTCTGTATTTGTACTGTCCTTTTCAAATGCTGTATCAATGATGCCACGGCTGTTTGTAAGCCATGAACGGCACCATGCGTTTTTATATTCGATACCGTAACGGAGAACGTAGTTTTCGAGTAAATCAATATCATCGGGGTTAAGCCGTGAAAATTTGGTTTTACCGCTTTCGGTCCGTGTTTTTGTATAGACAAATCCTGCACGCAGGTATTCAAACATAGAATCATAGTTCCAGTTATGCTCGATGATATCAAACAGTGAGAGAATCTGCATTGCTATGGGATATTCAGATATTGCAATACGTTCATCTGTATAGTAGGGGATATCATACTCATCAAAAACAGCTTCAATTATATGTGAATAGCCGTTGGGGCATAGTATGCCCATATTGTAAAATCTGTATTTATCCTCGCGTACAAGGTCGAGAATTTTGCTCGCAACGTGCTCGGTTTCTGTATACGCATCACGTGCAGCAAAAATCTCAATGTTTTCACATTTACCGCTGTATACATCACGGTCAAACCAGCTCTCAAATAAAAATCTGAGGTCGGGTGCGTTAACGTGTGACATCTCGCCGTCAAGATGTATCATTTCTATAGCGGTAAAGTTTCTTATATCCTCAATTGCCTTTTTTGTAGCATAGTATGTATCGTCGCTGTTGCGGCAGGTGTTGAATGTAATTGTAATATCTGCACCGCTCATAATGAGAGCCTTAACCACCTCAAGCTGTTGGGGCAGAAACTCGTCAAATTTATCAAGCCATATGCTGTCGTTATTAGTTATGCTGTTGCCGATAACCTTTGCAAGCCGTGACAGGTCATCGTCACAGTCGGTATAGTCTGTACTCTCAAGAAGCTTTTCGTAGTTTTCTGCTATAAGCGAGAGCAGATGAAGTTTTTGCGAAAGTAATGGATTTTCTGTGCTTTGAGAATATGCAAGAACTGTTTCGGGTGTTACATTGTAACGGTGAAGCTCACTTATAAGTGATGCGGCAACGTCAATAAAACCACGCTTTGAAACAGCACGGATAAGACGGCGGTCAAGCTTGTCGGTATCTTTTTGGGCAGTCTTGAGTGTAAGTGTTATTGCACGGCAAATAAGCACGTGTTTTCCTGATGCACCAAGTCTCTTTGAAGTGTCAGAAATAAGCTCACGTGCCATTTTCTCGAATGATGTACATTCAATATTGTTAAGCCCTGTTCCGCCAAATTCGGTTATGAGCATATGCTCCGTTTCGTGTGAATAGTGCGACGGAACAAGCATTATACACCGACGTGACGGGTCGCTTTTATGCACTTTTGAAATTTCGTCGATACAGTATCGGGTCTTGCCCGAGCCTATAGAGCCCGTTATGATTTTAACAGCCATATTTATACCTCTTTAATCACGTGGAGTTGAAGGTTCTTCGGGAGTTTCCGTTTCTTCGGGTTCAGGCAAGGCTTCTATATAGTCCTCCTTCTCCTGAAGCTCCTTTTCAAGCTTTTCTATACGGTTTGTAAGCTCTGCATTTTCCTCTTTCAATGCGTGGTTCTCCTCAATGATGGATTTTCGCATCTGATATTCCGGACCGTTGCTTGTCAATACACCGACAGCACCTATGCCCACCATAAGTATTATTAAGATAATAACAATGCCTGCAATATGACGTTTTCTCTTTCTTTTTTTCTCGCCTGACATTGTTCCGTAGTTATATATATCCATATACCGTAAGCTCCTTTTTATTTGTAATTATATTGTATACCATTCCTCAAAAAAATTCAATACTTTTTTAAAGTGTAAATGTGATTTGGGACTTTTTTGGTACAAAAAGTACATAGGTATTGAAAAAAACCGAAAATTGTGGTAAAATACTAAAGAAACCATAATGGAACGGAGTTTTTTGCGATGCGTCTTATACGTCATTTTTGTACTATAGTAAAGCATAAGCATTTTGTGTTTATACACTGCGTAAAAGCGGGCATAATCTGGCGTGGTATTATGCACGATATGTCAAAATTCAGCCCGATTGAGTTTTATGAGGGCGTTAAATATTTCACAGGCGACAGAAGCCCGACGGAGCTTGAACGAAAGACACACGGGTGCTCTTTGGCGTGGATGCATCACAAGGGCAGAAACCGTCACCATTTTGAATACTGGACGGACTATAACCCCGAAACAAGGCGTATTGAGCCTGTCAGGATGCCGATAAAATATGTTAAGGAAATGTTTTGTGACCGAGTTGCGGCGGGTAAGGTATATCTTGGCAAGAAATATACAAACGAAAATCCGGTCGGTTATTTCCTTGGCGGTACGGCAAGAATGAATATGCATCCCGAAACAGCAGAGCTTCTCGGCAAATGGCTTATGATGCTCAAGGACGAGGGCGAAACTGCGGTATTCCGCGAGATAAGAAAAACAAAAAGCTATTGAAAGAGGGCGGATTTGGTTGAATAAGTTTCTGAAACTCATATATTCAAATAAGTTTTTTGCCATTCTCACACTGCTTCTGCAGGTGGGAATGATTCTGATGTATATTATAAACATATCAAACAATGTGCGGTTCTATCTGCTTGCGTCCAATCTCATAAGCACAGTGTTTATTCTTATTGAGGTAAACCGTCACGAGGAGAGTGCGTTTAAAATAACGTGGATAATGCTGATAGCGGCGGTGCCGTATTTTGGCTGGTTCTTTTATCTTTACACACATACGGGGATAATTTCGGGCAACATTTTAAAAGCACATCAGAAAGCACAGCGTGTGCTTGACAGATACCGCTACGATGACAAATCCCTCATACGTGAGATGGACGATGACGGCGTTGATACGGGGCTTGTGAGATACCTGTCAAAAGCCGGCGGTAATTCCGTATTTAAAAACACAAAGGTTGATTATTTCGCATTGGGTGATACGATGTTTGAAAGTATAACAGAGGAGCTTGAAAAGGCGGAAAGCTTCATTTTTATGGAGTTTTTCATAATAAACCGAAAGAGCTATATGTGGCGTACAATAGAAGAAATCCTTTTGCGAAAGGCAAAAGAGGGTGTTGATGTACGTCTGATGTATGACGGTATGGGATGTATGGGCATTGTTGATAAGGACTATGACAAGTTCCTTGAAAGTAACGGCATAAGATGTCAGATTTTTGCACCGTTACAGCCACTGCTTTCCACTTATCAGAATAACCGTGACCACCGCAAGATTATAGTAATAGACGGACGGTGTGCGTTCTCGGGCGGGGTGAACCTTGCAGATGAATATATAAACAGAATTGTGCGTTTCGGGCACTGGAAGGATACGGGTATAAAGCTTACGGGCGAGGGTGTAAGCGGATTTACGGAGCTGTTTCTTACAATGTGGTGCACGACATCAGAAACCTATGAGCCTGATATGGGCAGATTTATGCGTGAGTCTGAAAAGTACCCCGAATACGAGGCATCAGGCTACGTTGTTCCATACGGTGATACACCGCTTGACAATAAGCTTATAGGCAGAAATGCATATGTTGATATATTGAACTCAGCAAGAGATTATGTCGATATAATGACGCCGTATTTTGTTATAGACGATGCAATATACGATGCAATGGAATATGCGGTAACACGTGGTGTACGGGTAAGGCTTATGCTTCCTGGTGTGCCGGATAAAAAAACCCCGTACTGCCTTGCACGTTCATATTACAAGGATTTGTTCGCTATAGGTGTTGAGGTATATGAATATATCCCCGGCTTTGTTCATGCAAAGAATACTGTAGCCGACGGCAGACGTGCTATCGTGGGAACTATAAACTACGATTACAGAAGTCTTTATCTGCACTATGAGTGTGCAACTTATATGATTGATGTACCGGAGATAGACGATATAGAAAGTGACTTCGTTGCGACACTTTCAAAGTGCAGACGTATCACAGAGGTTGAATACGAAAATTATCCGTGGTACTACCGTGCAACAGGCAGAATTCTGCGTTTTGTTGCAACGATGATATAATGGTTAATAAAGGGGGAGAGAAGAATAAAAAAACTTTTCAGATCAACTACAGACAGAAAGCTGTTCGGCGTGTGCGGCGGTATAGCTGAATACTTTAATATTGATTCTACAATAGTAAGACTTATTCTTATCTTTTTAGTGTTATGCGTAGGCACAGGGGTGCTTGCGTATCTGATAGCGGCTATTCTTATACCTGAGGATACGACGTATTAAAGATGAGAAAAATCTGATTTCTGGTATTAAACACCTCCAAACCTGTATGATTATGGGTTTGAGGTGTTTTTATGTAGAAAAGCAGAAAACCAAAAGTAGGTATTACAATGAAAAAGATTATTTTGCCGTTACGGCAAAATTGTCCTGATAAGCGACAATTTTGTTCGTATTTTGTCTATTGCTTTTTTGAGTAATAAATGTTATACTTACCATAACAGTAAATTTGGAGGATAGAAACTATGGAAAAGTTAAGAATTCTGGTAATAGGTGCACATCCTGACGATAACGATTTTAAATGCGGAGGAATTGCACTCAAATACATAAAAGCAGGTCACAGGGTGAGATTTGTGTCTGTGACTGACGGAAGTGCAGGCCATCATGTGATGGGCAAGGAGGAAATTGCGGTACGCCGTAAAAAGGAAACTGAAGAAGTTGCACGCATAACGGGTATTGAATACGATGTATGGGATATCCCTGATGGTTGCGTGGTGGCAACATTAGAGAACCGTATGCGTATGGTGAGATATATCCGTGAATATAATCCGGATATTATTTTTACGCACCGTACAATAGATTATCACGCAGACCATAGAAACGTAGCAATGCTTGTTCAGGATTCAGCATATATGCTTATAGTTCCGAACTTCTGCCCTGATGCACCGGCAATGAAGAAAAATCCGGTTATTATGTTTACAAGCGACAGATTTATAAATCCGCCGTTTGTGCCGGACGTGGTTATTCCGACAGACGATGTAATTGATGAGAAGTTTGCTATGAAAAACTGTCACGTGTCGCAGGTTTATGAATGGCTTCCATTTACAAATGGTGTACTTGACAGAGTGCCCAAAGACACTGATGAGCGTCTTGCGTGGCTCAGACGTCCGCTTGTCCCGAGAAACGGAAAGGTGCTTAAGGAAAAAGACCTTAATGTACCGTTGGAGAGTAACACCAGCGAATACCGCGAGGCGGGCGATGCTGTAAGATACCGAAAGAAGCTTGCGGAGCGTTACGGCAAAAAAGTTGCGAAACAGACACTCTTTGCAGAAGCATTTCAGTTGTCTGAATACGGCTCCAAGCTGACAAAGGATAATATTGATAAGTTGTTCCCGTTTTAAGGAATGCAAAAAATGAACTGTCGTTACGACAGTTCATTTTTGTTTATCAATCATTATAACCGTTCGGATGTGTTGACTGCCATCTCCAGCTGTCCTCACACATTTCTTCAATGCCTCTTGTTGCTGTCCAGTCAAGCTCTTCCTTTGCCTTTGCTGCGTTTGCCCAGCACTCTGCAATATCACCCGGACGTCTGGGGTCAATTACATACGGGATTTCTTTTCCGCAGGCTTTTTCGAATGCCTTTATAATCTGCAATACGCTGTAGCCGTTGCCGGTGCCGAGGTTGTAGATGTGTACGCCCGGCTTGTCAGCACGATGTTCAATAGCCTTTAAGTGACCGATTGCAAGGTCAACAACGTGAATGTAGTCTCTTACGCCTGTGCCGTCGGGGGTGGGGTAATCATCACCGAATACGTGTACCTTTTCAAGCTTGCCTACTGCAACCTGTGCAACATAGGGGAGCAGATTGTTCGGGATACCCTTGGGGTCTTCGCCCATTTCACCACTCTTATGTGCACCGATGGGGTTAAAGTATCTTAATAATGTAACTGAAAGCTTGTTGTTTGCTTTTGCGGCATCTGTAAGAATCTGTTCCAGCATAAGCTTTGTTGAACCGTAGGGGTTCGTGGTTGATAACGGAAAATCCTCTGTAATCGGAACAGTCTTTGGCATACCGTAAACTGTTGCTGATGATGAGAATACGATGTTGTTTACATCGTACTTTTCCATAAGCTCCATAAGCACAAGTGTGCCTGTTATATTATTATGGTAGTAACGGAGCGGAATCTGTGTTGATTCGCCTACTGCCTTTAATCCCGCAAAATGGATTACGGCATCAATTTTATTTTCAATAAATACCTTTTCAAGGTTTTCGCGGTCAAGCAGGTCACATTCATAGAACTTAAAATCTCTGCCTGCAATACGCTTTGTTGTTTCAACTGCCTTTAAGCATGAGTTGTCAAGGTTATCTACAACTACAATGTCATAGCCTGCATTTAAAAGCTCCACGCAGGTGTGGCTGCCTATGTATCCGGCACCGCCGGTAACAAGAATATTCATAATTTTTCCCTCCATAATGTTGCTATTTTATATTATACACTATTAAAAATGAAATTTCAATACCCTGTAACGTAAATTATGGGAAAAATACAGATTGTAAAAATGCACGTGTTACGTAAGTTCATTTGTTGTGTCTATAAAGTAATTTACCAGGTCATAAACTATGTTTTTTTCTTTTTCATTTAGTTGTGTTATATCTATTGTTTCTCTGTTGTTAAGCCCGAGCAAAAAATCCACTGACACTTTGAAATACTGTGAAAGCATAACAAGTGATTGTGCATTCGGGCAGCTTATACCCATTTCCCACGCATTAACCGTTGCACGAGTCAGATTCATTTGTTTCGCCAATGCATTTTGACTTATATTGTTTTGTCTACGTAATTCTTTTAGGCGTTCGCTTAATTTATACATTTAAATCACCTCATGTTAATTATACTATACAATAATTGAAACAAAATTATCAATTGTTGTATATAATTATTGACATTTGGGCGTAAATGTGATAAAATTAGTTTACAAAATTTTGTTGAAAAACAAGGAGGAAAGAACAATGACAAAAATTTCAAAAGTAGCTACGGTAATAGTAGCTTTAGCAACGGTTGCGGGAAGTGTGGCAAGTGCACTTGAAATCAACACCTTTTCAGAGGAACTAAAGGTTTATTATGAGGGAACAGATGTATATGCAGATTCTGTTGAAAAACCCATTATCATCAATGACAGAACAATGGTGCCGTTAAGGCCGATTTTTGAGGCAATGGGCTGGGAAAATGAAAACATTACATATGATGATGCAACAAAGACAGCTCATTTCCAAGGTGGGGATACTTCGTGTGAATTTACAAATGAAAGCGATACTGCAATTCAGTACTGGTCGGATGGAACAACAGCAGACTATCTGCTTGATGTGCCGGCAACGATTTATAATGACCGTTTCTATATTCCATTAAGAGCATTTTGTGAAATCTGGGGACAGGACATAGAGTGGGTTAATGAAGAAAGAAGTGTATATGTGACAGAACCGGAAAATGTTGAGGGTGATGTAGCGGATAATACAGAGGAAAAAGTTGAAGAAACTGCTTTGCTTTCTACACCTGAAGAAGCTGCACAGTACGTAAAAGATAATCTTGTTGCAAGAACAGGCTTTGATCCGGCAGAAACGGATGTCTGGCAGGATTGGTTCACAGGAACAATTGAAACATTTAGCAGAGACGGTGAAACTTATTATTTGGTAGGTGTAAGAGCCAATATGGGAACGCATACAACACGTCTTATGATGATTGCGGTATCTGCTGATACAAGTGTGTTCTGTGAAGCATATTATGACATTGATACCAACGAAATAATGTTTTATGAGGATTAATGGATAGGGGGATAGCGAAATGAAAGATGTAATCAAGAAATATATATCTATATTTTTTGTATTAATAATGGTGTTTTCAATGGTACCGCAGACGGGGTTTGCAGCAGCTGTATCAACTGCAGAATTTGATGGTGTAATATTTGATCCCTCAACAGAAGTGTGGCATTGGCCTTTATTGTCTCAGACAAAAACGGTAACATCTAAGTTTGCCGAGAATAGAACTAGTTGGAGAAATCCGCATTTTCATCAAGGAATAGATATTGGTGGTAGGAATATCAATGGTGTTGCAAAGGTTTATGCGGCAAGAGATGGAGTGGTCTTAGAAGCCCGAAAAGGAAACACGTTTGGAAATTATGTTAAAATATATCACGGCAAGGATAAAAATGGCAAATTAATAATTAGTACATATATGCACATGTATGATAATTCCTTAGCTGTGAAAGCCGGACAAAAAGTATATGGAGGCAAAACTGTTCTAGGAAAGGTAGGAAATACTGGCAGTAGTACGGGACCTCATTTGCATTTTCAGGTTGCAAAAACCTATTCAATAAATGTTGCGAATCCGGCACATAAAACGTATGCAGAGGTAACAAAAAACTTTTATAATACCAATGTAGGCGTTATGAAGTATGTTTATAATTCTAATACTAGCACAATAGTTACGGCTGAACCAACCGCAACACCGACACCGACTACATCAACCTTAAAAATCAACATCACATCATATCCCACAACAATCAACCAAGGAAGTTCATTTGGGTTGAGAGGAAATGTTTCATCAAACTATAAACTGACATCAGTAAACGGATATATATTAAGTTCAGACGGCAAAACAATAATACAGGGTGCGTATGATAAGCAGAACATCTACAATGTAGATATTCGTACATCAGTGGTAAACCAAAAATTACTGTTTGACAAACTATCGCCCGGTTCGTACATTTATAAAGTGACGGCATGGGATGAATCTGGTGCAAACAGAGTTTGGAGTAAACCGTTCACTGTAAAAGGAAAAGAGTCAACTCTAAAAATCAATATAACATCTGCTCCTACAACTATTAAAAAAGGAAGCATGTTTGGATTAAGAGGAAATGTGACATCGAATTATAAGTTGACATCAGTAAATGGATATATACTGAGTTCAGACGGCAAAACAATAATACAGGGAGCATACGATAAACAGAACATCTACAATGTAGATATTCGCACATCGGTAGTGAACCAAAAATTACTGTTTGACAAACTATCGCGTGGCTCGTACATATTCAAAGTGACAGCATGGGATGAATCGGGAGCGAATAAAATATGGAGCAAACCATTTACTGTAAAATAAGAGGATTTTATGTTTGCATAAGAAAATTATTAAGTAAGAAATAAAAAAATGCTCCGGAAGCGTTGTTTCCGGAGCATAATACAAATAAAACAAAAGAAAAGGAGGTTTTCAGATGGCAAAGTTTTGCTCGGAATGTGGACACTCAGTTGAAGGCGCGGTTTTCTGCCCGCGTTGTGGAAAGAAAATAGGTAGCGAGACGGTTTTGGCAAAGCCGCCTGTGCAAAGCATGGAAACAATAGATATAAAAGGAATAATTTTTATGGTAATGACAGTAATAAGTTCTGTGACTTTGCTTTTTAACTGGCTTACCGTTTCCTTTTTGGGTAATAGTCTGGGATTTAATTGTTTTAACACAATATTTAAAGTGGAAGAGCTTTGGGATGAAGCAGGTGCAAAATTCGTTGCCTTTATTCTTCTTGTGCTAGCTTGCCTTGTTGTTATTTTTTCAATAATAACATGTAAAAATGTATTACAAAAAAAGGAGGCGGATAAATGGTTTTACAACACCAATGTGGTGGGAGTAATACTGTCGTTATTCGGAATCTTTGTTATATTTTGTATTGGTGAATCGGAAGGGAGTTATTTTGAAGCTTTTTACGACACATCGGCAGCTCCGTATATATTGCTTGTAGTCTCAATTGTGGGATTTATAATATTGAATTATGGGACCAAGCAAAAAGAAAACACTGCGGTTATGTCAGCATATTCAGAGTTTTTACATAAGGTTCTTGACACTGGAAATGCAAACAAATTTGAGTTAATAAACATAGATAACGATAATATACCGGAATTGGTTATATATATGGGGAAAAAGGATTTTCCTTTACCGCAGGTGAAAATATATTCTTACTATGCCGATAAAATTAAGTGTATAAATAAAGATGCGATTGCAGATATGGCTGAAAGGAATGTTACATGGGGATATAAAGAAGGACAGAGTGAAATTTGTCAAAGAAACAACGATAATAACGGATGCTCTATTGACAGTATATATATTGTATCTCCTACAGGGGTATTTAGGAACACTGTTGCGACTAATGAATTTGGAAGTGTGTTCACAATAAACGGTGTTACCGTAACAGAACAGGCATATAAATTGAAATTTGACGGTTTTAAAATGCTTGACGGAGCAAATGCATATGACATAAACGAAACGAATATTTTAAGTGTTTTCGGACGATAAACAGAAGATAAAAGGAGAGGGCAATGTATATAAAGAAAGTGCTGTGCAACGAAATCAAACGGTGCGAAAATTGTGGGAAGAATGTGCTTTTCTATCGCAGAAAATGCCAGTATTGCAATAAACCAAACGCATCGGAGACAGAAAGAGCAAAAATTTTTGATGAAGCTGTAATGATGGATTTTGTATTATTGTTTGCGATACCGATTATTTTTGTTGTGCTGGTTATTTCTGTTATAGCAACATTCGGTTTTGGCTTCACACGTGATGTAAAATATCCGATAAGTGAATGTGTTGATATTAAACGGACGACTGATGAATACGAATGGTGCTATGTGGATGTTGTTTCAGTAGCTCAGGGGTATTCATCTAGCATAAGTTACAACAAATATGCCCCCAGTGGTTTGAGGGGTTCTGCTAAAGATATATATTATATAGCAAAAGGGACTGATGAAGAGGAGTATATTGTTATTGTCAGTAATTATCTTGTTGATGAATTTGAAAACATTTTAAGTAAAAATACTGATGTTTCGCGGATTTATGGATATAAGGCGGCAAAACTGAAAAAATCAGATTTTATGCTTGGGGATAGCATTGTTGATGAAATTAATAAACATGAAATTATTGAGTTTAATGATAAAATACAAAAAAACGGCTATTTTACAAAGAGAGAAAAGACTATAGGTGCGTGGCTTATATGGGTAGATATATTTTTGCTTGTTGTAATAGTCGTCTTAAAGAACATAAGAATAAGAATAAATATCATAACAAAGCAAATGGGAATAGAGGATAATGAGAAATTTAACGAATGATAATTTTTTTGAGCAAAAGAATAATTATGTGGCTTGGCTTGGTTTACTTGTTAGTGTTATTATCTTTGTAGTGAGTCTTGGCAGATTTTCCGATAGCGAATCGTTAGGAACATTTATAATTATCGGATTCTTGGGAATACTTGTGTCAGGTTGCATTTTAGTCACAAATGCAGGGAAGGGCAGTCAGGCGGATGAAAGTTTAAAATTGCTTAAAGATATGAATTTATATGAGCAGATGCGAAAGGAATTTCCAAAACACACCGAAAAAAGAATTTATTATGTATCTGATAATTTTGTGTACGGATTTTCGTGGCATATATGCATTCCGTTGAAAATGATTGTGGAGATAAAAACGAATTTCGTCCGTTACATAAACGGAGTAGGCAAAGATAGGGAATGTGTTATATTGAAACTATCGAACGGAGAAACGTATAAACTTTTTAATTATTATGGTTTTGATACAGGACACGTTGAGGAAATTAAACAATGTTTGTATGAGATATTGCAACATAACCCGCGGATTATTATAAATGGGAAAAGTGTGATTTGAAAACAAAAGATGAATAATATTATATTTGTGTGTATCATTTTTTGCCTGTTTGTAAAGAATGTTCGAGTCGAAGCAAATCAGAGTAGAATATAAATGGCATCTCGTGCTACAACGAGATGCCATTTTGCATATCAAACTATAATCGCTCGGATGTGTTGATTGCCGTATCCGGTTGTTTTGCATATTTCCTTGACACATCAGGGAAGAAAAAGTGAAAATGTCGTTGTAAAAATGCACAAAAATATTTTTGAAAATTCTTGCATTTTGTTAAATATTTCATGAAAAATTTTTTATAAAAAGATTGACTTTTTCCCTTTATTATGCTAAAATAGTTATGTTGTGACACTAGACAAACGATGAAGTGGGAGGTTGCGGCGTAGGTTAACGCCGGTTTTTCCATGGAGATTGTCCGACTCATGAAGTCGGGCGGCAGTCAAGCCATTTAAGTCTGTGTCCTGTGCACGCTAAACCTGTGTCTTGCGTGTATTGGGATATCTGTGTGCTCTTTTTGAGCAATTACTGAAAATGGTGAAAATTGACTTGTACGGCCCGCAAATCAAATGATTTGGCGGGTTTTTAAAAGGGGTGGTGAGAAACACCCGAGAGTGTGTACAATTTCGCGAGCTGTCGTGCAGAGTGCAACAAATTATTTTATGAGGAGGGAATCAAAGTATGGCAGCAAACCAGAAAATCAGAATCAAGTTGAAGGCTTATGATCATGTGGTATTGGATCAGAGTGCTGAGAAGATCGTTGAGATCGCAAAGAGAACAGGCGCTAAGGTTTCAGGTCCTATCCCGCTACCGACAGATAAGGAGATCATCACAATTCTCCGTGCGGTTCATAAGTACAAGGATTCTCGTGAGCAGTTCGAAAGAAGAACTCACAAGAGATTGATCGACATAGTTGTTCCGGGTGCTAAGACAATGGAATCACTTATGAAGATTGATTTGCCCGCAGGTGTGGATATAAGCATTATCCAGAAATAACACAGGCGGAACAATTTTGCAGTAACCCACACGGGTTATGATGCAGGTCATGTTTGCGTAGCTTTTCGCAAACCAATAACTGTTAAGGAGGAAAATTATGAAAAAAGCAATTTTAGGAACAAAGATTGGTATGACTCAGATCTTTGGTGAAGGCGGCAAAGTAATCCCCGTTACAGCTATCCTTGCAGGTCCGTGCACAGTTGTTCAGAAGAAGACTGTTGAAACAGACGGCTACAATGCAGTTCAGGTTGGCTACGGCGAGATTAAGGAAAAGAATGTTAACAAGCCGTTAAAGGGTCATTTCGCAAAGGCTAATGTAGCCAACAAGAGATATTTGAGAGAATTCAGACTCGAAGATATCGATGGTTTGAACGTAGGTGACGAAATCAAGGTTGACGTTTTTGAGGCTGGCGAGAAGGTAGACGTAAGCGGTATCTCAAAGGGTCACGGCTTCGCAGGTCCGATGAAGAGATGGAATCTTCACAGAGGTCCGATGTCACACGGTTCACACTCACAGAGAGTATCAGGTTCAATGGGTATGTGTTCATTCCCCGGACGTGTATTCAAGGGTAAGAAACTTCCCGGACACTATGGTGTTGATAAGGTAACAATCCAGAATCTTGAAATCGTAAAGGTAGACGCAGACGAGAACCTAATCCTCGTTAAGGGCGCTGTACCGGGCGTTAAGGGCGGACTTATTACAATAAGAAACGCCGTTAAAGCGTAATTTCAGGTATTTGGAAAGGAGGAAACATAATGGCTAAATTGGCTCTATATAATATGGAAGGTCAGAAGACAGGTTCAATGGAAGCTTCAGATGCTATATTCGCAGTAGAAGTTAACGAATCAGTTCTTCACACAGTAGTCGTAAACCACCTTGCAAATAAGAGACAGGGTACACAGAACACAAAGACTCGTACAGAAGTTCGCGGCGGCGGTAAGAAGCCGTGGAGACAGAAGGGTACAGGTCGTGCAAGACAGGGTAGTATCCGTGCTCCGCAGTGGGTAGGCGGCGGCGTAGCTTTAGGTCCCAAGCCGAGAAGCTATCGCTACAGTATAAATAAGAAGGTTAAGAGAATTGCTCTTAAGTCAGCTCTTACAGCTAAGTACAATGATTACGCTGTATATGTAGTAGACGGACTTTCACTTGAAGAAATTAAGACAGCAAAGATTGCTGCATTGCTTAAGGGACTTGAGGTTTCATCAGCACTTATCGTTACAGCAGAGGCTGATGCAAATATCTACAAGTCAGCAAGAAATATCATGGGTGTAACACCGACACACGTTGGAACATTGAACACTTACGATATCTTAAAGCACAAGGCAATCGTTCTTTCAAAGGACGCTGTTACAAAGATTGAGGAGGTGTATGCATAATGAATTCATACGATATCATCAAGAGACCTATCATTACAGAAAAATCAATGAAGGTTGAAACTGACAGACAGGGTAATGAAATCAAGAAGTACACTTTCGAAGTTCCCAAGACTGTAAACAAGCTTGAAATCAAGTATGCAGTTGAGGAGGTTTTCGGAGTTAAGGTTGCTAAGGTAAACACAATGAATTACGATGGCAAGCTTAAGAGAATGGGACGTTACGAGGGTAGACGTGCTGCATGGAAGAAAGCAATCGTTACTCTTAAGAAGGATTCAAAGACAATCGAGTTCTTCGATATGTAATCCTATTTAATAAGAAGAAATCCAGAAAAACAGATAAAGGAGAGTAAAGGATAATGGCTATCAGAAAGTATAATCCTACATCGCCTGCCAGAAGATTTATGACGGTTTCAGATTTTGCTGAGATCACAAAGAAGACTCCGGAACGTTCACTTCTTGCAAAGAAGAACAAGAATGCCGGCAGAAACTCTTACGGTAGAATCACAGTTCGTCACAGAGGCGGCGGTAACAAGCAGAAGTACAGAATTATAGACTTCAAGCGTCAGAAGGACGGAATGACTGCAACTGTTATCGGTATCGAGTACGATCCGAACAGATCAGCAAACATTGCACTTCTTCAGTATGAAGACGGTGTTAAGGCGTATATAATCGCACCTGAAGGTCTTACAGACGGTATGAAGGTCGTATCAGGCGAAGGCGCAGACGTTAAGGTTGGTAACGCATTGTTCATCAAGGACATTCCGGTTGGTACATTGATTCACAATCTGGAAATCCATCCGGGCAAGGGCGGTCAGCTTGTAAGAAGTGCCGGCGAGAGTGCACAGCTCATGGCTAAAGAAAACGGATACGGACAGGTTAGACTTCCGTCAGGTGAAGTAAGACTTGTAGCTCTTAATTGTAAGGCAACAATCGGTTCAGTAGGTAACCAGCAGCATGAGAACATTTCAATCGGTAAAGCCGGTAGAAAGCGTCACATGGGTTGGAGACCGACAGTTCGAGGCGTAGTTATGAACCCGAACGATCACCCGCACGGTGGTGGTGAAGGTAAGTCACCTATCGGACGTCCGGCACCGGTTACTCCGTGGGGTAAGCCTGCACTTGGTCTTAAGACTAGAAAGAGCAAGAACAGAACAAACAAGTTCATTGTTAAGAGAAGAAACGACAAGTAATTTGTCCTTATATTGTTCGTAAAAGGAGGAACAGAGAATGAGCAGATCGATTAAAAAAGGACCTTTCGTCGAAGAGCGTCTTATGAAAAGAATCGATGCGATGAACGAAGCTAACGAGAAAAAGGTTGTTAAGACCTGGTCAAGAGCTTCGACTATATTCCCCGAGATGGTTGGTCACACAATCGCAGTTCATGATGGAAGAAAGCATGTTCCGGTTTTCGTAAGCGAAGACATGGTTGGACATAAGCTTGGCGAGTTTGCACCTACAAGAACCTTTAAAGGTCACGCAGGCGCAAAGACATCAAGATAATAGGGAATATTCGTAACAGAGAATTTCAGAGAAAATACAATCAAAACGATTGGAAGGAGGATTTCCTAAATGGAAGCACGTGCAACAGTTAAATATGCCCGTATTTCATCAAGAAAGATAAAAATCGTCCTCGACCTTATCAGAAATAAGCCTGTTAAGGTAGCAGAGGCAATCTTGAAGAACACACCGAAAGCAGGATGTGAATACGTTGGCAAGCTTCTTGCATCAGCAGTAGCTAATGCAGTAAACAATAATAACATGGACATGGATAAGCTTGTAGTATCAGAATGCTACGCTACACAGGGTCCGTCACTTAAAAGAATTCAGCCCAGAGCACAGGGCAGAGCGTATAGAATCTTAAAGAGAACCAGCCATATCACATTAGTGGTTAAGGAATTGGAAGACTAATAAGAAGGAGGTTAACTCATGGGACAGAAGGTTAATCCGCATGGACTCAGAGTCGGCGTGATCAAGGACTGGGACTCAAAGTGGTTCGCAGGTAAACGCGAGTTTGGTGACCAGTTGGTTGAAGATCACAAGATAAGAAAATATGTTAAAGAACTTTGCTTTAACGCCGGTATCGCAAAAATAGGTATCGAAAGAAAGCAGAACAGAGTATTTATAACAATCCACGCTGCAAAGCCGGGTATCATAATCGGCCGTGGCGGTGCTGAGATCGATAAGCTCAAGGCACAGATTGAAAAGCTCACAGACAAGACAGTTAATGTCAACATAATGGAAGTTAAGAACCCGGACACAAACGCACAGCTCGTTGCAGAGAACATCGCTGCACAGCTTGAGAACCGTATCTCGTTCAGACGTGCTATGAAGCAGGTTATGGGCAGAGCTATGAGAATGGGCGTTAAGGGTATCAAAACAGCAGTTTCAGGCCGTGTAGGCGGTGCAGAAATCGCAAGAACAGAACAGTACCACGAGGGTACAATTCCGCTTCAGACACTTCGTGCTGATATCGACTACGGTTTCGCAGAGGCAAAGACAACTTATGGTATCTTAGGTATCAAGGTATGGATTTACAAGGGCGAAATCCTAAATGTTGCTGAAGGCAGAAAGAAGGAAGCAGAGGCTCAGGCTAACGACAAGCGTCGTGACGCTAAGGGTGGCCGTGGCAAAGGCACACGTCGTCCCGCAGGCGAGAAGCGTGAGAGAAGAAATAACTCAAAGGGAGGAGAGCAGTAATGTTATTACCTAAGAGAGTTAAATTCAGACGTGTTATGCGTGGCAGAATGAAGGGCAAGGCTCTTCGCGGCAACAAAGTCACAAACGGAACATTCGGTTTGCAGGCAACTGAGCCGGCATGGATAACATCAAGACAGATAGAAGCAGCCCGTATCGCTATGACAAGATATATCAAGCGTGGCGGTAAGGTATGGATCAAAATATTCCCGGATAAGCCTGTATCAGCTAAGCCTGCAGGTGTTCGAATGGGTAAAGGTAAGGGTGCTCCGGAGTACTGGGTAGCAGTAGTAAAGCCGGGTAGAGTATTGTTCGAGATGGACGGCGTTTCAGAGGAAGTAGCTCGTGAGGCTATGCGTCTTGCAATGCACAAGCTCCCAATCAAGTGTAAGTTTGTTAAACGTGAGGATGGTGAGCAGTAATGAAAATAAACGAAATCAGAGATTTATCAACCGCTGAGCTCGAAGCAAAGTTGCAGGAGTGCAAGCAGGAGCTCTTCAATCTGCGTTTTCAAAAGGCAGTAAACCAGTTAGAGAATCCCAAGAGAATTACTGAAGTTAAGAGAACAATTGCTCGTATTCTTACCATTGTTCACGAGCGTGAACTCCAGGGTTAACTTAGTAAAACAGATTTATATTGCTTGAAAGGAGGCACATATCTGTGGAAACAAGAAACAGACGTAAAGTAAAGATAGGCAAGGTAGTCAGCAACAAAATGGATAAGACTATCGTTGTAGCTATTGAATATAACGTAAAACACCCGCTTTACGGCAAAATCGTAAAGCGTACCTACAAGCTGAAGGCTCATGACGAGGAAAACGTATGCCAGATCGGTGACAAGGTAAAGGTAATGGAAACAAGACCCCTCTCAAAGGATAAGAGATGGAGATTGGTAGAAATAGTAGAAAAAGTTAAGTAAGCTATTTCGGAAGGAGGATTTCATAATGATTCAGGTACAGACACGCTTGAAGGTTGCTGACAACACCGGTGCTAAAGAAGTTATGTGTATCCGTGTTATCGGCGGCTCAAAAAAGAGATATGCGGCTGTTGGCGATGAAATTATTTGTAGCGTTAAGAAGGCAACACCAGGCGGCGTTGTTAAGAAAGGCGACGTTGTTAAGGCGGTTGTTGTCAGAACAGTAAACATGTCAAAACGTGCTGACGGTTCATATATCAGATTCGACGAAAATGCAGCTGTAATAGTAAAGGACGATAAGAACCCCAGAGGTACTCGTATCTTCGGACCGGTTGCAAGAGAGCTCAGAGACAAAGAATACATGAAGATTCTTTCATTGGCTCCGGAAGTTCTTTAATTAAGGAGGAAGTCGGAAATGAATAAAATGCATGTAAAAAGAGGCGATAAGGTAGTAGTTATCGCAGGCAAAGATAAGGGCAAAGAGGGTAATGTTGTAGCAGCATTCCCGGAAGAGAACAAGGTTATCGTAGAAGGCGTAGCAGTGGCTAAGAAGCATCAGAAAGCAAGAATGCAGGGTCAGTCAAGCGCTATAATCGAAAAGGAAATGCCCATCGACGCATCAAACGTTATGAGAGTTTGCCCGAAGTGCGGTAAGGCTGCAAGAGTTGGCGTTAAGATTTTTGACGACGGCTCAAAGGCTAAGTACTGCAAGAAGTGCGGCGAAACATTTAACGATTGATTGAGAGGAGGTACACTTAGATAATGAGTAGATTACAGGATAAGTATAATCAGGAAATCGCACCGGCTCTTATGAGCAAGTTCGGTTACAAGAGCGTTATGCAGATTCCGAAGATCTCAAAGATAACAATCAACATTGGTCTTGGAGAGGCTAAGGAAAACTCAAAGGTTCTTGATGCTGCAAGTGCAGACCTTGCTGCTATAACAGGTCAGAAGCCGGTATTGACACGTGCGAGAAAGTCAGTCGCAAACTTCAAGCTCCGTGAGGGCATGATAATCGGCTGTAAGGTTACTTTAAGACGTGACAAGATGTATGAGTTCATGGACAGATTGTTCAACATCGCTCTACCGCGTGTACGTGACTTCAGAGGAATAAGTGCAAACGGCTTTGACGGAAGAGGCAACTTCTCATTCGGTATCAAAGAACAGCTCATATTCCCTGAGATCGACTATGATAAGATTGATAAAATCAGAGGTATGGATATTAACTTTGTTACAACTGCAAAGACAGACGAAGAAGCACGTGAGTTATTGACACTCTTCGGTGCACCGTTTGCTAACTGATGCGGGTGACAGGTTAAAGGAGGAACAAAATCATGGCAAAAACATCTATGAAGGTTAAACAGCAGAGAACACCTAAGTATAGCACACAGTTCTATACAAGATGTAAGATTTGCGGCAGACCGCACGCATATCTTCGTAAGTTCGGCATCTGCCGTATCTGCTTCAGAGAGCTTGCTTACAAGGGACAGATCCCCGGCGTAAAGAAGGCAAGCTGGTAATTAACCGTAATTTTGATAGAAGGACGAATTTATTATTCGTAAACACGTCAGCAGTAAACCGGGTTTACTGCGGAAGGAGGTAACTTAAATGCAAATCACTGATCCTATCGCTGACTTGCTAACAAGAATCAGAAACGCTAACACTCAGAAGCACGAAACAGTTGATTGTCCGTCATCAAAGATGAAGGCTGCAATCGTTGAAATTCTTGCTAACGAGGGTTATATAAAGGGTTATCAGATTATCGAAGATGGCAAGCAGAATGTTATCAGAATGACACTTAAATACAGTCCGTCAGGCGAGAGAGTAATATCAGGCCTTAAGAGAGTATCAAAGCCGGGCTTAAGATATTACGCAAGTGCTGAAGAAATGCCCAGAGTATTGAAGGGTCTCGGAACAGCAATTGTTTCAACTTCAAAGGGTGTTATGACAGACAAAGAGGCTCGTAAAGAGCACGTTGGCGGCGAAGTACTTTGCTTCGTTTGGTAACAACTAATAAAACATAAAAACAGAAACTGAAAACCTGCCCATAAGGCAGAGGAAATTTAAGTTAAGGAGGAAAATCCTATGTCAAGAATAGGTAAAATGCCTATCACAATTCCTGCGGGAGTTAAGGTAGACGTTACTGCTGATAATGTTATCACAGTAAAGGGTGCAAAGGAAACTTTGACAAGAACACTTCATCCTGAAATGAAGGTTGAAATCGAAGGCGATACAATCACAATCGTACGTCCTTCAGACAATAAGATGCACAGATCACTTCATGGTCTTACAAGAACACTTGTAAACAATATGGTAATCGGTGTTACTGACGGTTTTGTAAAGAACCTTGAAATCAACGGTGTTGGTTACAGAGCAGCAATGCAGGGCAAGACTTTGAACTTAACATTGGGTTATTCACACCCGGTTAACTTCGAGGCAGAAGCAGGTATCACAATCGAGGTACCCGCACCCAACCAGATCGTAGTAAAGGGTGCTGACAAAGAGCGTGTAGGCGCTGTTGCAGCAAAGATCAGAAGCTTCAGAGCTCCGGAGCCGTATAAGGGCAAGGGTATCAAGTACGCTGATGAGTACATCAGACGTAAAGAAGGTAAGACC
Source organism: Clostridia bacterium (assembly GCA_017415105.1). Classification (GTDB taxonomy): domain Bacteria; phylum Bacillota; class Clostridia; order UBA1381; family UBA1381; genus Ornithomonoglobus. Next base: position 107,100 of record JAFQJD010000003.1, on the reverse strand, counting down.
GGTGCTAAGAAGAAATAATTGAAAGGAGTGTTCTTAAAATGATAAAGATGAAAGATAAAAATCAGGCTAGAATTAAGCGTCATTACAGAGTAAGAAAGAACATCTCCGGTACTGCGGAGAGACCTCGTCTTAACGTATTCAGAAGCTTAAATCACATTTACGCTCAGCTTATCGACGACGTGAACGGTGTTACACTCGTAGCTGCTTCAAGTCTTGAAAAGGGCTTTGAGGGTAACGGATCCAACGCTGAGGGTGCAAAGCTTGTTGGTAAGGCAATCGCTGAAAAGGCATTGGCTGCCGGCATAAAGACTGTTGTATTCGACAGAGGCGGATATGTATATCACGGTAGAGTTGCAGCTCTTGCAGAAGGTGCAAGAGAAGGCGGCTTGGAATTCTAATAGATAGGAGGAGCAAACAAGTGACTGAAAGATTAGACGCTAGAGATTTTGAGCTCGAGGAAAACGTTGTTGCCATTAACCGTGTATCAAAGACAGTTAAGGGTGGACGTACTATGAGATTCAGTGCCTTAGTAGTAGTAGGCGACGGAAACGGTATCGTAGGCAGCGGCTCAGGTAAGGCTGCTGAAATCCCCGAGGCAATAAGAAAAGGTATTGAGGCTGCTAAGAAGAACCTTATAAGAGTTCCCTTGGTAGGTACAACAATTCCGCATGAAGCAATCGGTGTTGACGGTGCAGGTAAGGTTCTCCTTAAGCCGGCTAAGGAAGGTACCGGTGTTATCGCAGGCGGTGCTGCCCGTGCAGTATTGGAGCTTGCAGGTATAAAGGATATCAGAACAAAATGCTTACGTTCAAACAATAAGCGTAATGTTGTAAATGCAACTATTGCGGGTCTGTCGGAATTGAAGAGCATTGAAGAAGTTGCAAAGCTTCGCGGCAAGACCGTAGACCAGATCAGAGGTTAATCACACACTGATTAACAGAAAGGAATGGTTAAGTAATGGCTAAATTAAGAATTACTTTGGTTAAGAGCACAATCGGCAGAAAGCAGGATCAGATCAAAACTGTTGAGGCTCTTGGACTTAAGAAGATCCGCTCAGTTGTTGAACATAACGACAACCCGCAGATCAGAGGAATGATAAACAAGGTATCACACCTTGTAACAGTAGAAGAAATTTGAGCAGGGAGGTGCAGCGAATGAAACTTGAAGAATTGAAACCGGCAGAGGGTTCAACTCACAGAAAGAAAATCGTTGGCCGTGGTATCGGTTCAGGCGTTGGCAAAACTTCAGGCAGAGGTCATAAGGGCCAGAAAGCAAGAAGTGGCGGTGGCGTAAGACCGGGATTTGAAGGCGGTCAGATGCCGTTGTACAGACGTTTGCCGAAGCGTGGCTTCACAAACATCTTCGCTAAGAAGTATGTAACGGTGAACGTAGAAGTGCTCGACAAGTTTAACGACGGTGATGAGGTAACAGCAGAAAGCTTACTCGAAAAGGGCATAATCAGCAAAACACTCGATGGCGTAAAGTTCCTTGGCAGAGGCGAAGTTACAAAGAAAGTCACTGTTAAGGTAGCTAAAATCAGCGAGTCAGCTAAAGAAAAAATCGAAAAGGCAGGCGGAAAGGCAGAGGTGATCTGAGATGCTCGAAACAATCAGAAACTCATTTAAAATTCCTGATTTAAGACGCAGAATCGTATTCACACTGTTAATGCTTGTAGTATTCAGATTCGGTGCGGCAATTCCGGTACCGTTTCTGAACGCAGAAGCGATGAAGGCATTTCTTGCCGCAGGCAGCAGCATGGATTTGTTCAACCTGTTTGATACATTCACAGGTGGTGCATTCCAGAACGCAACGGTGCTTGCACTCGGTGTTTCACCGTATATCAACGCTTCAATTATAATCCAGTTGCTCACAGTAGCAATCCCGGCGCTTGAAAGACTTTCAAAAGAAGGCGTTGAGGGAAGAAAGAAGATTAACAAAATCACAAGATATGTAGGTATAATCCTTGCATTTGTTCAGGGTGCAGGCTTGTATATTACACTCCGTAACATGGCTGTAACAACAGGTCTTGACCCGGTATCAAATCCCGGTGTACTTTCATTCTTCGTAATCGTTCTTACATTCACTGCCGGTACAGCATTTATTGTATGGCTCGGTGAATTGATTACAGAAAAGGGTCTTGGCAACGGTATTTCAATGATTATCTTTGCAGGTATCGTATCAAGAATCCCGACAGCTATAAGCTCAGTTGTAAGAACCTATGTTTTAGAGGGTGGCTCATTCAGTGCAAAGGGTACAGTATGGGCAGCAGCTATTCTTGTAATAGCAATCGCTGCAATCGCACTTGTAGTACTCTTCACAGACGCTGAAAGAAGAATCCCCGTTCAGTATGCTAAACGTGTTGTTGGCAGAAAAATGTACGGCGGACAGAGCACAAACATTCCGATTAAGGTTGCAGCAGGCGGCGTTATGCCGATCATCTTTGCATCATCAATTATGGCATTCCCGTCAACAATCGTAAGATTATTGAGCGGCGGTAATGTTCCGACATCGGGTGTTGGCGGCACTATCTTAAACTGTCTTTCAACAAGCGGTCCGGCTTGGACAACTGTAGTATATGGAGTATTATACTTCTTGTTGATTATATTCTTCACATACTTCTATTCAACAATTCAGTTCAACGCAATCGAGATGTCAAACAACATCAAGAAGAGTGGCGGTTACATTCCGGGTATTCGTCCCGGTAAGCCGACAAGCGATTACCTCAACAAGGTAACATCAAGACTGAACTTTATCGGTGCTTTGTTCCTTGGCGTAGTTGCTGTATTACCTATCATTGTTGGTGCTATAACAGGTAACCAGTCATTGCAGATAGGCGGTACATCACTACTCATTATGGTTGGTGTTGCACTGGAAACTGTAAAGCAGATGGAATCACAGATGGTAATGCGTCATTATAAAGGATTCCTTGAATAATCGGATTTCGGGGAGTGCATAGGCATTCTCCGTGCCGAAGCGGTTTAAAGTTTGAATTAAATCGCTCATCTTGCACCTTTGCGATTGTTTATGCGAAGGCAAAACTGAACGATTTTCTTGCAAACTTTCAGAAAGGATAATTATATGAGATTAATTCTTATGGGACCCCCGGGAGCTGGAAAAGGAACTCAGGGCGAATTATTGGAGAAAAAGCTCGGTATCAGTACCATTTCAACAGGTCTTATGCTGAGAACCGCTATAAAGGAACAGACAGAGGTCGGAAAGCTCGCTGAACAGTATATAAACGACGGCAAACTTGTTCCGGACGATGTCATAGTTGCAATAGTAAAAGAGCGTTTGTCACAGCCGGATTGTGAAAAGGGATTTATCCTTGACGGATTCCCCAGAACAACGGCACAGGCAGAAGCACTCGATGCTGCAGGTGTTACGATAGACAAGGTGTTGTTACTTGAGGTTGACGACAGCAAGATTGTCGAAAGACTTTCTTCAAGACGTGAATGTTCAAAGTGCGGAACACCTTATAACATCATTTCAAAGAAGCCCGAAAAAGAGGGTATCTGCGATAACTGTGGCGGAGAGCTGATTTGCAGAAAGGACGATGTTCCTGAAACCATCCAGAACAGACTGAATGTATATCACGAGCAGACAGAACCGATTAAAGAGTTCTATCAGGCAAAGGGTATCTTAGCTGTTGCACAGGGTGAAGAGGAGCTCGCAGATACAACTGCAAATGTAGCGAAGGCTCTTGGACTTGGAGTGTGATTTAATGATTTCCATTAAATCAGCTAAACAAATTGATAAAATGCGTGAATCGTGCAAGCTCACAAAGGAGCTGTTCCTGATACTTGAAGATAAGATAAAGCCGGGAATAACGACTAAAGAGCTTGACACCATTGCGTATGATTTTTACAAAAAGCATGGTGCTACACCGAATTTCTTAAACTACAACGGATATCCTGCAACAATCTGTGCATCGGTAAACGATGAGGTTGTTCACGGAATACCGTCGACAAAGACAATTCTTCGTGACGGCGACATAATAAGCATTGATATGGGCTGTATCTTAGACGGCTGGCACTCGGACGCTGCAAGAACGTTCGGAGTCGGCAAAATCTCGGACGAGGCTCAAAAGCTTATCGACGACACAAAGCAGAGCTTTTTCGAGGGAATATCGGTAATAAAGCACGGTGTGAAACTTGGCGATGTTTCGCATACAATTCAGACATTCTTAGAGGAACGAGGCTACGGCGTTGTCCGTGACCTGGTCGGTCATGGTATCGGCAGAGAATTACACGAGAGCCCTGAAGTCCCGAATTTCGGAACAGCAGGCAGAGGAATAAGACTTGCGGCGGGAATGACATTGGCGATTGAGCCGATGGTAACAGCCGGAAGCTACCGTGTAGGCGTGCTCGATGATGACTGGACAGTAGTAACTGCGGATGGCAGCCTGGCAGCACATTACGAGAACACTGTTGTTATAACCCGTGATGGCTGCGAAATCCTGACTCTGTAGGAGAGGTGCGGTATGGAATATCGTATAGGACAGGTGGTTCGCTCAATAGCGGGCCGTGACAACGGAAAAGCTTTTATGGTAGTTAAAACCGAACCCAACTATGTATATGTTGCAGACGGTGAGACTCGTAAGCTTGAAGCTCCTAAGAAAAAGAAGCTCAAGCACATACAGGGAAGTTATAACGTATCGGAAGAAATCGCGGCTTGTATTGATGGCGGCACAGCAGAAAACTATATGCTGCGGCGGTTTCTAAACTCATAAAGGAGTAAAATAATGGCTAAGGATGACGTTTTAGAAGTTGAAGGCACAGTAATAGAAACTCTGCCCAACGCAAACTTTAAAGTAGAGCTTGAAAACGGCCACCAGGTATTGGCTCACATTTCAGGCAAGCTGAGAATGAACTACATCAAGATTTTGCCCGGTGATAAGGTTACCATGGAAATGAGTCCTTACGATTTGACACGCGGCAGAATAACATGGCGTTCTAAGTAATTTAGTAGGAGGTAGTAAAATGAAAGTACGTCCGTCAGTAAAACCTATTTGCGAAAAGTGCAAGGTTATTAAAAGAAAAGGCAAGATTATGGTAATCTGTGAAAACCCAAAACATAAGCAGAAGCAGGGTTAATCACATACCTTAATTTTAAACCGGTTTACAGGGCGTAAGCCGGAAACACAACACTTATAATTTTTTGATGATATCTTTAATGGAGGTGTAGAAAAGTATGGCAAGAATAGCAGGTGTTGACTTACCAAGAGACAAGAGAGTTGAAATCGGTCTTACTTATATCTACGGAATAGGCCTCAAGAGCAGTCAGAAGATACTCGCTCAGGCAGGCATCAATCCGGATACAAGAGTAAAGGATCTTACAGACGCCGAGGTTAACTCACTTCGTGAAACAATTGACAATGAATACACGGTTGAGGGTGACTTGAGAAGACAGGTTGCTTTGGACATTAAGCGTTTGATGGAAATCGGATGTTACCGTGGTATCAGACACAGAAAGGGCCTTCCTGTAAGAGGACAGAACACAAAGAATAACGCAAGAACCCGCAAAGGTCCGAAAAAGACCATAGCAGGTAAAAAGAAATAATTAAGGAGGGACTCGTAAATGGCTAAAGTAGCAAAGAAAACTACACGTACACGTCGTCGTGATAGAAAGAACATTGAAAAGGGTGCAGCTCATATCCGCTCAACCTTTAACAATACAATAGTTACAATCACTGATACAGCCGGAAATGCAATTTCATGGGCAAGCGCAGGTGGTCTTGGCTTCAGAGGTTCAAGAAAGAGCACTCCGTTTGCTGCACAGACAGCTGCTGAAACAGCTGCAAAAGCTGCAAAAGAGCACGGCATGAAGACTGTAGAAGTATACGTAAAGGGACCGGGTGCCGGTCGTGAAGCTGCAATCAGAGCTTTAGAGGCAACAGGTCTTAGCGTTACAATGATTAAGGACGTTACTCCGATTCCTCACAACGGTTGCAGACCGCCGAAGAGAAGAAGAGTTTAATCAGTGAATTGTATAGGAGGTTAATAGCATGGCAAGAAATATGCAGCCTATCGTAAAAAGATGTAAGACTCTCGGCATTGAGCCGTCAGTAATGGGTTACGATAAGAGCACAAACAGAAATCCGAAGCAGTCAAGAAAGAAGCAGTCGGAATACGGCATACAGCTTAACGAAAAGCAGAAGGTTAAGTTTATCTACGGATTGTTGGAGAAGCAGTTCAAGAAGTACTATGTGATGGCTACAAAGCAGTCAGGTATCACAGGTCAGAATCTTCTTCAGATTCTTGAGTCAAGACTTGACAACGTAGTATTCAGACTCGGTCTTGCAAACACACGTAGGGAAGCACGTCAGATCGTTAACCACGGTCATATCCTTGTAAACGGCAACAAAGTAGACATCCCGTCATACCTTGTGAAGGCTGGCGATGTAGTTGCTGTAAGAGAGAAGAGCAAGTCTTCAGTAAGAATCAAGGAAATCGTTGAGGCTAACGAGAAGAGAATAATCCCGAAGTGGCTCAGCATGGACAAGAACAAGCTTGAGGGCAGAGTGCTTCAGCTTTCAGACAGAGAAGACATCGACTACGATGTTCAGGAACACCTTATTGTCGAGCTTTATTCAAAATAATAACACTAAAGTGGCGTTTGGTGAATACATTCTGGTATTCACTGACCCGCTCGGGTTATTATATGCGTCAGCGTGTCGCATATAATACTTTACCCTCGGTAAGTGGAATGAATATATGTTGAATTGGCAGAATATGCCGGTTAAGTTTAGAAGGAGGGTTCCGATATGATAGAAATGGAAAAGCCGAATATTGAGTGTACAGAATTAAGCGCAGACGGCAGATACGGAAAGTTTGTCGTAGGACCGTTAGAGCGTGGTTACGGTACAACGATTGGTAACTCATTGAGAAGAATATTGCTTTCATCTCTACCGGGTGCTGCTTGTACTTCTATAAAGATAGAGGGAATACAGCACGAGTTCTCAACCGTTCCGGGCGTATTAGAGGACGTAACCGAGATTATTCTTAATCTCAAGAAAATGGCTATCAAGCTTCACAGTGATGAAGTAAAGACTGTTTATATCGATGCAAAGGGTGCACAGGAAATAACAGCAGGCGATATCAAGTGTGACAGTGACGTTGAGATATTCAACCCTGAACTCCACATCGCTACGCTCAATTCAGATGCAAAGCTCAATGCAGAGATTACAATATCAAAGGGCAGAGGATACGTATCTGCTGAAAGAAACAAGGCAGAGCTTCAGCCGATTATAGGTGTTATTCCGATGGATTCAATCTACACACCTGTAACAAAGGTTAACTACACAGTAGAAAATGTACGTGTAGGTCAGTACACAGACCGCGAGGAGCTCGCAGTTGAAGTATGGACAAACGGAACTATTAAGCCCGATGACGCTGTTTCGCTTGCAGCAAAGATTATGAACGAGCTATTGCTTTTGTTCGTAGACCTTTCAGAGGAAGCGAAGAACACAGACGTTATTGTTGAGAAGGAAGAGAACAAGAAGGAAAAGGTACTTGAGATGACTATCGAAGAGCTTGACCTTTCAGTTCGTTCCTATAACTGCTTAAAGCGTGCAGGTATCAACACTGTAGAGGATCTTTCAAACAAGTCAGAAGAAGACATGATGAAGGTAAGAAACCTCGGCAGAAAGTCGCTTGAAGAAGTAATTAACAAACTATATCAATTAGGTCTTTGCCTTAAGAAAGAAGAAGATTAAGGAGGTACGGTTATGCCGGGACAGAGAAAATTAGGAATGCCCACAGATCAGAGAAGAGCAATGCTTCGTAACCAGGTTACAAGCTTCCTTGAGAACGGTAAGATGACAACAACTCTTACACGTGCAAAGGAAACAAGAAGCATGGCTGAAAAGATGATAACTCTTGGCAAGAAGGGCACTCTTGCAGCACGCCGTCAGGCTTTGGCATATATCACAAAGGAGGACGTTGTAACTAAGCTGTTCAACGAAATCGCTCCGAAGTATGCTGATAGAAACGGTGGATACACAAGAATTTACAAGTTGGGTGAGCGTCGTGGTGACGCAGCTCAGATGGCAATTCTTGAGTTGGTTGACTAATCAAACAAACGAAAAATCGCAGTCATCGACTGCGATTTTTTGTATACTATATTGACATTTGTCATACAATATAGTATAATTGAAATACAAAGAGGTAAAAATGCATAAAGGAGGAGAAAATTATGGCAACTTCTATTGTACAATTCAGAATTGATGATGATTTAAAAAATGAAGCAACAGCTTTATATGAGAAACTGGGAATTGACCTTTCTACAGCAATGAGAATGTTTCTTAAAAGGTCTGTAACAGTTAACGGCATACCATTCAGTATGGTTCTTCCTAAAGAAAATTACAGTGCAACAAAAGCATTGGAATTTATGGATGAGATAAATAAAAGTGCATCAGAAAACGGAGTGGCTGAAATGTCCCTTGATGACATTAACAATGAGATTTCAGCATACAGAAAGGAACGCAGAGCGAGGAGTTAAGAAATGAAGTATTTTGCAGTCATAGATACCAATGTAATAGTATCTGCAATGCTGAAAAATGATTCTATGCCGGCATTGGTTCTCAAGGAAGTGTTGGTCGGAAATATAAATTTGCTTGTGAATGAAGAAATACTAAATGAATATCTTGAAGTATTAAGCCGTAAAAAATTTCATTTTCCAATTGATTACGTTATTAATTTGATTAATGAATTGAAAAAGCAAGCAATTTATGTTGATTCAACACCAACAGAGGAGTATATGCCTGACCCTGATGATGCAGTTTTCTATGAAATCGTTATGGAAGCACGAAAAGAGGTTGATGCATATCTTGTGACCGGAAACTTGAAGCATTTTCCTAAAAAAGCATTTGTTGTAACACCAAAGGAAATGATAGAGATACTAAACAAATAAAATCGCAGTCATCGACTGCGGTTTTTTTGTTTGCTTGTAATATCTGAAATGATGAATCTAATATGAGCGATTTCTTCGTTGGTGAGTTCTGTAACGTCAATTGTCTCTTTGGTATCAAGCCCAAGCATATAGTCTGTAGAAACCTGAAAAAACTCTGCAAGGCGTATCAACATATCAATCGACGGTTGTATATTATCATTCTCCCAGTTGGACACACTTTGCTTCGTAACACCGAGCGATTTTGCAAGCTGTACCTGTGTAATTCCGCACGCTGTGCGGAGTTTTTTTATTTGTTCGTTTAACATTTTTTCACCCCTTTTCGGTCAATAATTCATATACTATTATACAATTTTACTTGACAAAATAAAAATACTATGGTATACTAATATTTGACAGGAGGGGGGTTTTAGTTTTATGAACGGAAGAAAGGGGGAGATACAAAGGAATGAAAGAAGTATTTATAGGATGTTCAGGAGAAGGATTAGTTTATGCACAAAAATTAAAAGAACTTTTGAACAAACGGTTGCAGAAATATAATATTCGATGTATTTTATGGAATGATGATGGCGTGTTTCCTGTAGGAAAGACAACCATTGAAAGTTTATATAAAAAAGCATGTGAATTAAAAAATAATGAAGGCTATGCAATAATGTTAATGACACCTGATGACAAAATCGAGTTCAGAGGTCAAGTTCGTTATGCACCAAGAGATAATGTTGTATTTGAACTAGGACTATTCCTTGGATTTTTGGGACGAAATCGTACATATTGTATTGCACCATTCAATAATCAAATAAAAATGATGTCAGATTGGTTTGGCGTGACCAATGCGACTTATAAATTCGCAAGACGTCCTAAAGCAGAAAGTGTAGAGGAAAGATTGAATTCTGCTGTGAATCGAATAGTTAAAACTATTGACGGTGTTGAGCGCCCGAAAATTGATAACAACAAAGTGAAAACAAAACGTAAAAAAGATGATACAACAAAAACTCAGATGAATAAGAATATTTTTCAAGTGATTGAAAATGGCATTGAAGAAGATAAAGAGCGTGAGAAAGGAAAAAATGGAAATGGCTTTATATATTCCATCGATTAATGTGGCAATACAAAAAATAGTTGCAGCATATACAGAAGAGGATTATTTGAAAATTAAAGAAATAATGGATTATGTCATAAATGCAGAAACTATTGCCGGAAGTGAGGATGATTATCATAATGCTTCGGTGGGGTTGGTTAGGATGGATGATTATGACAACGCAGTATTTTTGTTGGAGCATGGACTAAAAAGATATCCTAAATCGACAGATATTCTTGCGGATTTATTGGAATACGGACTGAAATGTCGGGCATTATCAGAAATAAGTCCGTATTACTATGATAAACTGGCAAAAATCGATAGAAGATTTTGGAGTTGGAGAGCATTCCATTTTTCTATTGACTTTCATATGGTTTATATTCAGTATTCAAAGAGTAAGGCACAAGAAGATGAAATTATAGACGAGATAGAAAAATTAATTTCTGATTACAAAGAGTATAAACCAAATGACGAGCGTGCATATATGGTCGAGCACGATTTTTATGAATTGTTAAATAAGCATGATTTAGCCCAAAAAGCATTAAAAGAAGCTTTAGAGTCGCTGAAAATATGTCCGCAGTGTGCACTCAATTATGCGGATAGTCTTTTCGAAAATGGAAGATATGAGGAATGTGTACCTGTTCTTGAAAGAACAGTAAAAATGTCAGAAGACCAACCGTCTATCAATATAGGATACGCTTACTATATCTTGGCATTATCAAAAGAAGGTGTGTTGCGAGATAAATCAAAAGAGTTGACAGCCGATAATGTGAAACCGATTTATGATGCTTATTATAGTGCAATAGTGTCTTTGGACGATACGATGGATCGAATGAAAGACCAGTGCTTCAGACGAGTAAGTATATTGGAACGTCAATCGGGGATAGAGAGCGGAATTGAAAAGAAAGGGGGTTATGGGCAGTAAAATAAATACCTATTTCTTGAACTGTTGTACAAAGTAACAAAAGCAGAAATTGTTACTGTACTTTAAAAATTTACAACATAAAACAACAAACCAAAAAATGCAGTATATGACTGCAAGTCTGCTGATAAACTGGCAGAGTTTGAAAGGAGAAAATTTATGAAAAGAAAATTTTTAGCTGTAGTAAGCATGTTTATGACAGTTGTTCTCTTGTCGGGAACAGTTGCACAAGCCTCGGAGTTCTTTGAGTGGATAATAGAGCCTTCTCTTGAATATGAATACGTAGAGGGTGAGCATTATAACGAAGGTATATGGCAAGTGTCAGAAGATGGTAGCACATATAAATTCGTTGATAGTGGAAACAATGTAATTATGGATAATATTATTATGTTGGATGAGTCATTAGAATTATATCTTGGTGACGGATTGTGTGCTGTAAATATAGACGGAAAAGGCAAAATTATAGATGGTAATGGTGATGTGATTCTCGAATTGGATCACGAAATATGGGGTTATATTGAAGAAGCAAAGTTGGTCGGAATCGAAGTAGAAACAGAAGAACATGATAACTACGGAGGACCATGGGAGTATGGATTTGTGGACTTGGAAGGCAACATAGTGATACCTGCCGAATATGATTCTATATTTGAAATGGATGATCTTGGATGGCTTGGGTGTAAAAAAGATGGTAAATGGGGAATTATTGATACAAAAGGAAATATTATATGCGACGTCAAGTATGAAGAAGTGAACTGGTCGGAATATTTTGTAGCGTGTATTGATGATGGAAATAATAACAATATAATTATAGATCGGGAAACAGGAAACATTCTAAACATAAAGGGCTCGGTAAATGTATTTAACACTATTAGGGGTATACCTCTATGTAATACTGATGAGTTTTTGGTTGATGGCATTCTGACAAATTCAAAAGGTGAGAGTTTTCCGGAAAAAACAGCTATAGTAAAAAATAAATTCGATGAAATTGTGGCACAATACAGTAATGAGACAATATATCATAAATGGAGTATTTTTCACCAATATCTACCAGATTATCTAAATAAAAACTGCTATGAGTTACAACTTGATGGGCCCTCTATAGGAAGCGTATATTCGTATGTAAATGAAAAAGGAGAGATTATATTCTCCCAATATGAGAATCTTTGGAAGTATTCGGATAATTTGATATGTGTAACGGATAAGGAAACAAAGAAACAGGGAATTATAAATAATGACGGAGACGTAATAGTCCCTGTAATCTATGAATATATAACGTGGAAAAGTGATAACTTAATCTGCGCTTATACGGATGATTATGAATCTCGTGTATTATTTGATTCAAATGGTGATAGAATTGGCGAATTTAAAGATATACAATCTCAGGGGGATTTTTTCGCTATATGGGATTTAAACGGTAAACTTGGATTTGCAAAACATCCTTGGGCAGAGAGCCCTAAAAAGGATTTTGTGGGATTGTCACTTGCAAACAAGACCTATACATACGATGGTGCAGAAAAAGGCATGGCAGTTTCGGGAACAGTGCCGAGTGGTGCGACTGTTACATACACATACGACGGTAGCACAGAAAAGCCGACAGAGGCTGGTATATACGCAGTTAAAGCGACAGTTTCGAAAGACGGCTACAATGATTTGGTGCTTAATGCAACAATGAAAATTGACCAGAAAAATCTTACAGTTACAGCAAAGAGCTACACAATAAAGCAGAACAATCCTGTTCCGACATTGGAATATGACATTACAGCAGGAGAACTCGTTTCGGGTGATTCAATCACAGGTACATTGTCAGTAAATGCAGATGGTACAAGACTTGGTGAGTTCGACATCACACAAGGAACAGTTACTGCCGGAAATAACTATGCATTGACATTTGTTAAGGGTAAGCTTACGGTAGTTGATAAGACACCGCAGGAGATTGTTGTTGCAACAATAGGCGAAAAGACATACGGCGATGCTGATTTTGCAGTTTCAGTAACTCCTGATGAAACAGCAAACCTTTCAGCATTTGCGTACGCGAGCAGTAACACAGACGTTGCAGAAATTGCCGCAGACGGAACAATCACAATCAAGGCTGCAGGCGAAACTGACATCACAGTAACAGAGCCGGGTAATGCTGATTATGCGGTATTTACAAACACACAGAAGCTTGTTGTAAACAAAAAGGGCGTTACAGTAACATCTGTAGATTTGGATGCAAAGACGGCAGTTCTTGACGGTGTATTAAGTGGTGACACCGCAGTTGCACTTAACTTTGACAAGCTCAATCTTGAAATTATTGATGCAGTTAATGAAACAACATCAAATGTAAAAGTAACAGGTTTTGAGCTTGAAGGCGAAAAGTCAGATAACTACACAGTTACAACTACAGAGCTTAACAGCACAATAACAACAGATAATGTTGCTACAATTACAGCTACGGCAGATGGCGGTACAGTAACAGGTGCAGGAAGCTATATAAAGGGAAGCACAGTAACAGTTGTGGCAACACCTACACGTGGTTTTGTGTTTAACGGTTGGATGGTTGGTAATGAAACAGTTTCAACAAATACGACATATACGTTTGTAGCAAATGAAAATAAAGACCTCGTTGCAAAATTTGTAAAACAGGCTACCGGCGGTGGTGACTCAACATACACAGTTAAATTTGAAACAAACGGCGGAAGTAAGATTTCAAACAAGAGCGTGAGAAAGAATACATCTGTAACAGAGCCGGCAATACCATCAAAGAATGGTTATACCTTTGTAGGCTGGTACAGTGATGCGGAACTCACAACACCGCATGATTTTGCTGATATAGTTAAGAAAGACACGACTCTTTATGCTAAATGGGAAGAAACCGTAACAGTTGAGCCGGAGCCGACAGAAAAACCGGAAGATGTGGCAAAGACACCATTTAGTGATGTTAAGGCTGATGCATGGTATGCTGATGCTGTTAAGTTTGCAGTAGAAAACAAGCTTATGAACGGTGTATCAGATACTGAATTTGCTCCGAACGCTACTCTGACAAGAGCAATGCTTGTAACAATTCTTTACCGTAACGATGGTGAGCCTGCGGTAGATACAGAAGTAGCATTTGACGATGTTGCAACAGGTTCATACTATGAAAAGGCTGTTGCATGGGCAAAAGCTAACGGAATAGTTGACGGATACACAGATAACGTTTTTGCACCTGATGCAAATATCACACGTGAGCAGATTGCAACAATTATGCACAGATATGCAACATACAAAGGTTATGATGTAAATAAGAGCGCAGAAATCAGTGAACGTGATGACTACTCTGAAATTTCGGATTATGCAGTATCTGCAATGCAATACATGGTAGGTAGCGGACTTATTAACGGTAAGACAGATAAAACACTCGAACCGCAGGATAAGGCAACAAGAGCAGAAATTGCAACTATTCTTCAGAGATTTATAACATCAAACAACTAACTACTAAAAAATCGCAGTCATCGACTGCGATTTTTTTGTTTATCACTTGAAATATGGAAGATATTGTGATATAATACTATTAACATATAAAATCAGGAGGAATTTGAAATGGATTTTTCAAAGCTATTCAGCCTTGAGGGCAAGGTTGCTCTTATAACAGGTGGCTCATACGGCATTGGCTACGGTATCGCAACAGCTTTTGCTGCACAGGGTGCAAAGATTGTTTTCTGCGACATTAAGCAGGAGCTTGTAGACAAGGGCCTTGAGAGCTATAAGGCAGACGGTATCGACGCAAAGGGTTATGTTTGCGACGTTACAAACGAAGATATGGTAAATGACATGGTTAAGAAGATAGAGGCAGAAGTTGGCGTTATCGACATCCTCGTAAACAATGCAGGTATCATCAAGAGAATACCGATGCACGAGATGTCAGCAGCTGAGTTCCGTCAGGTTATCGACGTTGACCTTAACGCACCGTTTATCTGTGCAAAGGCAGTTATCCCGAGTATGATAAAGAAGGGACACGGTAAGATTATAAACATCTGTTCAATGATGTCAGAGCTTGGTCGTGAAACTGTATCAGCTTATGCTGCTGCAAAGGGCGGTTTGAAGATGCTCACAAGAAACATCTGTGCAGAGTACGCACAGTACAACATTCAGTGTAACGGTATCGGACCGGGTTACATAGCAACACCGCAGACTGCACCGCTTCGTGAGCCGCAGGAAGACGGTTCAAAGCATCCGTTCGATTCATTCATCTGTGCAAGAACACCTGCAGGCAGATGGCTTAACCCCGATGAGTTGGGCGGCCCGGCAGTATTCCTTGCATCAGATGCATCAAATGCTGTAAACGGTCACATTCTCTATGTAGACGGAGGCATTCTTGCATATATCGGCAAACAGCCGTAATTTTGGCAATGCTTTTAGTGTAGAACACAAAAAGGAATTCGTTTTAGTGCGAATTCCTTTTTGCTATAAACGAAACTCACCACTCAACGTACCGGTGTACGCCGTCGGGTGAGTTTCGTTTATTCTACAACTAAAATCAAGAGCCAAAATCCGTGCGGGTGTGCTTTACAGATGCATATGCATCGGCATACCGTCAACCATAAATGGTGTGAGTTCGCCGATGATAAGCGGTTTTATGTAGTTTATGCACTCCTGCGACACATAACCGTTTGTTTTATCAATCCATTCATCGGGGATTTTTTTCTCGACGTTTGCGACTTCCGATGCATTGCATAGTGAAACATCAATTTTATACGGGTCATCAGACAAGCGTCGGAATGTTACCATTTTTCCGCTTTGTCCCTCGAGTGCTGCCTGTACGGCACTGCCGCCTGCGACAAATGCTTCGGTAATGTCCGTTCTTGATACAATATGTGATGCACTGCGTTGTTGTGATCCTAATATATTCTCACGTGTCTTAATTCCCATTTCTGTTCTCAAGAAATGCGTGAGGAACATCGCCGTTCCGCCAAGTGATGCGTGACCGAATGCGTCACGGACACGTTTTTCGTTGTTTTCCTCGCAGAGGTAGTTTCCGCTTGCGGTTTTTATGCCTTCTGACACAACGATTACCATTGACTTTTTATCTTTTCGTATTTCATTTATCCTGTTATAGAACCAGTTATAATCAAAAGCTACCTCCGGCAGACATAGCAGGTCAGGTCCTGCACAGTCATCTGTTTTAGCGAGTGCAGAAGCGGCGGCGAGCCAGCCGGCGTTTCGTCCCATAGTTTCAACAACGGCAACACCCTCTGTACCGTATACACGGTTATCAAGTATAATTTCCTTTACAACCGATGCTATGTACTTGGATGCACTTCCGTATCCGGGTGTGTGGTCTGTTTTGTCAAGGTCGTTGTCAATGGTTTTCGGCACCCCCATAAATC
Organism: Clostridia bacterium; assembly: GCA_017415105.1. Classification (GTDB taxonomy): domain Bacteria; phylum Bacillota; class Clostridia; order UBA1381; family UBA1381; genus Ornithomonoglobus. The sequence continues at coordinate 90,845 of JAFQJD010000003.1, read as the reverse complement.
TTATATCGGAGCCTATTTCGTCAGCATATGCAGAAAGTTTTGCAACAGAATCCATAGAATCGTTGCCACCGATGTAGAAAAAATACTTAATATCATATTTCTTTAGTATACTGAAAATTTTCTCATAAACGCTACTGTCAGTGGTATAATCGGGCAATTTGTAACGGCATGAGCCAAGGAAAGATGATGGAGTTCTTTTCAAAAGCTCAATATCAAGACCGCTTTTTATATAGTCTGTCAGGTCAACAAATTCTTCCCTGATAAATCCGCTTAATCCGTTTTTCATACCATAGATTTTTTGGATTCCGTTATCACGGGCGGTTTTAAATACGCCGGCAAGACTTGAATTGATTACTGCTGTTGGTCCGCCTGACTGCCCTACGATTGCATTTCCTTTTATCATTACTGCTCTCCTTTTTCTTGAATGTACCTGTATTATATAATACAAATGAAATTTTGTCTTTACCATAAAGAGTGTTGTTTTTATCAATTCTTCCGATTGAACACGCATTTTTTGCTGTTTTTCAAACAAATTTCGTACAGGGGTTGAAAAAAAAGGCGAAAAGTGATACAATATACTATGTATAAGTATGTATAGAAAGGACTTTAAAATATGCTACGTTATTTCACAGCCGGAGAGACACACGGAAAATGTCTTACAGTCATAATAGAGGGAGTTCCTGCCGGCTTTAATATAAGTCTTGAAAAAATAAACGAACAGCTTGCAAAGCGTCAGAAAGGTTACGGCAGAGGCGGTCGTATGCTTATAGAAAAGGATACGGCAGAAATTCTGTCGGGTATCCGAGGAGGAGTGACACTTGGTAGCCCGATTGCAATTAAGATAGAAAACCGTGACTGGGCAAACTGGAGCAAGATAATGGGCACAGAGGAGTCAAATGGCGAGAAATCTGTTGAATTCCCACGTCCGGGCCATGCAGATTTATCGGGCGGTATGAAATACGACCACCACGATTTAAGAAACGTGCTTGAACGTGCATCTGCACGTGAAACTGCGGCAAGAGTTGCTGTTGGGGCGTTGGTACGTCAGCTTATAGAGCCGTTTGGTGTAGAACTAAAGAGCCGTGTTGTATCAATCGGTGAGGTGTCAGACAATGCAGATACAACTGCTGACGGATTCTATTGCCGTGTAGCAGAGTCACCTGTAGGTTTTGGTGATGCCGAATCTGAAAAGGCAGCAATGGAATATATAGACAAAATCAAGGAATCGGGCGAATCCTGCGGAGGTGTAGTCGAAACTGTGGTTTCGGGTGTGCCGGTAGGTTTGGGTAGTTACGTGCATTACGACAGAAAGCTTGACGCACGTCTGGCATTCTCTGTTATGAGCGTTCAGGCGATAAAGGGCGTTGAAGTAGGAATGGGCTTTGAAACTGCTAAAACTCACGGCTCAAACGTACACGATGAGATTGTATATCAGGACGGTTTCGGTCGTATAACAAACAACGCAGGCGGAATAGAGGGTGGTATGTCAAACGGTGAGCCGATAGTGGTACGTGCGGCAATGAAGCCTATTCCCACACTGTACAACCCGTTAAAAACCGCAAGCATAATCGACAAAAAAGAACATAAGGCATCAGTTGAACGCTCGGATGCGTGTGCGGTGCCAGCATGCTCGGTGGTAGTCGAGGCGGCGGTTGCGTTTGAGATTGCAAACGCATTTGTTGAGAAATTCGGCGGTGACTGTCTGGCAGATATAAAAGCATCATTTGATGCATATACGGAAAGAATAAAGAATTATTAACCCTAATTAAAATACATATGGAAGGTGGTGAGGTATTGACAGATAAGGAGCTTATAGAGCGTTGCAAGCACGGTGACCGTGATGCGTTTACAGAAATAATGCAGAAGCATCAGAATCTTGTATTTGGTATGGCATATAATATTCTTTCAGACTATCAGGATGCTGAAGACGCTGCACAGGATACATTTATAAAAGCATACAAGTCAATATCCTCATTTAAAGGCGATTCAGCTTTTACCACGTGGCTGTATGTGATATGCCGTAACTCGTGCAACGATATTCTGCGTAAACGCCAGAAGCACTCAGTTGTGACGAGCATTGATACAGATGACACTGATGACGGACCGATAAAAGAAATAAAATCCGACGCACCCACGCCTGAGGAAAAGGTCGAATTGAGTGAAACACAGGCACTTGTGCGTGAGGCGATAAACAGCTTAAAGCCTGAGTATAAAGAGGTGCTTGTTTTGTCGGATATACAACAGCTTTCGTATGATGAAGTATCAGCAATACTGAAAATTCCTAACGGAACTGTAAAATCAAGGCTGAACAGGGCAAGAAATGCATTACGCAAAAAATTATCCGATAAACGGGAACTTTTTTCATAATCTATCGTCTAAAATATTGTAATAAGTAAAGGGAAAGGAGGAATTACCATGATTTGTTCAGAGTTTTTTGAGTTGCTTGATAATTATGAATCATTAACTGATGAGCAACGCATTGAAATGGAAAAACACACAGCTGAATGTGAAACCTGCCGCAAAGAGCTTGAGTTTTTCAAATCTGTAATAGGAAATCTTGCGTCAATTCCGTCACCGAAAGCTCCCGAATCGCTTATTGACAAAGTAAATGCGAAGCTTGATGCCGAAAAGACCGTAGTTGTAGGATTCAGATGGAATTTCAGAGTTCTTTCGACTGTTGCAGCTTGTCTTGCAATAGGTCTTGCAGTAGGCATCAATAACGGATATATAAAAGAAACCATTACAAATGACGGAACAGACGGAGTAATAAGTGAAACTGTAGTAAGCACTCCGCAAACTGTGGAAGCTCCTGCAGAAGAAGTTGCTCCCGAACCGGAAAAGCCTGATTCCGAGCCGGCAAGGGCTGAGAAAAAGGTTACCCAAAAGGTGGTTTCACAAACCCCAGAGAAGAAGCCGTCAAAACCGGCAGTTACTGCTACAAAGGCACCGGTAAAGACAGAAGCTCCCAAGGCTGAAGCAGAGAAGACTCCTGCACATACGGTAGCTCCGGCACCGACACCTGATAATGTACACGATGTTGAAGATTATCAGATAAAGGAAGATGGGCCGCAGATAGCATACGGTCATTACAATGTTGAAAGGAACAGAAGAACACCGAGTGTGATTTCTGACTATTTGCACGTACAGAGTGATGATATGGGTGCTGTTGTAAGCACAATGAGCGAAATGGGTGTTAAGAATTCGGGTGGTTATTATATGACATCTCGTGATAATTTCTACGCATTGATTGACAAGCTCAATGACAAGGGCGTAGGATATGAATGCGACCTGCAATATAATTCAGGCGAAAACATATCATTCAGATTGACCTATAACTAAGAAATGGACTGCAACGCAGTCCATTTTTCATTTCTCAAAATGCTGATAATCCTTTGCTGATGACCAGTCACCACCCCATGTCCAACCGTATTTTTTGAAGATGCGGTATATCACAGTGTCGTTTCCTATGTATGCCGCACGGTCAATTTCGCGAGACCATTTGCTTATATCACGTTTCCAGAACTCACGTGCATTTTCGTGTGCACCTGTGCCATTACTGTAGACATACGGATTTTGTTGTGGGTTTATATCAATAGCCCGTCCAAAGGCGTGATTTGAAAGCTTACCCGTGCCGGTTGATACCGGTCTGTAGTTAAATGCTGATGTGTTGTTATACTCGATTGATGTGAAATCATCGGCGTTGTATTTATCAATAAGCTCCATACGCTCAATAGGGTACTTTGCATCAAACAGCTCTGCGAATATATCAAGAACCTCTTCCGCAAGCGGTGCTGCGACTACGAGATGGCCTGTAGTCACGTTATAGTCAAAATCATAATGAGGAATGGTAAGATACCGCAAATCGTCAAATTTAACCGATGCATTACTCTTCATTGACTTGCCCTGCATTGATGCTCTTATATCCTCGGGAATCGGCTCTGACGTTCCACGCCGTATAACCGGTTCAGGTGTTGGCGAAGATGTTGGTTCGGGCGTTGGCCCCTCCGTGGCAGACGAAGTTAACAGGACACTGTCCTCATTAACGTGCAAATCCGTTTCCGGCTTCATCATCATCCGTGCGATTATGAGCACCGTTATTATAATGAGTGCAAGAAGCACGAAGATAAGCGGTTTATTATTCTTTTTTACGTGTTTATTTCTATCCATTCTAAAAACTCCTTTCAGAACCATAAGCTGATAATATCATATTTTGACAAAAAATTCAATAGAAATGGAGAAAAATACAAAAATTACGTGACAAATGTAAAAGTATCTGTTATAATGTAAATATATTAAACTATAAAGGGTGGTTTTTATGAATTGTGAAAAATGCGGTGCCCAGTTGGGTGCAGGTGACAAGTTCTGTCCGGTATGCGGTGCAGAGCAGAAAATGGAAAATATGAAAAACGGAACATTCTGCCAGAACTGCGGAATGGAAATCTTTGAAAGTGATGTGTTCTGTCCGGGTTGCGGAAAGCGGACAAGAGAGCCCGAACCGGCTCCGGCACCACAGCCGACACCGGCTCATACTCCGGTACCGCCTGTGTATCAGCCACAGCCGCAAAAGGAGAAGAACACCACTGTGACAGTTCTTATAATAATTCTGGCAGTGCTTGTTGCAATTGCGGTAGGAATAGGTGCGTATGCCTTGTTTGGCGGAAACGATAATGATAATGAAGAGTATTCGGTACAGCCCGCCGAGGTTGCAGTGGAAACGCCGACGCCGGCACCGCCGCAGTTTGACTGGGTTGTAGCATCAAGTACACGCGGACATGATAAGGACAGCTCAACGGGTGAAATTGTGTATTATTATCCTGAATATGCAGTGGATGGCGATATGCGTACAGCATGGACACCCGACAGAAATATTGAGTCTATCCCGACCATAACTCTTAATGCACATAACGACCAGTACGTTACGGGAATACGTATGACAAACGGTTACTGTAAGTCTGAAAAGACATACACAAGAAACCGCCGTATCACACGTGCAAGAATATCATACCGTGGCGGTGAAAAGGAAGTTACATTCGGTATTGACAACTACCGTGCAATGCTCAGCTTTAAGCTTGATGAGCCTGTATACACAGACTACATATCAATTACAGTCCTTGACAGCTACTATGGCGACTGGCAGGATATAGCAATAAGCGAAATAGAGGTATTCTAATCCGGAAATTCTCTTTGCATCTCGCCCAATTCCGCAGACTCGCATACACAAGTATAGCCTCGCCTGCGGAATTGAACGACCTGCTTTGAGCATTACCGGATTATTTTTTAAGAAAGCTCTTTGCATCTCGCCACAATTGTGCAGACTCGCATACACAAGTATAGCCTCGCCTGCGGAATTGAACGACCTGCTTTGAGCATTACCGGATTATTTTTTAAGAAAGCTCTTTGCATCTCGCCACAATTGTGCAGACTCGCATACACAAGTATAGCCTCATCTGCTGAAATGAACGACCTGCATCGGGCATTTTGAAATTAACACAAAAAAGACGAAGCGGTTATTCCGCTTCGTCTTTTAATATACCCTCTACATCAAGCTGTTCCTTTATGGTGCGGTTTAAGCACAAGAGATTTGAACACGTATATCCAAGTGCACTGTAACGGCATTCAGCTTCGTTCTGGTTACACCCGTCACAAAGGAAAATCTGTCCTTTCGAAATGGGTACTGCTATGTAATTATTCTTATTAAGCAACTCAATTGCTTTTTTTATTTCATCACTCATAATGATTCTCCTTTATGAAAAAGAAAGGCTCCGCTTATGCGGAGCCTGGCGATCCGGATGAGGCTCGAACTCACGACCTCTAGCGTGACAGGCTAGCGTTCTAACCAACTGAACTACCGGACCATCGTTAACAACAGTATATAGTATACACTATTTTTATTTAAATGTCAAGAGTTTTTAAAAAGAAATTTAATGTAAAAAATTTTTCTGCAAGTATTTACAAATACAAACCGTAGTGGTATAATATAAAGTAAGTTGATATTTTGAAAGGAAGAATTTAACAATGGAGAAAAAAGACATAGACTGGGGCAACCTCGGTTTTGGTTATATCAAAACCGACAAGAGATATGTTGCAACATATAAAGACGGCAAGTGGGACGAGGGTGCACTTATTGACGATGATAAGATTGTGATGAGTGAGTGTGCGTGCGTTTTACAGTATGCCCAGACAATATTTGAGGGTATAAAGGCATATACAACTGAGGACGGACGTATAGTAACATTCCGTCCGGATATGAACGCAGAGCGTCTTATAAATTCAGCAGAGCGTATGAAGATGCCCCCGATTTCAAAGGAGCAGTTCATAGATTCAATAAAGCAGGTTGTAAAGGCCAATGCGGCGTATGTTCCGCCGTATGGCACAGGTGCATCACTGTATATAAGACCGTTTATGTTCGGTATAAACGAAGTAATCGGTGTCAAGCCTGCAACAGAGTTCCAGTACAGAGCATTCACAACACCGGTTGGCCCGTACTTCAAGGGTGGTGCAAAACCGCTTACTATCCGTGTTTCGGACTTCGACCGTGCAGCACCAAAGGGAACAGGTCACATTAAGGCTGGTCTTAACTACGCAATGAGCCTTTATGCAATCGTTGATGCACACGAGAACGGCTTTGACGAGAATATGTATCTTGACCCGCAGACAAGAACAAAGGTTGAGGAAACGGGCGGTGCAAACTTCCTCTTTATAACAAAGGACGGCAAGGTTGTAACACCCAAGTCTGACAGTATTCTTCCGTCAGTAACAAGACGTTCACTTATGTATGTTGCAGAGCACTATCTCGGTCTTGAGGTAGAGGAGCGTGAGGTTTACGTATCAGAGCTTAAAGACTTTGCAGAGTGCGGTCTTTGCGGTACTGCAGCAGTTATCTCACCTGTTGGTAAGATTTACAACCACGGCGAGGAAATCTGCCTGCCGAGCGGTATGGACGAGATGGGTCCTGTTACAAAGAAGCTTTACGATACATTGACTGGTATCCAGATGGGCAGAATAGAAGCTCCCGAGGGCTGGATTTGCGAAATTTGCTAAATATTATCACACCGCCATTCTCTAAAGTGGCGGTGTTGGTTTAAGGAGAATTTATGATACACTTGGTTAATTTCTGCCGTAATACTATGGGTGCGGCAGGCACAGCCGTGGCTGCTGTAATATTTCTTGCACTCACCGTTCTCGGTGTGGTAATTGCAATGAAGGGCCGTGAAACGATGATATGGGTTGTGTCGGTCTGTGCATTGGTTTTTGGAACACTTGCAGGTGCGATGATTGGCATACTTGTATTTAACAGTATAATCATAATGATTATACTTGCCTCGATTTGTGGCGTGCTGCTCGTGTTTGTTGTTAAAAGGTTCAAGGCGGTGGGATATTTTATAGGTATAAGCAGTCTTGGCTGGCTTTTAGCTTTCATTCTGACATCCGAAATGAATGTAGCAGGGGATACGGTAAATGAGAATACACTGCTATTTATTGATCTCGTTATCGGGCTTGTTATGGGCATACTTGCGGCTTGCAGGTCAAAGTTCACCGTGTCACTTGTTACTGCGGCATCAGGCGGAGTTATCACTGCCGTAAGTTCACTTGCACTTATCGGGTTCTATTTCCCCGACATAAAAACGTGGATAATTGCAGGTATTATATTTGTTGCTGGTATTGTTGTACAGATTCGTATTTACGATTTGAAGCCCGTCAGCAGAAAAAAGAATAAATAAATCATAATAACACCTCATAAGCTGTATAAGGGGTGTTATTTTTGTTTCATGGTGGGAAATTACGTCGCAGGACGGTTATTGATATAAATACGGCAGAATGTATCGGGTATGTGGCAGACATTGAAATCGACGAAGTGAGCGGACGGATTACGTCGGTGATAGTACGGAAATCCTACGGATTTCTTGCGTCGCTGTTTCGCATCGGGGAAATATCCGTTCCGTGGCATACCATAACTGCCATGAGCGATGAATTTGTACTTGTAAAAACATTTGATTTTAGTGAAAACTCTTGAAAAAATATACTATATGTGGTATAATAAAAGCATATATAACTATATAGGTTGCAAAAGGAGAAAAATTATGAAATGTCCGTACTGTTCTTTTATCGAGAGTAAAGTTATTGACTCACGTCCCACAGAGGAGAACAACTCTATCCGTCGTCGTCGTGAGTGTTTAAAATGCGGTAAGCGTTTTACAACTTATGAAAAGCTTGAATCTGTTGCGTTGGTGGTTATTAAAAAGGACGAATCACGTCAGCCGTTTAACCGCAACAAGGTGTTGAAGGGTATTATCACTGCGTGCGAAAAACGTCCGATTTCTATCGTTCAGATGGAAAAAATCGCAGACGATATCGAGAGTGAGCTTGCACAGTCAATGGAGCGAGAAGTGAAATCAACCGTAATAGGTGAAATGGTTATGGATAAGCTCCGCTTGCTTGACGAGGTTGCATACGTTCGTTTCGCATCAGTTTATAAGCAGTTTGAGGACTTGAGCACGTTTATGGACGAGCTTAACGGATTAATCAATGACAAAGTTAACTGACAGAACAATCGCCGCTGTTGCGACACCGCAGGGAACAGGTGGAATATCGGTAATCCGTATTAGCGGACACGATGCTATAGAAATTGCGGATAGAGTATTTTGCGGCAAGAGCCTCAAAGATGCTCCGTCGCATACCATCCACTATGGGTTTATAAAAAACACAAAGGGTGAAAAAATTGACGAGGTTCTTGTTTCCCTTATGCGTGCTCCGAGGACGTTCACACGTGAGGATACAGTTGAAATAAGCTGTCACGGCGGAACGGTAACTACTCATGCGGTGCTTCGGACAGTAATTGAAGCGGGTGCACATATGGCAGAGCCGGGCGAGTTTACAAAACGGGCATTCCTTAACGGTCGTATAGACCTTTCACAGGCAGAGGCGGTTATTGATGTTATAAACGCAAAAAACGAGCTTTCACAGCGAAATGCAATATCCCAGCTTGGCGGAACACTGTCAAAGGAGATAAAATCGGTACGTGCTGAGCTTGTGCATTTGTGTGCAGAGATGCAGGTTATAATCGACTATCCCGACGAAGACCTTGAAGACGTAACAGAGGACGATATAAAAAATGTGTGCCGAAGCTGTGCGGATAAGGTTTCACGTCTGATTGAAACAAGCGATAACGGACGTATGATGCGTGACGGAATACGTACAGCGATTGTTGGAAAACCAAATGTCGGAAAATCGAGCATCCTAAACTGTCTTGCACAGGATGAGCGTGCAATTGTTACCGATATTGCGGGAACAACACGTGATGTAATAGAAGAAAGTGTTACAATAAAGGGAATACCGCTTATTTTGTCCGATACTGCAGGAATACGCCAAACGGATGATGTTGTAGAAAAAATCGGTGTCACAAAATCGATGCAGTATCTTGACAGTGCCGACCTTGTAATAGTAGTTATTGACGGTGCGGAAAATATGGACAATGAGGACGAAGATGTCCTTCTGGCAACAAAGGATAAAAACCGCATAATTCTGCTTAATAAATCGGATATAGGCACAAAAACGACGAAAGATGCTTTTTGTGCAGACGATACAGTAATCAAAATCAGTGCAAAGACAGGTGATGGTACGGACGCGCTTGCCGATGCAATTGAAAAACTGTGCCGACTTGATGCAATAGAATCTGAAAACGGCAGAATAATAACAAATATGCGTCATAAAACGGCACTTATCGGTGCACGTGATGCACTCACAAGAGTTGCAGATGCATTAGAGGCAGGTATGCCGTGCGATATAGTTTCGATTGATATTGCAGGAGCAATGGACTGCCTTGGTGAGATTACGGGCGAAACTGTATCAGAATCGGTAGTTGCCGATATTTTTCATAACTTTTGTGTGGGTAAATAGTGGGTAAAATTATGCGACTTGATAAATTTCTGTCCGATTCGACCGATATGTCGAGAAAGGATATAAAACAGCTTATAAGGAAAAAAGCAGTGACCGTAAACGGCGATATTGCCATAAAGCCTGAAACACAGGTAAGTGAGAATGATGCTGTTACAGTGAACGGACAAGCCGTTTTATATAAACGATTTGTTTATCTTATACTTAATAAGCCGGCGGGGTATGTGAGTGCAACAGAGGATAAGAAATATCCGATAGTGACCGAACTTGTTCCGGAAGAATACCGTCATTTTGATGTATTTCCTGCAGGCAGGCTTGACATAGACACCGAGGGGCTTTTAATTCTCACCAATGACGGTGAGTTTGTCCACGATATAACATCACCGAAAAAGAATGTATATAAAAGATATTTCGCAAGGCTTGATAAGCCGGCAGAAGAGGCGGACAAAGCTGTTTTTGGCGGCGGTATGGAGTTTAAAGATTTCACTGCAAAGCCGGCACGGCTTGAGATATGCGATGATGCACACGAGGCTTTTGTTGAGATTGCCGAGGGCAAGTTTCATCAGGTAAAGCGGATGTTTGAACGTGTGGGTAAGACGGTTGTATACCTCAAACGAGTATCAATCGGCGGACTCGGGTTGCCGGATAGTCTTAAACTTGGTGAAGTTAAAGAAATTGAGTATGACGAACTGTTAAATAAAATCTACGGTTAAAAAGAAAGGGGATTGCTATGGAGAAAACGCCGTTATCTTTAAGAACGCATATAACGATTTTCGGAAACACAAACTCTGGCAAGTCCTCGCTTTTTAACAAGCTTATCGGTCAGGATATGGCGATAGTTTCCGAAAAGGAGGGTACAACGACAGACCCCGTAACAAAGGCAATGGAGCTGATTCCGTTCGGGCCTGTTGCTCTGACAGATACAGCCGGTTGGGGAGATAGAACAGAAATCGGTGACAAGAGACAGGAAAAAACAAACAAGTTGCTCGACCGCACCGATTTTGCGATTTATACAGCTGATATAACAGGGTTTGACAAAACCGCTTATGAGAGTGCGTGCAAGGAATTTGAAAAAAGAAAAATACCGCACATTCTTGTGTTCACCAAATCAGATTTAGGCGTAAATGATGCGGTAAAAGATTATCCCGATGCTGTGTGCGTGTCTGTAAAAGACGAAAAAACGGTTGAGGATTTCAGGGAAAAACTTATATCAAAGCTCACAAAAACGGTAAAAGAGGAAAAGAGCCTTCTTGGCGGACTTCTTGATAGAGGAGCAATGGTGGTGCTCGTTATCCCGATAGATTCTGAAGCACCAAAAGGCAGACTTATTTTGCCGCAGGTACAGCTCATTCGGGACTGCCTTGATAACGGTATGCGTGCAGTATGTGTACGTGATACAGAGCTAAAGGATACTTTAGACGCGCTTGAAAAAGTTGACCTTGTGGTAACAGATTCGCAGATATTTAAAAAGGTCTCAGAAATTGTTCCGGAGGATATAAAGCTCACATCATTCTCAATGCTTCTTGCAAATACAAAGGGCGATATAAAAACGCTTGCCGAAGGTGCGGCGGCACTTGACTGCCTGCCCGACAAGGCACGTATTCTTATGGCGGAGGCGTGCACGCATAACACCTCACACGAGGATATCGGCAGGGTGAAAATCCCGAACATACTTCGCAAATACACCGGCAAGGAACTCGAATTTGAATACAGTGTCCATCACGATTTCCCTGCTGATTTATCAGAGTATGATTTGGTGATACACTGTGGGGGTTGTATGCTGAACTCCAAAACAATGCAGAACAGAATCGCAATTTGCCGTGATGCAGGCGTTGCTGTTACAAACTACGGTGTAGTGCTTTCATACGCAAGCGGTATTCTAAAACGCAGTATGGAAATATTTGAAAAATAAGAAAAGGAGAGACGGATATGTCACAGAGTATTCTGAAATTAAAATCATCTGGTTCTTTTGGAAGCGGTGTTTATGAATATGAATACGAGTATGAGTTTGTAACAAGCTTCAGGGACAGTTTTCCGTCTTCGTTATCCGAACAGATAGAAAACAACGGAAAGAAAATGAAAGTATTGGGTTACGGTATCAATCTGATATGAGAGGAAAAAGAATGAAAAAACCTGAACTACTTGCCCCCGGAGGCAGTCTTGAAAAATTAAAAGCGGCGATTGATTACGGTGCTGATGCTGTATATATTGGCGGTGAGGCATTTTCACTGCGTGTTGCGGCGGAAAATTTTTCGACCGAGAATATGAAAGAGGGACTTAAATATGCACACGACCGCGGCAAAAAGGTCTATCTTACAGCGAATATAATTGCACACAACCGTGATGTTGCAAAGTTTCGTGAGTTTATAAACGAAATCCGCCCGTTTGGCTTTGATGCGGTGCTGATTGCAGACCTCGGACTATTTAATATGATGCGTACTCTTGCACCGGAAATTCCAATCCACGTAAGCACTCAGGCGAATAACACCAACTATATGACGGCTGATATGTGGCATAAGCTCGGAGCAGAACGTGTGGTTCTGGGTCGTGAGATGTCTTTTAAAGAGATAGAAGAAATACAGAAAAATGTTTCGCCTGACCTTGAGCTTGAAGCATTTATTCACGGTGCAATGTGTATTTCGTATTCGGGCAGATGTCTTTTATCAAACTATATGACGGGCAGAAACTCAAACCTCGGTGCATGTGCACATCCGTGCAGATGGAATTATTCATTGGTTGAGGAGAAACGTCCGGGTGAGTATTTTGATGTGTTTGAAAATGAGCGAGGCACGTTCATATTCAACTCAAAGGATTTATGTACGATTGAGTATATTCCTGAGCTTGTACAAAGCGGTATTGCAAGCCTTAAAATAGAGGGACGTGTAAAGACTGCATTCTATGTTGCAACAGTTGTGGGTGCATACCGCCGTGAGATTGACCGCTACTGTGCCGATCCCGAAAATTATGTATTTAATCCTGAAGAAATGGAAGAACTTTGTAAGGTAAGTCACCGTCCGTATACTACGGGCTTCTATTTCGGAAAACCGGGCACTGACGCTCAGGTGTATGAAACAAGCTCATATATCCGTGATTACGAGCTTGTGGGTATCGTTACCGGCTATGATGAGGGTACAAAGCGAATGACACTAAGTCAGAGAAACCGTTTTTTTGAGGGTGACGAGCTAGAGATAATCCAACCTCAGAAGCCATATATAAAAATTACTGCACAGAATATGAAAAACGAAAAAGGCGAAAGTGTAGATGTCGCACCGCACGCAGAAGAGGTAATCACAATGGATTGTGATACGCCTGTATGTGAGGGTGCAATGATACGCAAGAAAAGAGCATAAAAAAATTCCGAACTATGTTCGGGATTTTTTTATTGCTGTATAGGTGTTCTTTTAAGTTTTTGGAGATAAACCGCAAGCATAATTGCATCTACTATAATGACAAACGCCCACGATACTATGTATGAGAAATACAGACATTCCAGTGTGTGTATTTTTTGGAATATGGTATAAATCCATACAATTCTGATACCGCATACACCTATAATTGAAACTATCATAGTTGTAAATGAATGTCCCATACCGCGGATAATTCCGACAAGCACCTCCATAAGTCCGCACAGGAGATAGAAAGAGCCCATTATGTTAAGTCGCATTATTCCTACTTCGATTGCTTCGGCATCGGTAGTATATATTGACAGAAGCTCGGGTGCAAAGATTTTTGAAAAAAGTCCAAGGGCAAAACCTAAAAATGCGGCTGCAATCAAGCATACACCGGCACTGCGTGCTATTCTTCCGTACCTGTGTGCACCCATATTCTGCCCTGCAGCAGTTATTGCCGCCTGATAGAATGAGTTCATACTCATATACAAAAATCCGTCTATACTGCTTCCGGCAGAGTTACCTGCGATAGCGGCAGTGCCGAAGGAGTTGATTGATGACTGTATTATGGTATTTGAAATTGAGAACATCATACTCTGTACGCCCGCCGGGATGCCTATTGACATAAGCTTCTTAAGATGTGGCATGGATATATGTAATTTATAACGCTTAAGCTTTAAATGTTCTGTTCCTTTTGCAAGTCGGTATACTATAAGGAATGCTGATATTGCCTGAGATACTATTGTTGCAATTGCAACACCTGCAACGTCAAGATTAACAATTGTAACCAGAATGACATTCAGTACCACGTTTGTAATACCTGCAATTACAAGATATATCAGCGGTCGGATTGAATCACCTGTTGAGCGTAACATACTCGCACAAAAGTTAAAGAGCATATTTACGGGCATACCAATAAATATTATCCGCATATAGGTTGTTGCCTTGCCGATTACATCATCGGGGGTATTGGTAAGCTTTAACAGCCACGGTGTTATTATGAAACCGATTACTCCGAGCACTGCTCCGATAAGAAAGCTTGAAAGCGTGGAGGTATGCAAAACTCTGTCAATCTCTTTTTTCTGTCTTCCTCCTACTGCGTGGGAAATCATAATTCCTGAGCTTACAGAGAGCCCCATAAAAAGACAGACAACAAGGTTTGTTATTGAGCCTGTAGAGCCTACAGCCGCAAGTGAAGTGCTTCCGCAGAATCTTCCGACAACAACCATATCAACAGCATTAAAAAGCAGCTGCAATATTCCCGTAAGCAATATAGGGATAGTAAAAAGTACAATTTTACCCAGTAACGGACCTGTGGTCAAATCGATTGTTTTCTTGTTTTTCATATCCATTCAACTCCTCACAAATCTGTGATTTACCTGTATTATACTACTTTTAAATCTTTTGTCAAGCCATATTTTAAAAATAATCAAACTTTTTCCAAAGAACAAAAATCGCTTAAAAAGCCTGCATATTTTACATCAGCAGGAATATATATGGAATGAAAAGCAAATTCAAGGAGGAAGCGAAATGGAAGAAACGAATATCTACCGTGATATTGCACGGCGTAATAACGGAGACGTTTATATAGGCGTGGTTGGTCCTGTAAGAACCGGTAAATCTACATTCATAAAAAAGTTTATGGACACCCTTGTTATCCCGAATATGACGAATGTATATCAGGCAGAGCGTACACGTGATGAACTGCCGCAGTCTGCATCAGGCAGAACAATTATGACAACGGAGCCTAAGTTCATTCCCAATGAGGCGGTTGAGATAGCTCCGGGTGATAACGCAAGTATGCGTGTGAGAATGATTGACTGTGTGGGATATATAGTAGACGAGTCTTTAGGTTATGAGGAGGACGGCGAGCCGAGAATGGTGAATACACCATGGTTTGACCATCCGATTCCGTTTAATGATGCAGCAGAGCTTGGAACAAAGAAGGTCATATGTGACCATTCGACAATAGGGCTTGTTGTTACGACAGACGGGTCATTTTCTGAAATTCCAAGAGAGGGATATGTTGATGCAGAAACACGTGTTATAAAAGAACTCAAGGCGATAAATAAACCGTTTGTTGTGCTTTTAAACTCTGCAAATCCGGCGTCTGATGAGGCAAAAACGATAGCGTCGCAAATAGAGAAGGAACACGATGTGTCAGTGATGACAGTAAACTGTGAGGAGCTTAACGGTGAGGACATAAAAAGAATAATAAACAAAATACTTATGGAGTTCCCGTTAAGTGAAATTGAAATAAAAATACCGTGCTGGTTAAAACACTTATCACCTGAACACGAGCTGTTAAAGTCAGTATATGCCGAGGCGGCAGAAGCAGTGTCGGATGCACGTAATCTGCGTGATGTGGATAGTGTGTGTATGCATCTTAATACACCTGATTATGTGAAAAGAGCATATTCAGACACCATAGATTTAGGTCAGGGAACGGTAAAGATTGCACTTGAGTTTGAAGACGGTGTATTCTATAAAGTGTTGAGCGAATATTCGGGTACAAAGATAGAAAATGATGAGCAGCTGTTAAAGGAAGTATCCGAGATGTCTGCTATGAAGAAGGAGTATGAGCATATAAGAGAAGCTATAGACTCCGTTCGTACAACCGGCTACGGGATTGTATCACCAAAGAGTGAGGAAATGGTACTTGAAGAGCCGAAGATAATAAAGCAGGGCGGACGCTACGGTATAAAACTCAAAGCCTGTGCACCGTCGATTCATCTTATGAGGGCTGATATAGAAACCTCTGTAAGCCCCATAGTCGGAACGATAAAACAGTCAGAGGAGCTTATTGAGCATCTTCTTGAGGAATATGAAGAGGATCCGGCAAAGCTGTGGGAATCAAATATATTCGGAAAAACCCTTAATGAGCTTGTCAACGACGGACTCAAAAACAAGCTTGAAAGGATGCCGGAGGATGCACAGGGTAAGCTTCGTGAAACTCTGGAGCGGATTATAAATGAGGGAAGCGGAGGGCTTCTGTGTCTTATCCTTTAAAAAGGGGGAGTATTGTGTATAAACGTCTGGTGGCAGGTGGTCTGGCAGTTATACTTTCCGGCTGTGCGTTATTTTCCGATGGGTACAGTGTAAAAACACAAAAGGAGGAGCAGGAGAGTGACTATTCCTCAGTATATGCCGAGGTGATAGAGTTTGACGGATTTAAGAATAAAGAATATGAATCGGAACTGAATATGGCTGTGCGTGAGGATGTGGAGGAAGCAATAAAAAGCTTTGATGCATTGGCACTTGAGGCAAAGGAGTCGTTGCCAAAGGGTGTAAAATCAGCATTGAGCATAACACAGAAGGTAAAGCGGAACACAACGGATATAATATCGTTTATAACAGAGGTATATACATATACCGGCGGTGCACATGGCACTACCCTATGGATACCGGTAACGGTTAATGTTACATCCGAAAACCCACATAACCTGAAACTATCCGAACTGTTCTCCGACAAAGACTATATCTCAAAGCTTAATGCTGTAATTGCAAAAATGGTAGAAGAAAACCCCGAAAAATACGGAGAACTGTGGGCAAAGCCTGAAATTACAAGTGAGAACGAAAATCGGTTTTATATGACCGATACCGAGCTTGTGATATTCTTCCCGCCATATGAGCTCTCATATTATGCAAAGGGATTTATTGAGTTTGCAATACCGTATGAGAGGATTGCACCGATACTTAAAGACCGGTATAAGACAACTAAATAATCTGTGACAAAAGCTCGAGGATTTTGAAACGTACCTCGGGCTTTTTTGTTATTACCTCGTATGTCCCGGAGTTGAGTGATTGCTTCAATGCTTCGGAGGCTTCATCAGCTTTTTCTGTAACACACAGAGGCGGATACATCACACACCACCAGTTTTTGCCATTGCCATTGTCTAAAAGAATACGAACACCGCGGTATTGCCCTGCAGGAAGTGAGATATTACCGTATGATTTACGTGGGAATGTGAAAGTACCGTATTCGGCTTTTGCACGGTATGGGATGCTGTTGGCTTTGAGGTATTCATTTGCGGTTTTTTCGGAAACCGCAATGAATTTTTCGGTGTCGGTTATGGGTATATCTGATACCGCCTCAATAACCTCGTCGCGGACTGCAAGCTTTATTTTCTGGTCATAATCGCTGTTGCTTCTTGCGAGTATATGTAACCGTATAATGTTGTTTTTAAGGTCATTTGTTATTGTGTCGGTATACATGCACAAAGAAAGCATAAAAACACAGAGCATTGAAACTGCAAAAAATATTTTTCTCATATCAGAAATCCTTTCGTTAAATCTGAATAAATTGTTGACAATACAAATAAATTTATACATTTCGGGACATACTGATAAAAAATGCAAAGGAGATAACTATGAAGAAACTGATTTCAATAATAACAATGTGTACGGTTTTATCGGTGAGTGTACTTTATTATCCGTCAGTCAGGGTGTATGCCGCAACATCGGATTTACAGCTTATGGCACGAGCGGTGAACGGTGAAGCACGAGGTGAGCCGTATACGGGACAGGTTGCGGTTGCGGCGGTTATATTAAACCGTGTCAACCATTCGTCATTCCCAAACACTGTAGCAGGTGTTATATATCAGCCGGGTGCGTTTACCGCGGTTTCTGACGGACAGATAAATGCACCGATAAGTGCGGATTCGACCGTGTATAAGGCGTGCCGTGACGCAATGAACGGCTGGGACCCGTCAGGCGGTGCGATTTATTATTTTAATCCGGATACGGCAACAAATTCATGGATATGGTCAAGACCGTTGATAGTGCAGATTGGAAAGCATAGGTTTTGTCGCTAAGAAAGGGAACAAAGTATGGAAAAAACAAATAAGATTCATATAGTGGCATACTCCGTATTAGGTATTGCGATTATACTTCTTGCAGTTATGTGGTACAGATGTGCTGCACAAAAGGACAAGCTTGATGTTGCTGTTAATAATTCATACGATAAGGCATTTTTTGAGCTTTCAGATTATGTGAGCGATATTGATGTTCTTCTTACAAAGGCACAGCTTGCATCAACTCCGGCACAGCTTGCATCAATTTCAAACGAAATCTTTATGCAGGCAGCAGAAGCAAAATCGTGTTTTGGTGAGTTGCCGCAGGAGGGTGTAAACCTTGAAAAAACCGCAAAATTCTTATCGCAGGTAGGCGATTACACATATGTTTTGTCGCAGAATATGATTAACGGGCAGAATATATCGCAGGAGGAGTATACAACACTTGGTAAATTAAACGATTATGCAGGTGAGTTAAGCAAGAGCCTTGATGATATGGAAGCACGCATATATAAAGGTGAGATAAGCTTTAACACTGCACACGGTATTGACCTCATAACACGTGCGATTGCGGCGGAGGATATATTCGGTGACCTTGAAAATGTAGAAAAGTCATTTGAGGGGTATCCGTCGCTTATATATGACGGACCGTTCTCAGAGCACATTGAGAACGTGGAATCTGTGATGCTTAAAAATGCACCGGAGGTGTCCCAGAAGCACGCACTTAAAAAAGCAAAAGAATTTCTTGGAGACGAAGGCAAAGGCCTTGAGTTTCAGTCAGAAATGACAAACACCGCAATTGAATGCTATGTATTCTCAAAGGATACGGATGACGGGCAGTTAAGTGTGAGTGTCACTAAAAAGGGTGGATATGTATTATACTTTATAAAGAGTCGTGATGTTCGTGAAATGAATTATGATAAGGATGCGGCAACTGCAATTGCTCATAATTATCTTACAGAACACGGATTTACGGATATGGTCAGCAGTTATTATGAGATAACCGACAACACTGCAACAATCAACTTTGCATATTCCAAAAACGGTGTAAAGATGTATTCAGACCTGATAAAAGTACGTGTTGCACTGGATATAGGTGAGGTTACCGGTATTGAGTGTAAGGGCTATCTGATGAACCATAAGGACCGGGGCGAACAAAAGCCGGTGCTTTCCGCAGAGGCTGCCCGTGCGGCGGTATCGACACATCTTAATGTCAATACGCCTACACTTGCAGTAATACCGAAGGACTCACTGCGTGAGGTGCTTTGCTATGAGTTCCACGGAACGCATAAGGATAAGAATTTTATTATCTATATAAATGCCGAAAACGGACGCGAGGAAGATATTTTACTGCTTATAGAATCGGAAACGGGAATTCTTACGGTTTGATTGGTGCATTTTGTACAAGGACATTCGGAAATGTCCTTGTATTTTTTTTGTAAAAACAGTTGTTTTTTTCTCCTGAAAATGATATAATGATATAAGTATTTTATATGATGGAGTTAGACTATGAAAATTTATAATACTCTTACGAGAAAAAAAGAGGAATTTGTCCCGATTGACAAGGACAATGTCAGAATGTATTCATGCGGTCCGACTGTATATGATTATTTTCATATCGGTAACGCAAGACCGTTTATTATATTTGACACAATGCGTAGATATCTTGAATATATCGGTTATAAAGTTACATTTGTTCAGAACTTTACCGATATTGATGACAAGATGATCAAGCGTGCAAATGCAGAAGGAATTACAGTTAAAGAGCTTGGGGAGCGTTTTATTGCAGAGTACTTTAAGGATGCAGAGGCGATAGGCGTAAGAAAGGCGACTGTTCATCCGAAAGCAACAGAAAATATTGATGCAATAATTGATATCATAAAGCGACTTTGCGAGAACGGTTATGCTTATGATGTTGACGGAAATGTATATTTCAGAACAAAGAACTTTAAGGAATACGGCAAGCTTTCAAAACAGCCGTTGGAGGATCTTGAGCTTGGTGCAAGAATAGACGTTAATGAACGCAAGGACGACCCGATGGATTTTGCGTTATGGAAAGCTAAAAAACCGGGTGAGCCGTTCTGGCAGAGCCCGTGGGGTGAGGGGCGTCCCGGTTGGCATATCGAGTGCAGTGCTATGGCAAACAAGTTCTTGGGCGAGACAATCGACCTTCATTCCGGAGGTCAGGATTTGATATTCCCACACCACGAGAACGAGATTGCACAGAGCGAATGTGCAAACTGCAAGCAGTTTGCAAACTACTGGATGCATAACGGATATATCAATATCGACGGTAAAAAGATGAGTAAGTCGCTCGGTAACTTCTTTACCGTGCGTGATATATTAAAGGAATACGACGGAGAAATCATTCGTTTCTTTATGCTTTCGGCTCATTACAGAAGCCCCATTAACTTTGCCGATACGCTTATGGAACAGGCAAAATCAGCTGTTGGGCGTGTATATACCTGTATAGAAAACCTTGAGTTCTTAAAAGAGAACGCAGAGGCTACGGAATGCAGTGAAGAAATTAGTGCAGAGCTTGACGGATACCGTAAAAAGTTCTGTGATGCAATGGATGATGATTTAAACACTGCAGATGCGATTGCGACAATATTTGACATTGTATATATGGCTAATACTAATATATCAAGTGCATCGGGCAAGGGAGCTATTGATGCAGTACTTTCACTGATACGTGAGCTTGGTGCCGTTTTGGGACTTTTCACAAAAGAGGCTGACAACTCACTTGATGCAGAGGTTGAGGAGCTTATAAGGCAGCGTAACGAGGCACGTGCATCAAAGGACTGGGCAACAGCAGACGCAATCCGTGACAAGCTCAAGGAAATGAATATCATTATAAAGGATACGCCCGACGGCGTAAAATGGACTCTGGTAAAGTAATGGAATTTTCAAAAGCACCAAATTTATATAATCCACTTGTTCTGGCATATATAGGCGATTCGCTGTATGATGTGTATGTCAGGTCAAGGCTTATTGCCGAAAACGGAGATCTATCGGCACATAAACTGCACGTTGAAGCAATCAGATATGTAAAAGCACACGGACAGAGTACATCAGTGCTCTCCATAGAGGACAAGCTGACAGACGACGAGCTTTCAGCA
Organism: Clostridia bacterium; assembly: GCA_017415105.1. GTDB lineage: Bacteria > Bacillota > Clostridia > UBA1381 > UBA1381 > Ornithomonoglobus. The sequence continues at coordinate 69,647 of JAFQJD010000003.1, read as the reverse complement.
TATAAACGTGGAAGGAACACGAAATCGTTTACTGTACCTAAGAATGCGGACGTGGGCGAATACCGCAGGGCAACGGGATTTGAAGCACTGTTGGGCTGGCTTTATGTCAGCAAAAAAGAGGACAGGCTCAACCAGATAATGGAAATGGCATATAACGCAGTAACAGAATAATTTGTCGGAAGACTTTTTATAACTTAAGGAGGAAATAAAAAAGATGAACGCAAAAAGAGCTACAGAATTAGCTATCATCGCAAACAGAGTGCGTAAACACGCACTTACGGGAGTATATAATGCCCAGGCAGGACATCCGGGCGGTTCACTCTCAATCTCGGATTTATTGACATTGTTGTATTTTGAGGTTATGAATGTTGACCCGAAAAATCCCCGAATGGCAGACCGTGACAGACTTGTTCTATCTAAAGGACATACTGCACCGGCACTTTACGGAACACTTGCAGAGCGTGGATTCTTCCCGGTAGAGGATGTTGCAACATTAAGAAAGATAGACAGCTACCTTCAGGGACATCCCGATATGAAAAATATCCCCGGTGTCGATATGTCAACAGGTTCACTCGGACAGGGCGTGAGTGTTGCAGGAGGTATGGCACTTTCTGCAAAGCTTGATAAGAAGGATTACAGAGTATATGCAATCCTTGGCGACGGCGAGCTTGAAGAAGGTCAGGTATGGGAGCAGGCAATGTTTGCACCGCATTATAAGCTTGACAATCTCACAATTTTTGTTGACTTTAACGGTTTGCAGATTGACGGTGACATCACAAAGGTGATGAACCCGACTCCGATTGATAAAAAGTTTGAAGCTTTTGGCTGGAACGTAATAGTATGTGATGCACACAGCTTTGATGAGCTTTCGGATGCAATAGAAAAGGCAAAGGCGTGCAAGGGTAAGCCGACAGCGGTTATTATGAAGTCTGTAAAGGGTAAGAACGTATCATTTATGGAAAACAATGCCGCATGGCACGGCTCAGCTCCGAACGAGGAGCAGTATAATCAGGCTATCAGAGAGCTTGATGCAAAAATTGCAGAATTGGAGGCGGCGTTATAATGGCAAAGGCAACGAGAATATCATACGGTGAGGCGTTGGTTAAATACGGCAGTAACGAAAACGTAGTTGTACTTGACGCAGACCTTTCAAAATCAACAAAAACAGAAATGTTCCAGAAAGCATATCCGGAGCGTTTCATAAACTGCGGTATCGCAGAGGCTAATATGATGTGTGTTGCAGCAGGTCTTGCATCAACGGGCAAGGTGGCATTCGCATCAACATTTGCAATGTTCGCCGCAGGCAGAGCATATGAGCAGATAAGAAACACAATCGGATACCCCGGTCTTAACGTAAAAATCGGTGCAACTCACGCAGGTATTTCTGTAGGTGAGGATGGTGCTACACATCAGTGTCTTGAAGACCTTGCACTTATGCGTACAATTCCCGGAATGGTTGTTATAAATCCGGCAGACGATATCGAGGCACAGCTTGCAGTAAAAGCGGCAATTGAGCATAACGGTCCGGTTTATATGAGATTTGGCAGACTTGCTGTTGAGGACGTTAACGGCGAGGACTACAAGTTTGAGATAGGCAAGGGTGTTGAGCTTAAAGGCGGTAATGATGTTACAATTATAGCAACTGGTCTTATGGTTCAGGAGGCTCTTAAGGCGGCAGAAACACTTAAGGATGACGGAATAGATGCAAGAGTTATCAATATCCATACAATAAAGCCGATTGATAAGGACATAATAATAAAGGCGGCAAAGGAGACCGGCGCAATTGTAACTGCTGAGGAGCATTATATAATGGGCGGACTTGGCAGTGCAGTTACAGAGGTTGTATGTGAAGGTGCACCGTGTCCGGTTAAGATAATCGGTACTGACCGTTACGGAAAATCAGGAAAGCCGGCAGAGCTTTTTGAGGAGTACGGTCTTACAGCAGAGAATATTGCAAATAAAGTAAAAGAGGTTATAAAAATGAAGTAATGCTGTGTGCAGCAGAATGGAGTATAACTATGAAGAAATTATGTGCAGTTCTTGCATGTCTGGCATTATCAGTTTCAATGTCAGCCTGCGGAAAAAATTCAGATGTTCCGGATGTGAGCGAGCTTGAAAAAATAGCACCGGATCAGCTTGTAACAGTTGAAGCAGTATCTAAAATAACAGGCGTTGATATGGAGGTTGATGAGAACGGTGTTACAACCGACGGCAATGCATCAAGCGTGACATATGTTTCAGATGAGCCGTATGCCGGTGATCCGGTCACGATACGCATAGAGCAGTTTTCGGAGTCACTTACAGCTACTCAAGTATGGAACGACTATGAGAACAGCCGTATCTACAGAGGCGATATGGAGTTTATAGAGGGTATAGGCGAGGATTGCTATATCGCATATCCGTACATCAATGTATATGACAGAGGCTGTTATATACGTATAAGTGCCGGCTCGGGCGATGATGATGACCAACGCGAGTTACTTGAAACTCTCGCATCAATCGCAGCAGGTGAGGTTGAAAGGGTAATTCCGATTGAAACCTATGAGGCGGCAACAAGTAATGTAATTAAATAAAAATAATCGGGTGTTCAATGCAGAACACCCGATATTTTTGCAAAAGAAAACCGAGGGTTTAACCCTCGGTTTTGGTTGTGTGATTATTCGTAGATTACGATGAACTTAGCTGTCGGTGTACCACTTGTATCTGAATAGTAGTGAAGCATAATCTTTGAGCATGCAACACCGTAGTTTTCAATATCAAGAATATCTGTTATTGAAAGTGTTGTTGATGTTGAATCAACTATGTACGGTGTATATTCGTCTGCGTCACTGTCATATCTCAAAATCTTTGTGCTGTCTGAAACTGCAATTGTTTCGTATGAGGTTGCAGTTGTCTGACCAGTAGCATCAAAACCTTTCTTTGTGAGATACAGAAGCTTTTCTTCCGGAAGTACCTGCATTACGTTGAACATTGCAACTCTTGAAAGAATTCCTGTTGAGTTTGAAGATGTCATAAAATAGCTATCATTTGCTGATGCACCTGACTTCGGATATCTGAAATCAAATACATATTTCTGCCAGTGATTAGCAGCAGTTTGTGTCTGCTCTTCTGTCCAGTCATATGTTGTTCCGTCAAGAACTTCACGAACCTTTGTGTAATCCATAACCTGCCAGTATGTATCAGCATAGTTATCTCCGTCAAGACCTGTCAGGATAACGTCACCCTGCTCAAGTGTTGAGAAGTCGTCAGTAGCATCCTGTGAAATCTTGAGGTTTGAAACTGTTGTTGTACAGTTATAGGTTCTTAACATATCGAATACTTCATCAAGCTCTGTATCAACCTCTTCTTCGATATCTGTTGCAAGAAGCTTGAATGTTGATGTGTAAGCAATCGGTGTACCCTTCTGGATAGCTGAACCGTATGTAGCTATAAATGTCGGATACTTTGATGAGTTAAGGTCGTATGCTTCAATAAAGTAGCTTGAACCAGCAGTCATTGAGCTTGAAGAAATTGTGTTCTTCACAGCGTATGCATCAGTATCTGTTCTGTCTGACGGGATTACGAACAACGGAGTTGATGACTTTATTGAATAAAGTGTTATTCCTCCGTCCTTAACAGCGTTTGTTGTTACTGTGTATGTACCTGCATTGTTGTACTTTACAAGCTGTGACGCGTCTGTGTTTTCAACACCCGTTGTAGCAGATACTGTTATAACATTATCAATCTCACCTGATGAGTTGAAGCCTACTCTTATAAACTGGTTATAACCTGTTGCGTTTGTTACGCCTGTATCGGGAGTAACAGCTGATGTTGCAAGAGCACCAACGATTGCCTCAGGTGACTTCTTTGTGCCGTTAAGCTTTGCATTTTCAGCTATCTTATAAGATTTAACCTTATATGTTGTTGAAGATGTAAGAGTCTTAACTGATGTGCTTGACGGTGCGAAGAGTCTCAAGTAATATTCCTCTGCATCCGGAACTACATTTATAACGTAAGCATACGGATAGTAGCTTTCAGTTGATGTTATTGTACCCCACTGGATTGTGCCGAACGCATCAGTGTATGCCTTAATCTGAAGACCTGACTGGAGTGTTCTGTTTTCCTTTGTTGTGAGATAGTTCTCAAAATAATCACTGTAGTTATATGTTGTGCCGTTAATAGCAAGCGTCTGCTTTGTTGTGTTTAAAGCATCTATCTTACCTGATACGCTGTTTGACGAAGCCTTTACTGTCATAAATGTACCATCAAGGCTCTCTGCATAAACAATAACGTCGTTTGCAGCAATCTTTGTCGGCTCAACTTCCTTGTCGTTTCTTGTCAGTGTGAATGTGTAATCAAGAGCATCGGGGTCAAGTGTGATATAATTTGAAGCAACAGTTTTGTCGTTAACTCTGTAATCTGTTGTCTGAAGTGCTCTTTGTGCAACGATTACATCATAGTCATAGATATCAACCATGCTGTATACCTCTTTTGTATCGTTGCTTATAAGTCTTACTGTACCGTAGATGAAATTTGCTGATGCAGGGTTGAGATAGTCGCTCAATGTAAATGAGTCGGCCGCAGTAACAGCTCTGCCATTATAGCGGATTGACAGATTTGACATATCAAGACGTGCGGTTGTTGTCTTTGAAGAACCCTCTGTACGGTATTTAACTGCACTGCCGTCAAAATCCTGAATTTCAGAAGAGTTGATTGTAACCTCTGCATTCTTGAATATCTCGTTGCTTATTTCAACAAGCCACTTATCGCTTGAGAGCTTGTCCTTGCGGTAGTAAACCTGAACAGTACGTCCGAGATTGTCAATAAGTTCTGGAACTGTTATGTCATGCTCTGCAAAGTCGATGATGAACTCTTCGCCTGTTAAGCTGTCCTTAACTGCCATTTTTCCGGGAGCAAGAACTGCGTTACAATCTGATGTTGTTGATTCCTCAACACCTACAAGAGTACCCTTTAAGCTTTCTACATTAAGGTAATCATTAAGAAGTGTCTTGCCGGATGCTTTCCATGTTCCGTTTACACTCTCATGCTTTTCAACTTCAAGAGCGTTATACATAATCTGTGCAATTACGCCTCTGGGAGCATTGTCTGAGAAGCCAAGGCTTGAAATCTTGTCTGTAAGATTTAACTCTGATGCCTGCTCTCTGTAACCTACAGGATAGCCACCCATCTGCTCTGCATACGGCTGATAGCCAAGTGTGCAGACAACCATCTTAAGTGCCTGCTCATATGTAACCGGCTGGTCGGGTCTGAACGAACCGTCATCAAAACCGTTTATAATCTGTAGATCATATGCAGTTCTGATGTTTGCATTCGCCCAGTGAGAACCGGGCACGTCCTCAAATGTTGTGATAGGAGTTGAAAGCTGACCCAAGCCCAACATATACACAATCATCTTTGTAAATTCTGCACGGCTGATATCCTTATCAGGTGCAAATGTTCCGTCCTCATAGCCGTTAATGACTTTGAGGGTTGACAGCGTTGTTATAGCTTCCTGATACGGATGTGAATCTGACACATCACTGAATGCCGCATTTGCTGTAAATGACGGAACAAGTGTAGTAAGAAGCATTACTAACGCCACAAGCATTGAAAAACGCTTTTTCATAGGTAATCATTCCTTTCTTTTTCTGATGGTATATATACTCATCATATCTTATAGTAGTATTATACCATTAAATCCAGCATAAGTCAATCAAATTTAGTTACTTTTTTTTGCCAAATTTATTATTAACACAATGTTAACAAAATTAAAAATTATTAAATATCAGTTGAAATAATGAAAGATTTGTGATAAACTTATACGGTATGAAACGGATAGCAGATTTCTGAAAGGGGAAAACAGATGGATAACAACAAAAAGCGTGATAAAAAGACACCGCCGTTTAAAAATCCTATGTTCATCTTTCTTGCGGTTTCAATTATTGCAACCATAATTCTTAACTCGCTTATGAGTTTTATGTTTGCACCGCAGAAAGAAGAGATAACATATGATAAATTCCTTGAGCTTGTAGAACAGGATAAAGTCGAAGAGGTCATAATAGAGCACGACAGATTTACTATATACGGAAAACCTGAAAAGACAAAGCCGGAGAATGAGAATATATTCGGAATCGGGCTTGTATCTGAGGAAGAAACACAGAAAATATGGTATACAGGATATCTCAATGACGAGCGGCTGTTTGAAATGCTTGACAAAAAGGGTATAACATACTCAACACCGGTTGAACTTAACAGTCCGATTGTGAATTTTATAGTAACGTGGATTTTACCGCTCGCATTTATGTATGTCATCATAACGATATTTATGCGTCTGATGTCAAAGAAAATGGGCGGTGGCGGCGGAATAATGGGAATAGGCCAGTCAAATGCCAAGATGTATAATATCGAAAACAAAACCGGAGTAACATTCAAAGACGTTGCAGGTCAGGAGGAAGCAAAGGAGTCACTTAATGAGATTGTGGACTTTTTGCATAACCCCGGCAAATACACAGCAATCGGTGCAAAGCAGCCCAAGGGTGCACTTTTGGTCGGACCTCCCGGAACGGGTAAAACACTCCTTGCAAAGGCAGTTGCAGGCGAGGCAAATGTGCCGTTCTTCTCACTGTCAGGCTCGGAGTTTGTTGAAATGTTTGTAGGTGTGGGTGCATCAAGAGTACGTGATCTCTTTAAGCAGGCAAACGCAAAGGCACCGTGCATAATATTCATTGACGAGGTTGATGCGATCGGTAAATCACGTGATAATCAGATGGCAACAAACGACGAACGTGAACAGACACTCAATCAGCTGTTATCTGAAATGGACGGTTTTGACACATCAAAGGGACTTGTGGTACTGGCGGCAACAAACCGTCCGGAGATACTTGACAAGGCACTTTTGCGTCCGGGACGTTTTGACAGACGCATTATAGTAGAAAAACCTGACCTTAAGGGCAGAGAGGATATACTGAAGGTTCACATAAAGAACGTAAAAACCTCACCAGACATAGACCTTCACGCAATGGCACTTGCTACAAGCGGTGCGGTTGGTGCTGATCTTGCAAATATGGTTAATGAAGCTGCGTTAAGGGCTGTGCGTATGGGCAGAAAAGAAGTGCTTCAGGAGGATTTGATGGATTCTGTTGAGGTAATCATAGCCGGTAAGGAAAAGAAGGACAGAATACTATCAGAGGAAGAAAAACGCATCGTTGCATTCCACGAGGTAGGTCATGCACTTGCAACAGCATTGCAGAAAAATACACAGCCGGTGCAGAAGATAACAATTGTTCCGAGAACTATGGGTGCATTGGGTTATACAATGCAGATGCCGGATAAGGAGGAGAAGTATCTTAATAATAAAAATGAGCTTCTTGACCAGATAACGGTATTTCTGGCAGGCCGTGCGGCAGAGGAGATTGTGTTTGACACGCAGACAACGGGTGCATCAAACGATATTGAACGTGCAACGGAGATGGCACGACAGATGGTGACGATGTACGGTATGTCGGACAGATTCGGGCTTGTTGGTCTTGAGAGTATCGAGCATAAATATCTTGACGGCAGAGCTGTTTCACATTGTTCAGAGGAAACACGGACAGCTATTGACAATGAGATTGTTTCGATTATGAAAGAGCGTTATGCAATTGCAAAACAGCTTCTTAACGATAACCGTGACGCTCTTGATAGAATTTCGGAGTTCCTTATTGAGAAAGAAACAATAACAGGTGATGAGTTTATGGAGATATTTAATGAAGTAAATGCACCTGAAACCGAACCTGAACCTGAAGCGGATAAGGCAGAGGAAGCAGAATAATAAAAATTGCCACGGATGTACCGTGGCAATTTTCATGTATTTTTCTTTTTATTCTTACATAGAAATGTACAGAGGTGGAAAAATGAAAAAAATTCTGATTTCAGTTTTGGTATCGATATTTATAATGCTTATAATACCGTATATAATAGTAGAAATTGCAAAACCGCATAATAACGCATCCTCAACCGAACCGGTCGCACCCACAGCAACTGTTGATGCAACATCGGTGTAAAAAAATACCGGGCAGATATGCCCGGTTAATTTTTTCATTATACTGCTGTAAGAATAACGAGTACAAATGTTGTGATGAGGAACAATACTGAAACAGTAGTTGTAAGTCTCATCTGCATCTTCTCTTTTGTAGTACCGCCTGCTCTCTTAAAGAACGAATCGCCCATATCTGATGATGCGCCCTGAATGCCTCTCATGCCGGGGTCTTTGCCTTCCTGCAGAAGCACTACAGCAATAAGTAATACTGAAACTATAATATGAAGCACAATAAACAATGTTTGCATAATTTTACCTCCTTTATAAGCGAGCATAGCTCTAATAATCATAATAATACCCTAATATTATACCATAAATTTTGTATTTTGCAAGTACTTTTTTGAATTTTCTGAAAAAAATTTCAAAAAACTCTGTACTAAATATGAAATTTCTGTTATACTATAGGTAGATAACGGAGGTTTCCGATGGAAAAAAGAGAAGAAAACAAAGAAAAGGTAATAATAGCGGGACTCCACACAGGAAGCCGTGATTATATAAACGATACAACGGACGAGTCAATGCGTGAGCTTGGCGAGCTTGTAGACACTGCAGGTGGCGAGGTTGTGGGCGAGATGGTTCAGAACCGTCCGATGCCTGACAGCGGCACATATTTTGGCGAGGGCAAGCTTGAAGAATTAAAGGAAGCGGTTGAAGCACTTGATGTGACACTTGTAGTATTTGATGATGAGTTGTCACCAATACAGCTTCGGAATATAAGCGACATTTTAGGCGTGCGTGTGCTTGACCGATCTATGCTTATACTTGATATATTTGCTATGCGTGCACGTTCGGGTGAGGGTAAGCTTCAGGTTGAGCTTGCACAGCTTAAGTATCAGCTTCCGAGACTTCGTGGCATGGGACTTGAACTCAGCCGTACAGGTGGCGGTATCGGTACACGAGGTCCGGGCGAAACGAAGCTTGAGAGTGACCGACGTCATATAAGGACACGTATTGCGGCACTTGAGGAGCAAATCCATGAGATAAAAAAACACCGTGAACTGTTAAGAAGCCGACGTCACAAGGACGGGCATATAACAGGTGCGATTGTCGGCTATACAAACGCCGGAAAATCCACGCTCTTAAACCGACTCACAGATGCGGGAGTATTTGCTGAGGACAAGCTTTTTGCAACACTTGACACTACATCACGTGCAATAACACTCGAGGATAACCGTGAGATAATCCTTATTGATACAGTTGGGTTTATCCGCAAGCTTCCGCACTATCTTGTAGAAGCTTTTAAATCCACACTTGAAGAAGCGGCAGATGCTGATTTTGTTATACACGTAACCGATGCATCATCACCTGAGGCAGATAACCATATAACAGTGGTTGATGAGGTCTTAAAGGATATAGGTGCAGGCGGAAAGCCGGTTATAAATGTATATAACAAATGCGATATTGAAAACTCGTGTGTGGGACGTGATAACGGTAAGAATGTATTCATCAGTGCAAAAACAGGGCAGGGAATACAGGATTTGCTCAATGCAATTGCAGATACTGCACCGGGTAAAAAATATGAGCGGACACTTGTTATCCCATACAGTGACGGTGGAGTGTTAAACACTCTGCATACGAGCGAAAAGGTTTTAAGTGAGGAATATACTGCAGACGGAGTACTCATAAAGGTGCTTGTGGATGAGGCGGTGTTTGGTTCACTTAAACAGTACGAAATTAACGAAGGATAGTGATACTCTTGTCAAAAAGAGATATTTATAAGACCGTAGAGCGTGAGTCGGAAACTCTGATAGTCGAAAAAAAATCGAAATTTATATCACACGTAAAGCCTGTTGACACGGAGGCAGATGCGTTGGAGTATCTGAACAAAATCCGTTCAGAGTATCCTGACGCAACTCATAACGTGTATGCATATGTGATAGACGAGAACAACATTTTCCGTTATTCAGATGACGGCGAGCCGGGCGGTACGGCAGGTATGCCGGTGCTTGACACAATACGCAATTCCGGGCTTGTGGATGTTGTTGTAGTGGTGACACGGTATTTCGGCGGCACACTTTTGGGCACAGGCGGACTTGTGCGTGCATATAGTGCGTCAGCAAAAGAGGGACTTTGTGAGTCGGGAATAATTACACGAATAATGTGTGATATTATATCTGTAAAAACAGAATACGATATGGTCGGGAAACTGCAGTACCATTTTGCAACAAGCGGAAACACAGTTACCGACACAGTGTATGAAAACGATGTTACATTCTTTGTTGCATCGCCAAAAGCTGATACCGACAGGCTCATAAAAGAGCTTATTGAGGTCACAAACGGCAGGGCAACAATAGAAAAAGTAGCAGAAAAATATATAAACAAGGAGGAAAATTAAAATGGAGATTAAATTAACAGCACAGAATTATGATGCAGAGGTAACGAATTCAGATGTACCGGTATTGGTGGATTTCTGGGCACCGTGGTGCGGTCCTTGTCAGATGCTCGGCCCTGTAATTGCAGAGGTTGCAGAGGAGTATAACGGCAAGGCGAAGGTGTGCAAGGTAAATGTTGATGAGGAGGCAGAGCTTGCGGCACAGAACGCAATCGTGTCAATCCCGACTGTAATAATATTTAACAATGGTAAGGCAGTTGAGCGTACAGTTGGTGCACAATCATTCGATGATTATGCAGATTTACTGGATAAATACATCTGATAATGAATAAATATGTAAATAGATAACTATTTTAAAGAAAACTCTTGCATTTTTATTCAAAAAGATGTATAATAATTGCATAATTTCAAAAATCGGGTTAAAACGGTGGCAATTTTGCGGTTGCAGCCCGGTTTTTGTTTGATTTTGAAAGGATAAAACAATGTTAGACGAAATAAAAGCTCTTGACAAAGAGTATTATATGAACACGTTCGGTGACAGACTTCCCGTTGCGTTTACGCACGGTGAGGGTATGAAGCTTTATGCAGATAACGGTGATGTGTATTACGATTTCCTTGGCGGTATCGCCGTAAATGCGTTAGGACACGCACATCCGGATTTTACAAAAGCACTGAAAAATCAGGTTGATAAATTGCTTCATACATCAAGCTTATATTACATAGAAAATCAGGCAAAGCTTGCAAAGAAGCTTGTAGAAAGCACTTGTGCAGATAAGGCATTTTTCTGCAATAGCGGAGCGGAAGCAAATGAGGGTGCGTTCAAGCTTGCAAAAATTTATTTCTATAAAAAGGGCATTGACCGCTACGAGATAATCTCGCTTGACCATTCGTTCCACGGCAGAACACTTGCAACAGTTGCGGCAACCGGACAGCCTCATTATCAGGCACCGTATAAACCGTTGACACCGGGATTTTCGCAGATTACGCCAAATGATTTTGAGGCAGTAAAGAGTGCTATAACCGATAAAACGGCGGCAATCATTGTTGAGCTTATTCAGGGCGAGAGCGGTGTGCATCCGATGGATGTTGAATATGCAAAGAACTTGCGTAAGCTATGTGATGATAAGGGAATACTCCTGATAGTTGATGAGGTACAGACGGGAGTAGGCAGAACAGGTAAGCTTTTTGCACACGAGCTTTATGGCATAGAGCCTGATATATTCACCTGTGCAAAAGCACTTGGCGGAGGAGTCCCGATTGGTGCGTTGTGTGCTAAAGCAGAGGTTGCAGCAGCGTTTGAGCCGGGTGACCACGGTACAACATTCGGCGGTAACCCGCTTGCAACGGCGGCAGGTCTTGCAGTATTTGATATAATAGAAAAGGAAAACCTTGTTGAAAATTCAGATAAGATGGGTAAGCTTTTCAGAGAAAAACTAAATGTATTAAAACCCGAGTACCCCGACAAAATTGTCGATGTGCGTGGTGAGGGACTTTTAATAGGCATAGAAGTGAAGCCCGAAATTGCAAAAGCGGTATTTAACGGTTTGCATAACCGTAAAATGCTCACAAGCCTGTGTAAGGGACTTACAGTGCGTGTAGCACCACCGCTTAATATAACAGAAAATGAAATTGATTTATTTATAAATGCACTTGATGCAACACTTAAGGAGGATATATAAATGAAAGACTTAATCAGCTTACACGATATTACAACAGAGGAATTACATAATCTGTTAAAACTTGGGCTAAAACTCAAGGATGAGCAGAAAAAGGGCATACAGCACCATCTCTTAAAGGGAAAAACTCTTGGTATGATTTTCACAAAATCATCAACAAGAACAAGAGTGTCGTTTGAGGTTGGTATGACACAGCTTGGCGGATATCCGTTGTTCTTATCATCAAACGATATACAGCTCGGCCGTGGCGAAACAATCCACGACACTGCAAAGGTGCTTGAGAGATACCTTGACGGTATTATGATAAGAACATATGCACACAGCGATGTAATTGAGCTTGCAGAGGAAGCGGATATTCCTGTAATCAATGCTCTTACTGACCTCTTGCATCCGTGTCAGGTGCTTGCAGACCTTATGACTACATACGAGCACAAGGGTAAGCTTGAGGGCTTGAAGTTTGCATATATCGGCGACGGTAACAATATGGCACATTCAATTATGTACGGTTGTGCAAAGGCAGGTCTTGACTGTGCGATTGCAACGCCTGAGGGCTACAAGTGTGACGAAGAAGTTGTAGAAAACGCAAAGTCTGACTTTAAGGCATCGGGCAGGGAGCTTATTCTTACAACTGACCCCGTTGAGGCTATAAAGAATGCGGATGTTGTATATACAGATACATGGGTATCAATGGGACAGGAGGCAGAAAAGGCAGAAAGACAGAGAATCTTTATGCCGTATCAGGTAAATAAAGAGATATTCAAGCACGCCGCAGATGATGCAGTATTTATGCACTGCCTGCCTGCATACAGAGGCTACGAGGTAACAGAGGATGTCATAGACGGACCGCAGAGTGTTATATTTGACGAGGCAGAAAACCGTCTGCACGCACAGAAAGCCGTTATGGCAACATTGATGGGATGATGAGAGAAAGTTTATCACTCTTTGAGGTGCGTCACGCAGAGGAAGGCGATATTGAAAGTATAATTGAAATTACCCGTGAAGCATTTGTTAAATACAGAGAAATGACGGGTATAAAAAAGCTTGATGCACTTGAAGAAACGTATGATGATGTAAAAAACGATATAGAAAACAAGGTTGTGCTTATAGCACTTTCTGACGGTGAGCCTGTCGGTTGTGTGAGGGTTGAGATAAAGCCTGACGGCACTGCACTTCTTACACGCTTTGCCGTAAAGGTTACTTGCCAGAACAACGGTATCGGCAAATCATTGATGAACCACGTTGACAAGATTATGAAAAAACGTGGCGTAGAAGAGATTTCGCTCTATACCGCATCAAAGGCGGCACCGCTTATCAGATTCTACTATGGCAGAGGTTTTTATATCGAAAGTATCGACTCATCACGCGGTTATCTGCGTGCCAAGTTGGTTAAGGAATATTAATTGAAAGCGCCGATACGCAATCTGGATAAAGTGCATATCGGTATTTCTATTAAGAGAGAAGGATGATTTTATGAAAAGAGTTATAAGTATAGTTCTCACAATTGCAATGCTTGCACTTGTTATGCCTATGAGCATAGCAAACGCTTTGGCTGATGTAGAGCCTATGGTATATTCAGGACGTCTTGATTATGCAATAAAAAATGACGGTAGCTTGTGGCTGCTTGATACGCACAGCGAGCGAGTGAACGACGAGAATAAATGGGTAACAACAGGCGAGAAAATATGTGAAGATGTTGTATCTGTAAGCGAGTGTTGGGACTACCTGTTCATACTGAAGAAAGATAGTTCTTTGTGGTATTCCAAATTCACAGAGGGAGGCAATTATTCACATGAAACCGGCTTTAAAAAATATATGGATGGCGTTAAAGATTTCTGTGCTACATCTGCCGGAGCAGGTGGCAATAAAGTGTATGTCATAAAAACTGACGGAACACTGATTGCGTGGGCATTTAATGGAAGAGGACAGATAGTAAATTTCTTTGATGGAAGGACAAAAGAACAAGATGTGAGAACGATTGCCACTGACGTAAAAGAAGTTTCTGCAGATGGAATAAGTCTCTTGTTTATCAAAGAGGATAATACATTATGGGCATGGGGATGGTCATCCGTTCCCGGAAATGATGTTCCGAAACGGGAAGAAACTCCTGTTAAAATTGCAGATTACGCAAAAAGTGCATGTGTAAGAGGAATTTACGGCTATATAGATGAAAATGATACATTATGGGCGTGGGGCGATACAACGTCTCTGCACAAGGGACCCGGCAGCCGTGAAACAAGATATACGCCCGTAAGGGTTATGGATAATGTTAAGTATTATTATAGTAGTATGGTGGTAGCCGAGGATGGAAGTCTGTGGGACATTGAAGACGATTATACCGTAACTTGTGTTACAGGAATATCTGATGTCGAAAAAGCGGATGCAGACTTTGTTATAAGGGACGATATGAGTCTGTGGTGTTATCATACTACGGGTTATCATACCGGCGAATACGATTGGGTGATGCAGCTGTGCGGCTTCGTAATAAAAGGTGAGAAAGAAATAGTAAAGGATACCGAAACCGTTCTTGAGGCTATATACTATGATGAGGCAGGCAATGCAATAAAGGACGGAAATGTATCATGGAGCATTGATGACACTTCGGTGGCTGAAATCATACCTTGGGGAAATAATCTTACGGTTAAAGGATTAAAACCAGGAAAGACAACAGTGCGTGCAACGCACAATCCTACTGGCTCGCAAACAAGCTTTGAAATCGAGGTTGTAAGCTACACTTCAACTCTTTATGATACATATAATTTCCTGACAGATTCACGTAGGACACTTGACCACAAAATATTCCTTGGTATTGATAATCTGAGTGATAAAGTAGATATTGTGTGGTCATCATCGGATAATTCGGTTGCACAGGTAATATCCGATACAAAGGGTAGTGTCCGTATACTGGAAATTGACTGCAAAAAAGAGGGCGAATGTGTCCTTACAGCCAAAATAGACGGATACGAGGTAAAGCAGATAAAAATCAATGTGCTCGGCAGTGTATATGACACTGTGGAACGTGAAAGTGTTCTGCGTGCAAGAGTTCTGGCAAATAATATGATGTATGATTATTATACAAACCTCTACACATCACTCCCGCGTACATTTACCGAGGATATGAATCTTGGTCTTATACAGGCGTATGACTTCCTTGACAAGATTTTTAAAAAGGGTATAAATTTTACATATTATTATGAGATAGTACTGATGGACATACTGACCGGTAACTCATATGAGGAAAGTGCCGGTAAATACAGTGCACTGATGAGCGACAAGATGCAGCAGCACGTTGCAATGCAGGTTGCTGCAATAGCTGATGACGGTGTTGATGCAATTAACCCATATGCGGCAATAGCCGAGGATATGACCGATATAACCGATAGTGATTTGCTCAAATTCGGAGATGTATTGGACGCCGCATTTCTCGCAAATGACATAAAGGACGGAGCGGTTGATGCATCATCAGGTCTTGCATCTCTCGGACTTGTTACAAATGCAGAGATTGACGCAATACGTATGATAAAATCGAGCACGGATAACAAGCATTTGAAATCTGCGTGCGATAATATAATAAAACGTCATTCAGATATTATGAATAACAATGCAGATGCGATGTGCGAGGAACTTGTTGACGGCGGACTTGCTCCGGCAAAAGAATTTGCTATGGATACGCTTATGGGTGCAGTTTTAGAAGCAGCAGGTTTCGGAGCTGTCGGAATAGGCACAGGAGTTGGAAAAGCTGTTAACAATGTGATGCTTAATGTTGATGATATAACTGCACAGTCATTAATTTTATCAGCATATGTTGAAATAGAAGATGCGATGAAGAAGGGTATAGATACTGCACAGTCGCAGTTTGAAGCAACTCCCAATCTTGAAACGGCATCAAAGTTTATGACAATGGCAGATATTCATAAGTCGGTACTTGTAAACGGTTGTGACAGAACAATGGAGTATATTGACATTGTAAAACAGGGCGATTCAAATGTCGATAAATATTTCTGGGGTAATTTCGACCCGAACAGTTCGCTCGGTTTGTTTGAAAGCAAGACGGATTTTGACGGAGCAAGAAAAATGGTTGCTCATACAAAATCAGTAATAGATAAGGCAGACTTTTTCTCCGTAGAGGGACTTGACATAGCGGAGTTTATAAGTACAGTTAAATCAACTGAGTCAAGTGACTGGGCGAAACCCGAAATAGATAAGGCAAAGGCCTTGAAAATTCTGCCGTCAAATCTTGAGTTCAATTATAAAGAAAACATCACCAGAGCAGAGTTCTGCACATTGCTTACTCAGCTGCTCACTCAAAAAACAGGAAGAGATATTAAAACACTTGTAAAGGAAAAGGGCGTACAGGTAAAATCACCGTTTGATGATACATATTATGAATATGTAGATTACATATATAAACTCGGTATCGTGAACGGAATGGGTGATGATAAGTTTGACCCGCTATCGGAAATAACACGTGAGCAGGCAGCAACTATGCTTTGCCGTACAGCCGAAGTGCTTGGGTTTAACACACAGAATGAACAAAGTGTGCCGTCCGATATTTCGGACTGGGCAAAATCCGGTGTCGGTTTCGTTATGGAAAAAGGCATAATGAACGGAACAGGTGACGGCTTTGAACCGAGAGGTACATATACAAAGGAGCAGGCTATAGCAACATTTGTAAGAATGTATGACAAGCTGAAATGAGAACAAGGTCGGGGGATAACCCCGACCTTGTTAATTTATTGTCACAAACCCGTTTTGAGAGAGTAAATCATCAACCTCAAATACCGATAGATGATTTATAAATCCGTAGATTATAACACTGTCACGCTTATCACGCGAGTCGAGTATAGCAAGCTTTGATATCCTTAAGAGTAACTGTGATTCCTCAAGAGACATACCCATACCAAGTGCAATCGCAATGAGGATGTTGCGTGACGGTTTGCGTGTGTTGTTAAAAACTTTATATACATATTCGCCCGCACCCGAGGCGGCGGCAACCTTTGCGACAGTCAGTTTTTTCGCTTCTATTATATAATTAAGAAAAGAAACGGGAGTTTCTTTTAAAAACTCATTTTCGTGGCTGTCTAAAAAACCTTTTATATCTTTTGCGTTCTTTAATTCCTTTAATAAATCTTCTGTTATTGCTCCCATTGACAAAACTCCTCGTTTGTTGTTATAATATAACTATACCACAAAAGATTTCGATATTCAAGAGGAAATTCAGATGAATGAAATACATATTATAAAAGAGGACGAGCGTCAGAAAATAACCTTGATTTATGACGCAAACAGCAATAAAAGGTACATACAACGGCAAATATATGATGACAAGCGTGATATTTATAAAACGCTTGCAAGTATAAATCATCCTAACATACCTCGTATAATAAATGTTGAATTTGATTCTGACACGGTTGTTACAGAAGAATATATTGAGGGTAAAAGCCTGCGTGCTCTTATGGACGAAAACACAGTTTTCACTAAAAAGCAGATAATAAACATTGCAAAACAGATTGTTTCGGCAATGGAGGAACTGCATAAATTCAATATAATTCATAGGGATATTAAACCCGACAACATTATTCTTGATGGGACGGGACATATATGGCTAATTGACTATGACATTGCACGTATTTGCCGTGGCGAGATAAGAAAAGATACCGAAGCGATGGGTACGTTCGGTTATGCACCTATCGAGCAGTTTGGAATGATGCCGACAGATTTCAAAACGGATATATATGCGTTCGGTGTAACACTTTCGCAGTTGCTTGATAAGTCGGGAGCTAAAGGCAGTCTTAAAAAAGTAGCCGAAAAATGTAAACGTCTTGACCCTGTACAGCGTTATCAGTCGGCAAGTAAAGTAAAATCAGCACTGAAGTGTAGAAATTTGAAAAAAGTGTTGCTTATAGCGGTGTTAATTCTTGCAGCAGGCATTGGTGCGTGGCTTTTAAAACCTGAAAGTCCGGCTCAACCTACGGTATCTGATGAGATATTTCAGGATTTTCGGGAGTATCCGGCATATACGGAGTATAGTGAATATCCCACTTTTACCCACACGCTCATTTTCTCAACGGACGAGCCGTGGGAGCATCTGCTGTTCATAGACGATGTAAATCAGAAAGGGAAAATCAAGCTTGGTAAAAAGAACACACTTGTTGATGCTGATATAACTCTTGATGACGGAGTTTTGTCTGTAAATCTTGATGACGGAACAGGGAATAAATTCGAACGGAAGTTTGAATTTGAAAATCAGTACAGTTATGATGCTGATTATACAACCGATTTGCGAAAGAATGCAGACATAATCTGCCGTGACCTTGACTATGACGATGTACCTGAAATTTTGATAGGATTAAATGAGGGTGCGATGAATGTAGTGGAGCATCAGTTCTATAACTACTTTAATTATTGCATTGGCTGGTGCGTAAAATATGATGAAGAAAACGGATTTACTCTTTGTGAGGGCGATATGTTTTCGGAGGGGCAGTCGTTTACGCTTACAAAATACACTAACATAATCACCATTCCATGGGAAGATTTTGATGATATAATGGGGTATGAACTTCGTGACGGCAAAATTATGCCTATTAACTAAAAATTGGACAAAAAGTACAAGACTTTCTATATTGCTTATGATAATATAAGCTTATAGAAAGTCTTTTTTACTTATGTTATATTTCGTCTATGTGTTCTGCTAAAATTCTTACAGTGTTGCAGAAACGGTTATATACATCAGGGCTCTTTTTATGGACAACCGAGCCTATCTGTTCGAGCATATTGTCAGAATCCGGTGCAGAATCAAAGAGGAAATAATCGACACCCGAATGCAGAGCACAAGCCAGACTGTACAGAGTTTCAAGTGACGGTGCTCTCGTTCCGCTTTCTATATGCCCTAAAAAGCCTGTCGAGATGTCGCATATCTCGGCGAGCTTTTCCTGGGTATAACCCATTTCGCGGCGTTTCAATCTCACTTTTTCGCCTAATTTATGATAATCAATATTATTCATGACATCACCTCGTTACTATATTTTATTACAAAATCAAAAATTTTAACATAGATTTATAGACGGAAATATTGACACACAGACGAAAATATGATATAATCAGGAAAAATGTCGAAAGGAGCAGAAAATGGCAAATATTGCACAGGTAATAAAATATGAGGGAGATAATTCCACATTCGTATGGAAACATCCTTGTGAGGATTTTAACACAACCTCTCAATTAATAGTTCACGAGTCGCAGGAAGCTGTTTTCTATATGAATGGGCAGCTTCTTGATTGCTTTGGACCGGGAAGACATACCCTCGAAACAGAAAATATACCGCTTATAAGAAAATTCTTTAATAAGCCATATGGTGACAATTCACCGTTCCATTGTGAGGTTTATTTTATAAATAAAACAGAGCAAATGGCTATTAAATGGGGAACAGACAGCAAAATCGAATATATGGAGCCGACATACAACTTTCCTATTCAAATAGGGGCAAGCGGTGAAATGAACCTACGTGTTACAGATTCAAAACGACTGCTTGTGAAAATCGTTGGCACAGAGGGTGATCTTACACAGGCAGGCGTTGTACAGAAATTCCGTGCGTTCCTTATGACAAAGTTTAAAACGTATTTGTCAACATATATTCGGAATAATTCGGTCAATATTTTTCAGATTGATGAAAAACTAACTGAAATATCTGAAAGTCTGCACGAAATGCTTACGGGCGATTTTGAGGAATACGGCGTATCGCTTGTTCATTTCTTTGTTACCACTATAGTGAAGCCGGAAGATGACAGTACATTTAAACGCTTTAAAGAATTGTATTTCAGACAGTATGCTGACATTGCAGAAGCGAGATTAAGGCAGAATGTTGACATCATCGAGCAGGAAACAGAGAAACAGAAAATGATATTGGAAGCTGAAGGCTTGGCGGCTAAACGTCAGATTGAGGGGTATACATACCAACAGGAGCGTGGCTTTGATGTTGCAGAGGGATTTGCTAAAAATGAGGGCGGCGAGAATATGGCAGGATTGGGCATAGGTCTCGGTGTTATGACAGGTGTCGGCGGTATGGTCGGCGGTATGGTTAATGACAGTATCGGTAATGCGGTGAATACAAATACGCCTAAAACAAATTCAAACTGTCCGAAATGTGGCAATCCTGTGCCTGAAAACGCAAAATTCTGTTTGGAGTGCGGAACAAAGATTGAGCAGTTAAACGAAAATGAAATGATTTGCCCGCATTGTAACAAAAAGACACCCAAAGGCAAGTTCTGTATGGAATGTGGAAGCAGATTACAGCTTGTGTGCCCGAACTGTGGCAAGGATGTTCCTGACGGAGCGAAATTCTGCCTGGAATGTGGTAAAAGGATAGGAGGAAACACAAATGAGTAATAATATAAAAATTATTGTATCAGCTGTTATAATGGCGGTAGTTGTATCATTGCTGTTTTTAGTTGTTCCCATAACAGGGACGTTTGTAGTTTCTTATATATTTGCCCTGATTGCCATAGCAGGCATAGCATCAGGGCTTTATGCGTTTGGAAAAAGTGAAACGACCAAAGCACCTCAGGGACACGCATTTGTCTATACGGCGGTTGTATATGCAATAATAAGCGTGATTTTTTCGGTAATTGCTTGTGTTGCTACACTATCGACTACGTGGACGGTTATCGTGCACGTTGCAATTCTTGCAATATTTGTAATAAGAATAATTACACTGACTGCCGGCAGTGAATACATTAATAAAGTGGAAAAAGTCGCAGAGGAAAAACATAAAGAGTTCCAAAAGGAAAAGGAAGGATATTGGAAATAAGGGTAAGGAGTAAATACAATGGCGATAATGAAATGTAAAGAATGTTCAGGGAAATTACAGCAAGATGGTGCTGTCTTTGTCTGCAAAGATTGTGGAGCAATGTATAATCAAAATGAAGTGGATGTTTTTGATGATTGTTTTAGGATTACTGAGAATCCTACGAGGTGGATGAGGGGTTTTGGTGTCTGGGGAATTATTGGGCAGGCAAAAGATACAATAAGCGTTGAAGATAGTTTGATTTTTGAAAGTGGCAGTTCGTATAGGGTACACGCTATAAAAAAAGGAAAAAAACATCAATATTATGATGTTAGAACGATTGAAACCGGTTCAGAGGCTCGTATTTTCTTTAGCGGTGATGTTCCTGAAACTGTTGCTGTAGGGGATATGGTTTATAAAAAGAAAAAAGGTAAGGAGTAAATGCAATGGCAATATTAAAATGTAAAATGTGTGGCGGAAATCTTGAATTTAGCGAAGGTCAGAGTTACGGAACGTGCGATAGCTGTGGAAGTACTATGACTTTGCCGAATGTCAACGACGAAAGAATTCTTAATTTGTTTGATAGGGCAAATCATTACAGATTACAAAATGAATTTGATAAAGCACTTGCTACATATGAGAGTATTTTAGCGGAGGATAATAACAACGCCGAAGCTCACTGGGGTTGTGTTTTGTCAAAGTATGGTATTGAGTATGTTGAGGACCCCAAAACTCATAAAAGAGTTCCGACCTGTCACAGAGTACAGAACGAGTCGATTTTATCAGATTTAGACTATAAAGCGGCTATTGAAAAAACTTCAGATATTTCTGCTCAAAACCTTTATAAGGCAGAAGCACAAGCTATTGCAGAAATACAAAAAGGAATACTTGCAATAGCAAACAGTGAGGAACCGTATGATGTTTTTATCTGCTATAAAGAAACGGATAATAACGGCAGAAGAACAATAGATAGCACACTTGCACAGGATATATATTTTCAGCTCACAAACGAGAGATATAAAGTATTCTTTGCAAGAATAACTCTTGAAGATAAGCTCGGAACGGAATACGAGCCGTACATTTTTGCTGCTTTAAATTCTGCAAAAGTTATGCTTGTAATCGGAACAAATAAAGATTATTTCAATGCTGTATGGGTAAAAAATGAATGGGCGAGATTTTTGGATATGTCTAAAAAGGACAAATCAAAAATGATTATTCCGTGTTACCGTGATATGGATGCATATGATTTGCCTGATGAATTGTCAATGTTCCAGAGCCAAGATATGGGCAAAATCGGATTTATTCAGGATTTGGTAAGAGGCATAAATAAAGTGTTGTCTCTAAAAGAAGAAAAAGTTGCTACAACTGTAGTGCAACAGTCACGAGACTATGATGCAGAAGCGGAGGCTTTGCTTAAACGTGCATTTTTATTGTTAGAGGAAGCTGATTGGACTAAAGCAGATGAGCTACTTGAAAAGGTGCTTAATATAGACCCGGAAAATGCGAGAGCATATATGGGCAAATTGATGATTGAGGTTAAAGTTAACAGAGAAGAAAATCTTGCGAAACGTCCGGTTGATTATAGCCAATCATCCAACTATATCAAAGCAGTACGTTTTGGTGATGAAAATCTAAAATCCATGCTTTCTAATTCTTGTGAAGCAGCAAAGGAACAGTTTACAATAAAGAAAAAGGAGCAGACAAAAAAAGAAGAAATTGAACGCTTAAAAAATAAAAAACATTCATTAATCAATGAGTACAACACAATTGTTGAACAAATTGCTAAAAAAGAAACATATATAAAAATTGGTTATTATATAATGTTAGCTGTTTTTATTATTGACTTTTTCGTTGTTTACTTAAGTATACTTTGGGGTGAAGAAAATTTAGCCGTAACTTTGCTCGGAATTGTTTGGGGTATTGCTGTTTTTAGTGCCTTACTGGGAATTATATACGAACAAAAGAGAAAAATAAAAACACTAAAAAATGATCGAGATAAAAAGAAAATCAAATTAGAAGAAGAACACATAAAAGTTTAATAAACAATTATCGATATGATAAAGCACTTAAATGTGCATTGTATAAGGAGGATAAGCAAATGAAAAAAATTATAAATATTCTTATGATAAGTGCCGTTTTGATAAGTGCAACGGCATGCTCATTAGGAACTGAAAAATCAGAAACATATACAAAAAGCGAAGCTGTGGTTGCAACACCGATAACAACGCCGACCCCAACGCCGAAGTTGCCGGACGAATTATATTTTATGACTAATTTGGATCCGGTAAAGAACAGTGATGGAACATATTCTTTTAAAGGTTTTTTCACTGGTTGTAAGTTTTCTCAATACAGTATAGATCCCACGCTGTATATACGCACCTTAAACGGAAAAGAATTCAGTACCGGAGAAACAAGTATGTATTACGCATTATATCAAAATCCAAGAACTGGGGAATATGATTCAGTGCTTAACGGTTTAATGAATAACCCATCAAGTATAACAGGAATTTTATTTGAGTTTGTCTATGACAGTGATGGGAATTTTGTTGACTTAAGGCAATAAGAGTATCTCAAATTTGACACAAAAGCATTGACGTATTGGTTATGCTGTGATAAAATGGTAGGAAAAAGGGGGATGAAAATGAGAAGAATGAAATGCAGGAAATGCAACAACATTTTTGAATGGGAACATCAAGACGAATTTGTGATATGTCCACATTGCAGTGCAAAGTATAAAGTATTAAATAAAAACAGTGATTCATCTTCGGATGGCACTTCAAACAGTACGGACGCAGACAAAGAGGATTTTAGGGGGAAAATATCTGAAAGATATGAAAATCTGAAAAATTCAGCCAGAGAACAGAGCACAAGATTTGAGAATATGTTTAAAAAAGCGTCAAAGAGAAAGATACCCAAATCCATTGACGATTGCACAGAAGTTGACCCGGTATCGGAAGAGCTATGGGGATGGGCAGAGAGCACTGAAAGATGGGGAAAGATACTTCTTGTAATATACATTCTATATGGAATTATCACAGCTATTACAACTGCTATTGTTGTAGATGCGTATGGAAGTCCTGATGGTTTTAATGTTGCATTATGTATCTCTGGAGTAATTAAATGTGCGATATATGCGGTTTTGGCATATATATTATATCACTTAATTGCATTATTAATAGCCTCACTTGCAACCATCACGCAAAGTACGAGAGTTACGGCAAAACTAACAGAATACAGAGTACGCAAAGCGGAGAATTATTTCCCGACAGATGAAGAAATGAAAAAATATGAGAGAAATGAGGATTATGAGAAATACGAAAAAGAATTTTGCAACAATTTATCGGAGTTAGCGAAAAAAACTGATAATTCCAAATAAAATCAGAGAAGATGGGTGTGTTCTCATTGCGGAGAACTGAACGATTTTGGCAATGCTATCTGCAAGTCTTGCGGGGAATACAGATAAAAAGATGGCTCAATATGATGAGCCATCTTTTTTAAAACATTCTGAATACACCAACTACTTTTCCGATGATTTCGACATTGTCGGCAATAATGGGTGACATATAGTCGTTTTCAGGTTGGAGGCGGTAGTGTCCGTTTTCTTTATAGAAAGTCTTTACTGTTGCATCCTCGCCGTTTATTAGTGCGGCAACGATATCTCCGTTTCGTGCATCGGGACGCTTTTCTACTATTATATAGTCGCCGTCATAGATGCCGACGTTTATCATTGACTCGCCGCTGATTTTGAGCATAAATATATCGTGGTTTCCGACATATGACATCGGGATGGGGAAGTGACGTTCCAATTGCTCAACTGCCGTTATCGGTACGCCTGCGGTTATCTTGCCGTATACGGGGACTTCGATATAGTCCTCTTTTGTTTCATAATCCTGCTCTGTTTCGCCCTCGGGGTAGTCTATAACACGCATCGCACGGTTTTTTGTTGATGCCTTTTCAATCTTACCTGCCGCTTCAAGCTTTGAAAGACGTGCGTGCACAGTGGCGGGTGAATTGAGGTTTACCGCAGCACCTATCTCACGAACCGTCGGGGGATATCCGTTCTTTTTTATTCCTTTATATATGAAATCAAGAATTTCGTAGTCTTTATCGGTAAGCTTTGCCATAAAAATCACTCCTTTTTCTTTAGTATAACACAAAAAACACAAAATGTCAAACATATGTTTGAATAAATTTTAAAAATTTTTGTAAAATTATGCTTGACAAACAGAGTTTGTAGTGATATAATTACTCAGTCTGAATAAAAGACGAAATCCTTGCCCGCAAGGAGGTTTGCGGGACAAATGTCCATGAGGAGGTGTAGAAAATGGCAGAAACAACAGCAATTCACAGCTACGAAACAATTTTTATCATCGATTCGACATTGGAGCCGGAGGCTATCGAGGCTAAGAAGGCAAAGTTTGTTGATATCATCACAAACAATGGCGAAATCGGCGAAGTTGAGGATTGGGGCAAGAGAAAGCTTGCATATCCGATAAACTTCAAGTCTGAGGGTTACTATGTTCTTGTTAATTTCAAATCAAATGTTGAATTCCCGAAGGAGCTTGACAGAAGATACAGAATTGATGAGGATATTCTCAGAACAATCATTATTCGTAAAGACGAAGTATAATCGAAAGCGGTGGGACTATGAACAGAGTTATTTTGATGGGTCGCTTAACAGCTGATCCCGAACTTAGACAGACACCACAGGGCACGGCTGTAACAAGATTTACAATAGCCGTTGACAGACGTTTCCGCCGTGAGGGCGGACAGCAGGCAGATTTCATCACCTGCGTTGCGTGGCGTCAGACCGCAGAGTTTATATGCCGTTTCTTCCAGAAGGGAAGAATGATTGCCGTTGAGGGTCAGCTTCAGTCACGTTCATGGGACGGACAGGACGGAAAACGTCAGTATGCTACAGAAGTTATTATTGACAATGCGTTCTTTACCGGCTCAAGAAACGAAGGTGGAGCAACTCGTGAGACGGGCGCATATCAGTCAAACTTTGATTCGTTTGAGGCACCGGCTGAACCGCAGAGTTCACAGCCTGCAGATGATTCAGGTTTTGTTGATTTGAGTTTTGCGAATGATATGGGCAGTGAGGACGATTTACCGTTCTGATTGCAAGACGTGATAAAAATTGAAGGAGGAAATTTCAATGGCTGAAAGAAATGACAGACCGCAGAGAGCAAGAAGACCGAAACGTAAGGTTTGTATGTTCTGTGTAGACAAGGTAGAGAGCATTGACTACAAGGATACAGCGAAGCTTCGTCGCTATGTTTCAGAACGCGGTAAGATTGTTCCGAGAAGAATCAGCGGAACATGTGCAAAGCATCAGAGACAGCTTACAACTGCAATAAAGAGAGCAAGAATTATCGCTCTGTTGCCGTTCGTTGCTGAATAATTGAAAACAAATACGGTTCAGATCGCAAAAAAGCGGTTTGAACCGTTATTTTTTTTAATTTGTTTTGAATTTGTCACTTGTTTTTTTGTGGGCGATGATATACTATTATAGTACAGACTAAAAAGTAGACGGAGAGTTTAAAATGGAATATTTGTTGTTACCTAAAATAAGAAAGATAAACCCTTTGCCGCTGCCACATTTTCCAAACCGTTTTTATGCTGTGGTATTCCGTTTGTGGGAAACTGTGCCTGCAAAGCAGATTGCAAAAGCACTGGGAATGGATGAAGAAGATATAATAAAAGCCTCGAAGGAGTTAGGACTTCCAAAACAGAAGAATATGGAGGTGTGGGCAGAGCGTGGATATATAACCACAATCCGTAATGCGTGGCATCTTCTGCCGTATGAGCAGTTACTTCCGTTGCTTGACTGGAATGAGGAAAAGCTTGCAAGAGTTCTTAAAGAGGATGATTTTCTTGATATCAAGCTTGGAGAGTTCAAACCGTACTGTGCACCGGTACGTCCTGAGCCGTTAGATGACAATCAGAAAAAACAGCTTGATAATATCAGACAGACTATGGAAGAACACTTTTCGGGAATGTTTGCGGGAGCAAAACCGTTTGACTTTTTTAAAGACGATGTGGTAGAGAAAAGCAGTACAAAATCCGATGCTCTGCGTATGATTTTTTCGTATTGTGGACTTTACGGTGATGTTCTGGACCGTGATATTTCAGTTTCATTCCCGGATGAGCTTCTTAAAATGTATCAGGCGACGGGAATCAATGCGATATGGTTGCCGGCGGTGTTGTATCAGCTGGTTCCGTTCCCGTTTGATGAGTCGTATTCAGACGGATGGCAAATGCGTCAGAAGCGATTGAAGGAGCTTGTAAAAAAATCGGACAAGTACGGAATTAAAGTGTATCTATATCTTAACGAGCCGAGATGTATGCCTCTTTCCTTCTTTGAAAAGCATCCCGGACTGCAGGGCAGAACAACGGATATGTATGCGGCTATGTGTACATCACAGCCTGAGGTTATGCAATACCTGCGTTATGCGGTGCGTACACTTTGCTTGGCTGTGCCCGAAATCGGCGGATTTTTCACCATTAACTGTTCGGAAAACCTTACTCACTGTAAGTCGAGGACGGAAGGTGTTGAATGTGAAACGTGCCGGGACGTGCCTGTTGACCGTCTTGTTTCGGATATAATATGTGCAATTTCTGAGGAGTCAGAAAAAGTAAACCCAAAAATCCGCACAATTGCATGGACATGGTCGTGGACAGGTTTTATGTCGGATGAGGAAATTCAATCCTGCATCGACCGCTTGCCAAAGTCCGTGATTCTGATGTGCAAGAGCGAGGATAAAAAGAAATTTATTCGTGCCGGATTTGAAAAACAGGTAGGGGATTACAGCATGTCAGTTCCCGGGCCGTCCGAAATATCTGAAAAAATCTGGCGATATGCAAAGGAAAAGGGCCTTGAGATTATGGCAAAGGTTCAGGTGAATGTTACCTGGGAATGCAGTACCCTTCCGTTTTTGCCGGTATTTGATCTGGTGCGGGAGCATATGGAGAACCTGCGTGATACAGGCATTAAGCATCTGATGCTTGGCTGGACATTGGGCGGATACCCTTCTGTCAATCTGAAGGTTGCAGAAGCAGCTATGGAAAAAGACAGCGAAAAGGCATACCGGAGGGTGATTCAGGAGGAGTACGGAGAATATGCAGACACCATACGGCGTGCTGCGAAAGTGTTTTCAGATGCATTCAGAGAATATCCGTTCGGGATAGACAATCTCTATTTCGGACCGCAGAATGCCGGACCGTCAAATCTGTTATATATAACACCGTCGGGATTTGATGCAACAATGACCTGCTATGCGTATGATGACCTTGACAAATGGCGTGATACGTATCCGGTTGAGGTGTACATAGATCAACTCAGAAAGCTTAGTGAAGAGTGGGAAAAAGGGTTGAACTTGTTAGACGGCATACCCGAATGTGAATTTACACTGACGGCGTGGGGCGGATACGCTTTGTTTTATTCGTCATATCTGCAGGCTGATTTTATAGTGAATCGTGGGGCAGGGAACGTCTCTCGGATGTGTGAGATTGCTGAAAAGGAAAAACATCTTGCACTCCTTATGTATGACCTTATGCAAAAGTGCAGTCTTTTCGGCTATGAGGCGGCAAACCATTATTATTTCAATAAAGGAATGCTTGCTGAAAAAGTTATAAACTGCGAGTATCTGAACAGAGAATTAGTCTCTGATGCTGAATAATCAGGATTTACAAAAAACAGAGCATATTTGTTCGAATCCTGTATAATAGAATCATTGATACTATTGTAGGAGGAATAAATATGCTCTGGAATTATTCAACATCACTTTTAGTAAGGAGTCTGTATGATGTTGGCGATTTACCTGTTTTTGATTTAAATACTTTGGTGAAATATTGCGGACTTTCAAAGCATAGCTTTTCAGAAATGGAGGTTATGCTTTCTTTTTTATCCAAAAGCATTTTTGCCTCATTTATTTTTAGTTCCTGATAATATTGCATTATTGTAATACCCTTAATTTCTTTGAAAATCGCATTCAGATATGTTTTGCTGTAAAACATATGATTGCATATATCAGATAATGTGATTTTTTCGTAAATATTTTTTTCAAGCAGACACACAATTTCTTTTGCGATAGAATTTTTTGTGTCGAAAGAATCTGTTGCAATTTGAAAGTTTTGATTGTTATATGTTATTGATTGTACAAGTTTTATTAACACTTCTTCAATATAATTTTCTACGAGTTGTTGAGAGCCAAGTCGAGGATGAGAATTAAGAGTAAGCTTTTTGTCAAATGGAAATATAAATGTTGTCTTTGCTTCCGCAAGGATTTTTTTTATCGATTCCCGGATATCGCTGTTAAGGTGTTGTGCCCCCTTGATGATTGAAAGTATATTTGATTTGCTTTTAAAGCAGACAACCATAATCGTAGTTTCCTCTGCATCTTCAACACAGTACGAATGGGGGGAATCCGGAGGTATTAGAAAGAAATCATGCATACGCAAATCTACATTTTCATTTTTCATTTTGCATGTTATGTTCCCGGTTTCCACATAAACGAACTCGTAAAAAGGATGAGATTCTTCAGGGTAAAAGAAATTTTTGCCGACATGAAGATACTCAATTGTTACAAGATGCTGTACTGTTATTATTTTTTTTACTGTATATGTATAATATTTTTTCATAAAAACATAATAGCACATAAAAGTAAAAAAGTCAATCATAATAAAATCTGTTTTATTTTTTACACGTTTTTGTTTTATTTTATCTACTGTCAAAAATAGTCCGGAATGATATAATTCTCAATGTAAGGAGCGTGGAACTTTATGAAAATTATTTGTGCATCATTCCAGTGTGAGTCGAACAGCCGGGCAAAAACGCATCCGCAAAAGCATGATTTTGAGTATTTTAGAGGGGAAGATATTTTTAAGAAACTTGTTGTAAAAGAAGTTTTTACAGAAGCAGGCTTTGAAGTTATTCCATCAATCTATTCGGTTGCACTTCCTGCGGGAACGGTAGAAAAGGACATTTACCTTTATTATGCTGAGCAGATTTTACAAACTGTAAAAGACAATTCTGATGCTTGCGGTGTTTATATATTTTTTCACGGAAGTATGGAAGTTGATGAAATCGGCAGTGGTGAACTTTATCTGCTTAAAGAAATAAAGAAAATTGTTTCGGAAAAATGCGTGATTTCCTTGACAATGGATGCACATGCCAACATAACTGATGAATTGTGTGATTATGCAGATATTGTGTGCGGGTTCAAAACAGTTCCACATACTGATCAGGCAGAAAGCGAACTGAGAGCCGCAAACTGCTTGATAAAAGCAATAAAAAGTGGTATTAAGCCTTTCATGTATATTCAGAGAGTACCATTTCTTTTGAAAAATGACACTCTTTTAACTCGTGAAGAACCACTTAAAACACTCATAGAAGAAACCATGGAACTTGAAAATCGAAATGATATTTACTCTGCGAATTTGTTCCTTGGACATTGCTGGATAGATGCTCCGAATACAAGTGCATCAACAGTTGTTTGTGCAACAGATAAAAAAACCGCACAGAAGGTTGCAAAATCTCTCGCAAACAAACTTTGGGCAACACGCAAATTGTATAAATTCAAAATTGAGGCTGAAAGCCCTGAAAAATCTGTAGATATGGCAATAAACGGTAGCGAAAACAGGATTTTTGTTACTGACAGCGGTGATAATACAACAGCCGGGGCGGAAGGGCAGTGTACGGATATTTTAAAACTTTTCCTTGAAAGGGATACTGCAAAACGAGTCTGTGTTGCAGGTATTACAAATCAAGAAATTGTAGAAAAATTTTGGAATAAAAAAGATGGTGAAAGCATTTTTGTTAAAGAATTGAGCAAAAATGCGATTGTAAAATCACACGGCAACATTTTAGGCTGGGGCAAGGAGCTTATCGGCAGAAGTTTGTGCCTGAGTTTCGGAAATATTGATGCAATATTCACTGAAAAACGCAGTGCATTTATTGAAAAACGTAATTTCGACGAGGCAAATACAGATTTACTCTCGTACAAGGTCGTTGTTGTGAAATTAGGATACCTATTTCAGGAACTCAAACCTTTTGCAGACAGAGAAATTTTTGCACTCTCAGACGGTGCGAGCTGTGTAGAAATTGAAAAACTTAATCTAACAAAAATTATCAGGCCTATGTATCCGCTTGACGAATTTGAGTGGGAAGCCTGATGAAATAAATAAAAAAACAAGGAGGAATAAAAATGTCATACTACAATCAAAAGGAGACAGAGAAAAGAATTCAAAAAGTGGTAGAGCTCTTGAACGAGAAAGATACCGACATTGCCGTTATTTATTTTGACGAGCTTAATGTTGCCAACGGATGGTACTTAACGGGCTGGGTAGGTCAGTTTGAAAAAGGTGCCGTTCTGGTTGGAAGAGACGGAACAACGATGCTTTTGGGCGGCCCCGAAAGTGAGCCGTTTGCAAAGCAATCATCAGCAATTTGTGACACGAGATGCTTTAAGGTATTTATGGTGCCGGACGAAGAATATCCGCTTGCAACAATTATCGGATTTGAGGAGCTTTTTGCAGAGCTTAACAAAAAATTTCCGGTTAAAAAGGTTGGTCTGATAGGTACAAATGATATGCCTTATCTTGTACACCAAGACCTTGTTAATGGATTTGCTGGCTGTGAAATTGTTGATCTCACAGACTATTATCTTAAGTTCAGATACATAAAGAGCGATTGGGAGGTCGAACAGGCACGCCAGGCAACAGTCCTTTGTTACGAAGCTTATAAGGCTATGATGCAGAAGGTTAAGCCTGGCAATAAAGAGTACGAAGTTGCAGCAGCCGGTGAAGCAGTTTGTCGTGCAAGTGGCGCTAACAGCTTTGCATATCAGACAATTGTTGGCAGTGGTATTCGCTCAAATGCGGTTGTCCCCACAGCTACAAACAAAGTTATGGAGGACGGCGAAATGGTTATGCTTGGCATTGCACCGCGTATTAACGGCTATGCAGGTACATTCGGGCATACAGTGCCTGTCAGCGGCGAATATACTCCAGAGCAGAGAAAGTGTCTTATTGATATGATTGAAGTTATGCGTGATGTTAAGGATATGCTTAAAATTGGCAATACAGGCCGTGAGGTTGATGCCGCAGGAAGAGTTCTTTACGAAAAAGGCGGTTACTTAAAGTATATCGTTTGTCCGTTTGCCCATACAATGGGACTTATGGAAGCAGAGGCACCTTTCTTTGGACCTAACAGCGATGATAAACTTGAAAAGAATATGATTGTAAATGTAGATGTAAGTTTCTTTGGTCATCCTACACTTAACGGCTTAAGGGTAGAAACCTGTTATGTTATTACAGAAAATGGTGCTGAGCCGCTTTGCCCGGAATTCGAAGAAGAACTTTTCAACTATGTGAAATAATATAGAAGGAGTAAAAAATATGAAATACGGAAGAAAGAATTGGGTTTTCTGCGATGGTGATTTACCACCAAGCGGTGACAACCCCGATTTTCAAGGACACGAAGCACTTATGATTACAAATGTCGGCAAAAAGGATGCACACATTCGAATAAGAATTATATTCGAAGACAAGCCCGTGTACGACAAAATAACAATTGACCTTAATGCGGAAAGAACCACCTGTCTGCGTTTGGACAAGCCGATTGGAAAAGAACAGTACCAAATTCCCTTTGGTCAGTATGCAATCCATGTTGTTTCAAACGTTCCTGTATGTGCTTGCTTCGGCAGACTTGATGTAAGGCAGACCAATATGGCTTATTATAGTCCGGCTGGATATTCATTCTGATCTGAAATGTTACAATGAAATAAATCTAAATACGGCTCAGACTGCAAAATGCAGTCCGGGCCGTTATTTTTTGATATAAAAGGTAAATTGATGTAGAAAGGGCGGAAGGTACGCAAAAATACCCAAAAATTCATATATGGTTGATTTCCTTGTGCGTTTATGTTACAATGAATGTGTTTTTAATAAAAGGGGGAGGAAAATTGAATATCAATATATTGCATTTAGTGGAGGGTGCAAAAAAGGCGACAGGAATTACAGTTATTATAGATGTGTTCCGTGCTTTTTCCATGGAGGCATATTTGTTTTCAAAGGGTGCCAGAAAAGTCATACCCATCGGAGATGCTGAGCTTGCCTACAAGCTGAAGAAGGAAAATCCGGATTTTGTTCTTGCGGGTGAGCGTGGTGGTAAAATATTGCCCGGGTTTGATTTGGGAAATTCTCCTGCTGAATTACTCGATATGGATATTTCGGGAAAGACCGTTGTACATACGACAAGTGCAGGCACACAAGGCGTTGCCAACGCGCATGGTGCTGATGAGATTCTTGGCGGCAGTCTCCTGACGGCGAAGGCGATTGCGAGGTATATCAAAGAAAAAAATCCCGCGAATGTTTCTCTTGTGTGTATGGGTTATGCAGGTGTTTCGGAAACCGAGGAGGATACACTGTGTGCAGAGTACATAAAGAGTCTTCTTGAGGACAAGCCGTTTGATATGGAATCAGGGATTGAGCTTGTGAAAAGAACATCGGGTGCTAAATTTTTTGACCCGGCACAAAACGATGTTTTCCCTGAAAAAGATTTTGGACTGTGTACACGTGTAGGTTGCTTTGATTTTGTGTTACGCCTTTGTAAAGACAGCTATTTGCCTTATATGGAAAAAATTGTAATATGAAGATTTTGGGGTGACCGATATGAGATATGTAGTTGACCACGATTTACACATTCATTCAAATATTTCATTCTGTTCTTTTGGTGGGGGACAGACACCGGAGCGGATTTTAAAATACGCTGGTGAAAACGGATTCCGGAAGGTTTGTCTGACGAACCACTTCTGGGATGAACTGGTAAAAGGCCCGAATGGGTGGTATGAGGATCAGGATTTTTCACACATAAGTGCTGCAAAGCCTTTGCCACAGTCTGATAATGTAGAATTTCTGTTCGGCTGTGAAACGGAGCTCAGACACGATTTGGTGCTTGGTATTTCCAAAGAAAGATTTGATGAATTTGATTTTGTTATTATCCCGACCACCCATTTGCACTTTCAGGATTTCACTGTAACAGCAAAGGATAATATCAGCTTTAAGGCAAGAGCAGATGCGTGGGTACGTCGCCTTGATGCGGTTCTTTCTATGGACATTCCTTTCCATAAAACAGGAATCCCACATCTGACGACAGGGCTGATTTCTCCGAAAAGAGAACAGTATCTTGAGGTAGTAAAAGAAATTCCGGAAAATGAGATGTACCGGCTTTTCAAACAGGCTGCAAAGGTTGGAGTAGGTATCGAGCTGAATTCGTCTGCTTTGAACTTTTCTGTGTCGGAGGAAAAACTGGCACTTTTACCGTATACGATTGCGAAAGAATGTGGTTGTAAATTCTACTGTGGCAGTGATGCCCATGAAGAGGAGCATTTTACTTATGCGAAATCCAGACTGGAAAAGGCAGTAGACCTTCTCGGTCTTACCGAGAACGATAAATTTATTATCTGATTAATAAGAGTAACGGCGAAAATCGCCGTTATTTTTTTCCAAATTTATGTTGAAATCATAATACTTTTATGCTATAATAAACTTGATGTATTGTGTTTTGGAGGTGGTTTTAGTGATAATGGATTTGCATAATCATACTGTGTTCAGCTATGATGGGTCAAACACGCCCGAAGAAATAATCGAACACGCAATATTGCACGGCTTTGATGCTGTGGGAATATGTGACCACGAGTTCACAATCAAAGACCGCCTTGGTGAGTATATTGACTATTTACTGCATTGCAAGGAAAAGTATAAAAAGGACATAAAAGTCCTTGTCGGGCTTGAGGTTAGTATGGACCCCGCACCTGAGGATTTTATGACGCAGAGCACAGAAGGACTTGACTACATCCTCTTTGAACGTCTTGATAAGTTCAATGCAACGGATTTATACGACTTTCTGGCACTTCGCCGTGAATTTGACTGTCCGGTAGGACTTGCACATTGTGACATATTCGCAATGAGTGAAAGATACGGTGTGGATATGCTTGAAATTATGCGACGTGAAAATATTTTCTGGGAGCTTAACACATCCGGAAACTATAATTACTATTACGATTTTCTCACAAACGAAAACAAACGTAATGCGGTAAAATGTTCGGGTGTAGGTGTGTCGGTTGGCTCCGATACACACGCAATATTTGAATACAGAAAAAAACAGATAATAAATGCAAATAAAATGATACGGGATATGGCACTGCCATTGCCGTTTGTAATCAGATAGAGAGGGATTAGAATGTCAGACTGGAAATTACATACACCGAACGGTGTAAATGATGTACTGCCACAGGAATGTGCGGTTAAAAAGGAGATAGAAAACACAATATGGACGGTTTTTGCATCGTTTGGGTATAAAGAGGTGGAAACTCCGTCGTTTGAATACTATGACTGCTACAGCGGTGAACGCGGACAGATAACACAGGAAACATTGTACAAGTTCTTTGACGAGCAGGGCAGAATACTTGCACTCCGTCCGGATTTCACAACCTCAATCGCAAGAATGGCGGCAACAAAG
This sequence comes from Clostridia bacterium, assembly GCA_017415105.1. GTDB lineage: Bacteria > Bacillota > Clostridia > UBA1381 > UBA1381 > Ornithomonoglobus. The sequence goes on along the minus strand of JAFQJD010000003.1, from coordinate 34,280 downwards.
GCGGCAGGTGAAATTACACCGGCAAGATATATGTATACGGGCAGTGTTTACAGAGCCGAGCATACAGAGGGTGTAAGAAACCGCGAGATAACACAGAGCGGAATTGAGCTTATCGGCTCATACAGTGCAAAGGCAGATGCTGAGGTAATAGCGGCGGCAATGGAGGCGGTAACTGCACTTGGCATTGAGGATTTTTCAATGGAAATCGGTCAGGTTGCGTTCTTTACCGGCCTTGTTGAACAGCTCGGACTTGACAGTGATACAACCGAAAAACTTCGTGCCAGTATTGATTCAAAGAATTCACCGAGCATTAAAAACATAGTAAAAAATCTTGATATAGCAGATGACGTAAAGAAGCTTATGATTGATTTGCCGTACCTTTTCGGCGGTGCTGATATAATTGACCGTGCAGACGTTAAAGGACTTAACCCGACATCAAAAGCGGCACTTGATAACCTGCGTGAGATTTACAATCTCTTGACACTTTACGGCTTTGAGAAGTACATTTCACTCGACCTTGGAATGTTGCAGAGTATAGATTACTATACAGGCTCAATATTCAAATGTTATACGCACGGTGTAGGATTCCCGATAGCCGCAGGCGGAAGATATGATAATCTGATGGGCGGTTTTGGCGAAGCAAAGGGTGCTGTCGGCTGTGCAATGGGTATAAACAGAATTATGCAGATTTATGCCGGCGAGCCGGACACAGTGGCATCAACACTTGTTTTTGCGGAAAAGAATGCAGACGGACTTGCGTACGATATGGCATACAATCTGCGTGTAAACGGATGCCTTACTGAAATGTATATCGGCGATGATTTTGCTGATGCCGAGGATTATGCAAAGAAAACGAATAACACCTGTATTCTGCGTGTTTATGCTGATAAGAAGCTTACAATCTATGATTTAGAGCGTGGCGAAGCAATAGAAACGGATACTGATACATTTATGGGCTATGACGATATGTTCACACCGGAACCTGAGGAGTTAACACCGCAGGATATGGGATTTCGGCAGTTTTAATTGAAATAAGGCTTGTGCAAGAATATCTCTCCGAAACGCTAAAGCAAAGGAAAATGCGTTTCTCTGAGACATCCTTGCACAATCTCATGCGTATTTGCCGAGGCGCATTTGCTCCGAAAGCTGAGCTAAGGGAAATGCTTTCTGCGCAAACGCTCCTCAGCACAATCACAGATAAATCGGAAGGGAAAAGAATTATGGAATACTTGACAGTTGCCTTAGCGAAAGGCAGACTCGCAGAGCTTGCAATGGATATATTCATTGAAATCGGAATGGATTGTTCGGAGATGAAAGAGAAATCCAGAAAGCTCGTTTTCACTGATGAGAAAAATAAGATGAAATTCATACTTGTAAAGGCATCGGATGTACCGACGTATGTAGAATACGGTGCGGCAGACATTGGCATTGTCGGCAAGGATACACTTTTAGAAGAGAACAGAAACCTTTACGAAATGGTAGACCTCGGATTTGGCAAATGCCGTATGTGCGTATGCGGAAATCCGGAGTTGAGGGGCAAGCTTGGAACAATAACAAATCTTAAGGTAGCATCAAAATACCCCAATATTGCAAGGAAATATTTTCAGGACGAAAAGGGACAGACTATTGATATTATAAAGCTTAACGGCTCGGTAGAGCTTGGACCGCTTGTGGGACTTTCTGATGTAATCGTTGATATAGTTGAAACCGGCTCAACATTGCACGCAAACGGACTTGATGTGTTAGAGGAAATCTGTGAGTTGAGTGCAAGATTTGTTGTTAACAAGGTAAGTATGAAGATGGAAAGAGAGCGAATTCTTTCGATAGTTAAAGCATTTTCAGAAAAGACTGAAGTCGAATAATAGAGGTTTAGGGGTGTCTCAGAGAAACGCATTTTCTTTGGCGACAGCGTTTCGGCGAGATACCCTTAAACCTCTGCGATACAGCTTATTCAGGGATATTTGCTTCGAAAGCTCGTGCTAACGGAAATGCTTTCTCTGCAAACACCCCTGAATAAGCCGGAAAGAAAGGAAAAAGAAATGAGAATATATCCTGCAATAGATATAAAGGACGGTAACTGTGTTCGACTTTTGCGTGGCAGTTTCAGTGATGTTACCGTTTATGGTGATAACCCTGCCCAAATGGCAAAAAAATGGGAGGAGCTTGGCGGTGAATTCATACACGTTGTTGACCTTGACGGTGCACTAAAGGGACACGGTGTAAACGCACAGGCGATAAAAAGTATATGTGATGCTGTATCAGTACCTGTTCAGACGGGTGGCGGTATCCGCACTATGTCAGATATTGAAGCAAAGCTTCTTTGCGGTATAAGCCGTGTCATAATCGGAACAAAAGCCGTTTCGGATGCTGAATTTGTAAAAGAGGCAGTACGTCGTTACGGTGATAAAATCGTAATAGGCATTGATGCAAAAGACGGTATGGTGGCAATTGAGGGCTGGGAAAAGACTTCAGAATTTACAGCAGTTGACTTTGCAAAAAAAATGGTTGATATAGGTGTAAAAACCATCATATACACCGACATTGCAACAGACGGAACTCTTATGGGACCCAATGTAGATGCAATGTCTGAAATGGTAAAGGCAACAGGAATTGACATAATCGCATCGGGCGGAGTGGGAAGCATTGAACACATAAAATCACTCGTACCCACAGGTGTTGAGGGCGTTATAACGGGCAGAGCATTATACACCGGAAACATCGAACTGCCCGAAGCTATAAAAGCAGGAAAAGGAGAATTATAATGCTTGCAGTTGAGAGAAGATCGAAGATTGAACAGATGATAACATCAAGTAAGAGTGTGATGGTTATCGACCTTGCAAAGCAGTTTGAGGTAACACCCGAAACAATACGCGGTGACCTTTTAAAGCTTGAAAAGCAGGGAATACTTGTCCGTACATACGGTGGTGCAATTCTTGCCGGTGCATCGGGCTCAGAGCTTGGCTTTAAAGAACGTGATACTGTAAACGCAGACCTGAAGCAAAGAATAGGCAAACGTGCCTCAGAGCTTATCCGTAACGGTGATACAATTTTCCTTGACGCAAGTACATCAGCATTGTACCTTGCACGTAACATCAAGGAAAAACGCGGACTTACCGTTATAACAAATGCAGTAAGTATTATGTCAGAGCTTGCAGAGTGTGACAATATCCGTGTGGTGTGTACGGGTGGACTGTATGAGCAAAAGAGTATGTCATATACCGGAAGATACGCAGAAAAAATGATACGTCAGAATTTTGCGGCAAATAAGTTTTTCTTTTCGTGCCGTGGCGTAACACTTTCACGCGGTCTTGTTGAACGTGCAGAGGATGAAGCAGAGATAAAGAGGGCTATGCTTGAATGTTCGGATTCTGCGATATTCCTTGGCGACCACTACAAGTTCGGTAAAATGGGAATTCCAGTTATTGCACCGCTTAATAAGATTGATAAGTTTGTAACAGACGTAAGACTTGACAGTGAGTGGTCGAGTGCATTGCAGGATAACGGAACGGAAATCATATTAGCAGAGGAATAAATATGGCTAAAAAGTTTTATGCCGTACGGCAGGGCAAAGTAACAGGTATTTTTACAAGCTGGGACGAATGCAAAAACAGTGTTGACGGTTACCCTTGTGCAGAGTTTAAAAGCTTTCCGACACGAATAGAAGCAGAGTGTTATATGCGTAATGAGGAAGTCAAAACGACTGTTATGCCCCGTGAGGGTGCAGTTGTGGCGTATGTTGACGGAAGCTATAAGGCTGATACAAATGAGTTTTCCTACGGTGCTGTTATATTCGTAAACGGTGAAGAAATCGAAATGAACCATAAATATAATGAGCCCGAATATGCCGAAATGCGAAATGTTGCAGGCGAGATAGTAGGTGCCGGCAAAGTGATGCGTTACTGTATTGCAAATGGCTTCAGAAAGCTTGATTTATACCACGACTATGAGGGTATTGCCAAATGGTGTACAGGCGAATGGAAAGCAAACAAGCCGGTGACTAAAAAATACAAAGCGTTCTACGATGAGATAAAATCAATGCTTGATGTCCGTTTTATTAAAGTCAAAGGACATTCGGGAGATGTAAATAATGACCGTGCAGATGCACTTGCAAAATCTGCACTGGGCATAGAATAATAAGACAATAAAACGGCATTTATTCTGCCGTTTTTTTGTAAAATTGCCAAAACGTGTAAAAAAAGTTCAAAATCTTAAAAAAAAGCTTGACAAAACACGTTTTAATGGTATAATTAGAATGGTGTCTAATTTTATTGGAAGTAAATGCAATCGATTGGGATTGCGGTGAAAATTATAGGAGGTGCTAATATTATGAAAATGACATTTCAGCCTAAGAAGCGTCAGAGAGTAAAGGTTCACGGCTTCAGAGCAAGAATGGCAACAAAGTCAGGTAGAAAAGTTTTGGCTGCAAGACGTGCAAAGGGTAGAAAGATTCTTACTACTTCAGAGAAATAATTATATCACGTATTTGTGAGAAACTGTGAGAGTGTCTCGGTAAGAGGCGATGGATTGCCTTTTGGGGACGCTCTTTTTTTACAGATATTCGGTAAAGGAGAGTGTTTTTATGAATGCTCAGCCGATTAAACTAAACAAAGATTTCAGACGTTTATACCGTAGCGGAAAATCTGAAGCAGGCGGATTTGTGGTAGTATATGCAAAGCCTAACAAACGTGATTATAACCGTGTTGGGTTCACGGTCGGAAAACAGCTTGGAAAAGCTGTTGTGCGTAACCGCACAAAACGGCTTATGCGTGAGAGTCTGCGACTTGTTGAGGACAGACTCTGTGTTGGCTATGATTTAATAATCGTTGCCAGGAACCGTGCAGCGGATAAAACATATGAGCAGATATCAAAGGATTTACGGTATGTTCTTCGTACGCTTGGTATTTTAAATGAAAACTAATTTATGAAACGGATACTTATATTTTTGATTAAGTTTTACAGACACCAGATTTCGCCGATAAAGGACGGCTCGTGTTGCAGGTTTACACCAACCTGTTCACAGTACGCATTAGAGGCGATAGAAAAGTATGGTGCGATAAAGGGCACATATCTTGCCATAAAACGAATACTGCGTTGCAGACCGTTTGGAGGCGGTGGTTATGACCCTGTTCCGTAACTTACGCACCGGAAAGGAAATCTTATGTGGCATTATATCGTTATGGCACTCGGCTGGATTGTAAGGACTATTTATGATCTGGTACAGAACTACGGCGTTGCGATTATTTTATTTACGATAGTTATGAAGCTTATATTGCTTCCTTTGAACATCAAATCGCAGAAGGCCATGAAAAAGCAGCAGAAAATACAGCCTATTCTGGCAGAGCTGCAGAAAAAATATGCTAACGATCAGCAGAAGCTTCAGCAGGAAACAATGAAGCTTTATAAGGAAAATAATGTGAGTATGATGGGCGGATGTCTGCCGATGCTTTTACAGATGCCGATTCTTATCGCGTTGTATCAGGCAATTCAGAAACCGCTTACTTATATGTTCAATGTTCCTTATAAGGATATTCCGGCAGATATCGTTGATAAGATTGTGTCACTTGCCGAAAAAGCAGGACAGACAATAACAGGCGATGCTGCAAAGTATGCTTCTAACCTTATGAACACTGACCAGATCAGCATTTCAAGCTGGGCGGGACAGGTTGGCGGAAAGCTTCACGAATGGTATATAAACTTCAACTTCCTCGGTCTTGATCTTTCAAGAAAACCGCAGGATGCCATTAATGCATTGGCTGACCCTGTAAACAATATAGGAGTTGTATTGTTAATTCTTATCCCGATACTTGCTGTTGTATCATCAGTATTGCAGAGCAAAATCTCGATGAAACAGTCAGGTCAGGATAAGGCACAGAACGAGCAGACACAGTCAATGAACTCAATGATGAAGTGGATGATGCCGCTTATGACAGGTTGGTTTACATTTATCCTTCCTGCAGGTATAGGTCTTTACTGGATAATAAGCGGACTTGTACAGATAATTCAGCAGTTAGCATTAAACTATTATTTTGATAAGAAAGGGGAGGACTTCGTTGTCAAAGTTCCCGAAAAACGCACCCAGCACGGAAAAAAAGGCAAAAAGCATTGAAGAAGCAGTAGAGCTTGCCTTAACCGAGCTTGGAATAGAGAAGGAAAACGCAGAAATTGAAGTAATTCAGGAGCCTGCAAAGGGCTTTTTAGGCATCGGTGCAAAGGATGCAGTTGTAAAAGTAACAGCAAAGAAGGCTGAAAAGCCGGCAAAAGCTGAAAAAACTGCAAAGGCTAAGAAGCCGGAAAAGGCAGAAAAAGCACCGGCAAAGCCGAAGAAAAATAAAACAACCGGCGGTGTTTACAACTCAGAATCACCTGCTGAGAATGCAAAGAATTTCATAACAGATGTTCTTAATGCAATGGGTATTGAGGTAACGGTAACAGCAGAACTCAAGGAGGATATCATCGAGGTAAATCTTGAGGGTGATAATATGGGTGTTGTTATCGGAAAACGTGGCGATACATTAGACAGCCTTCAGTACCTCACATCATTGGTAGTTAATCAGAAGTCTGAGGACTATATAAAGGTTTCAATCGACACAGAAAACTATCGCCAAAAGCGTGAGGAAGTGCTTTGTGCACTTGCAAACCGTCTTGCAGCAAAGGTTGCACGTACAGGTAAGAAGTTTGCACTTGAGCCGATGAACCCGTACGAGAGACGTATAATCCATTCAAATCTTCAGGATAATGAAGATGTAACTACATTCTCAATCGGTCAGGAGCCGTACAGAAAGGTAGTAATTGCTCCGAAAAATCCCAAGCCCTATAACAAGCGTGGCGGATACAAGAAGAGCGAAATCAAGCCGGCAGATAAAAGCTATCCGGCAGATGCTGATACAGAAGAAACATCTTCAAGCTCAGTTACTTACAAGGCTGATTTCAAGCCGCAGCAGCATAAGGCAGAGTACAAGAACTTTGAGGAGTATTTGGCTGCCCATTCAAAAGATTAATAAAACGCTGTCGCATTTGGCGCAGAGCGTTTAAGACTACAAATGAAACTCACCACTCGGCGTATAATGATACGCCGTCGGGTGAGTTTCGTTTGTTCTGCATCCAAATCCGAACAGCGTTAGCCACTTTCCATTGTGCAAAAGTGGCTTTTTCTGTGTCCCCCTATTTACAAATATGGTAATTTATGTTAGAATGTTTTTGTAATAGTTAAATGGGAGTGGACATAATGATTTATAAAAAAATTGATGAGCTTGTGGAGTACGGAATAAGAACAGGTCTTATTAAGGATGCTGACAAAATATTTGTACGAAACAGGCTTTTAACAAAGCTCGGTCTTGACGAATACAAAGAAAGCGATTGTGAAGATGTATCAGAAACGCTTGAGGAAATCCTTGATTCAATATGCGATTATGCAGCAGAAAATGGTATGCTTGAAAGTAACAGTATCGTTTACAGGGACATATTTGATACTGAAATAATGGAAACTCTTACGCCGTTTCCATCAACAGTGATTGATACATTCAACAGCTTATATGAGAAATCGTCAAAAGCGGCGACTGATTATTTTTACAAACTGTCGTGTGACAGCAACTACATACGCCGTGAACGTGTTGGGAGGGACATAAAATGGACGGTGGATTCAGAGTTCGGTGTTATTGATATTACAATAAACCGCTCAAAGCCGGAAAAAGACCCCAAAGCCATTGCGGCAGCGAAGTTACAGAAGGCATCATCATATCCTGCGTGTCAGTTGTGCGTAGAAAACGAGGGCTACGGTGGCAGAGTGAACCACCCTGCACGTCAGAACCACAGAATTATCCCGATAGATATCTGTGGTGAGAAATGGGGTTTTCAGTATTCACCGTATGTATATTATAACGAGCATTGCATAATCTTAAATTCAGCACATACACCGATGACAATAAACAGAGAGGTTTTCGGGAAGCTTCTTGATTTCGTTTCAAAGTTTAATCACTATATTGTGGGCTCAAATGCTGATTTGCCAATCGTTGGCGGTTCAATTTTAAGCCACGAGCATTTTCAGGGTGGAAACTACACCTTTGCAATGCACAGAGCAGAGAGTGAAAAGAGATATGAAATCAACGGTTTTTCGGATGTGGAGGTAACACGCCTTAAATGGCCGATGTCCGTAATAAGACTTAAGAGTGACAGTGCAGAAAAAATCATTGAGCTTTCAGACAGAATTTTGAAATCGTGGCGTAGCTATACTGATAAGGATGCATTTGTATTCGCCCGGACTGACGGTACACCGCATAACACAATTACGCCGATTGCAAGTATGAGAGACGGAAAGCTTGTGATGGACCTTGTGTTGCGTAACAATATAACAACGGATGAGCATCCGCTTGGTGTATACCATCCGCACGCAGAGCTTCACCACATAAAGAAAGAAAATATCGGACTTATTGAGGTTATGGGACTTGCGGTATTGCCCGCAAGACTTGTTGAGGAGCTTGACGCAGTTGCTGATGCAATTTTAACTGGCAAGGATATGTCAGAAAACGAACTGACAGCCTCGCATAAAGAGTGGGCAGAAGAAGTAACGAAAAATCACCCTGAAATCGATGCAGAAAATATACACCAAATACTCCGTCAGGAGGTAGGTGCAGTATTTGTTGAGGTTTTAAGCCACGCAGGCGTGTATAAGCGTGATGCGGAAGGTCTTGCTGCATTTGATAAATTTATGGAACAAGTATAATTACAGGGCTGTTGCGAATGCAACAGCTCTGTTTTTGTGGGAAAATACTCATAAAAAACGGTATATTATACATTTTTTATTCAATATAGCCCTTTACAAATGTAAGTGCTTGTGATACAATACCTATTATGGTTTACTATGACATTATGTGAATAAATAATTATTTTTATGAATAAATATGCACAAAGGAGGCATTTTATAATGATTAAAGTAGCTGTTTTGGGTGCAACAGGGTATGCAGGTATAGAAATTGTTCGTATATTAAGTGCACATCCTGAGGTTAAACTTGAGGTTTTAGGCTCACACAGCTTTGATGGACAGGATATATCGGAGGTATACGGTAATTTTGCACACGTACTCGATATGACCTGTGAGGAGCTTGACCTTGACCGTGTAGCAGAGTGTGATGTGGCATTTACTGCACTTCCGCACGGTGCATCAAAGGATGTTATCCCATCGCTTATTGAAAAGGGACTTAAGGTTATAGATATGAGCGGCGATTTCAGATATGACGATATAAAGGTTTATGAAAAATGGTACGGACAGGAGCATTCATCGCCCGAACTTCTGGAGGAGTCAGTTTACGGACTTTGCGAGCTTTACCGTGACAAGGTGAAGTCAGCTCGTCTTGTAGGAAACCCGGGTTGTTATACATCATGCTCAATCCTTGGTGCATATCCGATTTTAAAGAGCGGTCTTGGCAACAGCAAGAACATCATTGTTGATGCAAAGTCGGGTGTTACGGGTGCAGGCAGAGGTCTTGGGCTAGGAACACATTTCTGTGAATGTACAGAAAACTCAAAGGCGTATAAGGTTGCAACACACCGTCACACATCAGAGATTGAACAGGAGTTATCAAAAGCGGCAGGCGAGGAGGTTATGATTTCATTCACACCTCATCTTATTCCGCAGAAGCGTGGTATTCTCTCAACAATATATGTAAATCTTAATAAGCCATGCACAACCGAAGAGGTTATTGAGATTTATAAGGAATTTTACAAGGACGAGTATTTTATACGTGTCAAGGATGCAGGAAAGCTCCCCGAAACAAAGCACGTTGCAGGCTCGAACTTTGTTGATATAGGTATAGTTGTTGACGAAAGACTTAACCGTGCGGTTATAGTATCCGCAATAGATAACCTCGGCAAAGGTGCGGCAAGTCAGGCGATTCAGAATATGAACATAATGTTCGGACTTGACGAAAAGACAGGAATAGAAAGAGCAGGATTTTATTTATAAACTAAAGGCTCGTTCGGGGGTGTTTGTGAAGAATGCATTTCCATAAGAGCGAGCATTCTGAGTAAATACCCCCGAATGGGGCATACAGGTGAAAGGAAACTAATATGGAAGCACTTATAAAGAAAGCCCAGATACTTATTGATGCACTGCCGTATATGCAGAAATTTTCCGGCAAAACTGTGGTTGTAAAATACGGCGGTAACGCAATGATAAACGAGGATTTAAAGAACTCGGTTATTGAGGACATAATTCTATTGAAATTCATCGGACTTAATCCTGTGGTTGTTCACGGCGGCGGACCGGATATTTCAAAGGCATTAAGCGAAAAGGGCGTGCAGAGCAAGTTTATAAACGGCTTGCGTGTGACTGATGAGGATACAGTTAAGGTTGCACAGGAGGTGCTTATCGGTAAAACAAATAAGGAGATTGTTGCACTGATAAACAAGCACGGAGGCAGAGCAGTCGGTCTGAGCGGTATTGATGCATCGCTTATTGAGTGTGAAAAGCAGACAACTGTTGTTGATGGCGAGGAAGTTGATATCGGATTTGTTGGCAAGATAACAAAGGTTAACACAGAAGTTCTTGACCATTTATATAAGGACCAGTGGATACCGGTAATTGCACCGATAGGTACAGACAGCGAGGGTAACAGCTATAACGTAAATGCTGATACGGTTGCGGCGGCGGTTGCAGCAGCGGTCGAGGCCGAAAAGCTTATTCTTTTAACCGATGTTGAGGGAATAAAAGACAAAAACGGCGATATTATCTATGAAACAGACCCGAAGGGTATAGATAAAATGATTGAGGACGGCACAATAAACGGTGGTATGATACCGAAGGTTCAGGGTTGTGTTGAAGCAATCCACGACGGCGTAACAGGCGTTCATATCATTGACGGACGTGTCCCGCATTGTTTGTTGCTTGAAATATTTACAAAGACGGGAATTGGTACACTGATAAAGAGTGACAAGTATTAAATAACGAAACAAAGACTTGCACAGATGTATTTGCTCCGAATGCTTATGCAAAGGAAATGCATTCTCGGCAAACACATCATTGCAAGATACGGAAATTTAACGAAGACCAACTATAGATGAATAGGAGATTAAACAAGATGAAGATGTCGAATTTACTAATGCCTACTTTAAGAGAAGTACCGGCAGAGGCTGAAATAGCAAGCCACAGACTTATGCTCCGTGCAGGAATGATAAGAAAGCTTGCAGCAGGAATATATTCATATCTGCCCTTGGGTTTAAGAACACTCAAAAAGGTTGAGGAAATAGTACGTGAGGAAATGGACAGAGCAGGTGCACAGGAGCTGTTGATGTCAGCACTTTTGCCGGCAGAGGCTTATCAGGCATCGGGCAGATGGGAGGTTTTCGGACCGAGTATGTTCAAACTCAAGGACCGTGGCGAGCGTGATTTCTGTCTTGGACCTACGCACGAGGAGCTATTTACACAGTGTGTTATCGACAATGTAAAGTCATATAAGGAATACCCGATGACACTGTATCAGATTCAGACAAAGTACCGTGATGAGGGCAGACCGAGATTCGGTGTTATAAGAAGCCGTGAGTTTGTTATGAAGGATGCATACAGCTTTGACCTTGACCAGAAGGGACTTGATGAGTCTTATCAGAAGATGTATGATGCATATAACCGCATCTTTACACGTCTTGGTCTTGACTTTACTGTAGTTGATGCAGACAGCGGTGCTATGGGTGGTAGCGGTTCGCAGGAGTTTATGGTAAAATCACCCGTAGGCGAGGACGGTATTGCATACTGTGACGCTTGCGGTTATGCGGCAAACTATGAAAAGTGTGAGTGTATCCCCGAAGCTGTAGAGCAGATAGAGGGCGATTTTGAAATGGAGAAAATCGAAACTCCCAACGCTCACACAATAGACGAGCTTGTTGAGTCTTTGGGAATGAGTGCAACAAACTTTGCAAAGACAATCATATACAAGGCAGACGACAAATATATTGCAGCAATGGTAAGAGGTGACCGTGACGTAAACGAGGTTAAGCTTAAGAATCTTGTCGGCTGTACAGACGATTTAGAGCTTGCAGAGCCTGCAATTGTACGTGAAATAACACGTGCACAGGTTGGATTTGCAGGTCCGGTTGATTTGGGAATACCTGTATATGCAGACAAAGAAGTTGAGCTTATGAAAAACTTTGTTGTAGGTGCAAATGAAACAGATATGCACTACAAGAACGTAAATATGGGCAGAGATTTCACACCTGATGTAGTTGCAGATATCCGTGTCGTAGTAACAGGTGATAAGTGCCCGAAGTGCGGCGGTACAATCAAGTCAGAGCAGGGTATTGAGGTTGGACATATTTTTAAGCTTGGCACAAAGTATTCTGATGCTTTGGGACTTAAATATCTTGATGAATCAGGCAAACAGCAGACAGTTATTATGGGCTGCTACGGTATCGGTGTTACACGTTGTGTTGCGGCCGCAGTTGAGCAGCTGCACGACGATAACGGTATTATCTGGCCGGTATCTATTGCACCGTATCAGGCTATTGTTGTTCCTGCAAACTACAAGGACGAGGAGCAGATGAAAGCGGCAGAAAAGCTTTATAATGAGCTTTGCGACGCAGGCATTGAAACACTTCTTGATGACCGTAGCGAGCGTGCGGGAGTTAAGTTCAAGGATGCGGACCTTATCGGTATTCCGGTACGTGTTGTAGTTGGTAAAAAGCTTGGCGAAGGCATCGTTGAATACAAGGAAAGAAAAATGGAACAGGCTACGGAAATTGCACTTTCTGATGCAGTTTCAAAGGTTACAGAATTTGTAAAAGCGAACATATAATGCGAAGGGTGTCATTTCTTGACACCCTGTTTTACATAATATAACATTGACTTATCGGCGAAAATATAGTATAATGGACAAGGCGAAGAATTTTTGCGCTGAAAATAAAAACGAAATGAGTTGAGAAAGGTGAAGAAAATTATAACGGCACTCGTTGCCATTATGATGTGCACAAGTACGGTTATGGCTTCGGTAACAATACCCGACCATAACGGCACAGACCTCGGATTGTTTGAAATAGGCACAAAGAAACTGAACAAGGCTGTAAAAGGATACAGCGACATTTTTAAACGTGCAGGTGACCAGTACGGTGTTGACCCAAACATTATTGCGGCGGTATGTATGCAGGAGTCGGGCGGCGTCAATTATCAGTACTATTCAGACGGAACATCACGTCCTGCATGGGGAATTATGCAGATTGAGCATACAAACGAAAAAGCTTTTGCACAGTTCGGGCTTGACCGGACGGGTACGGCGTGGACATTAAATGACAGGCTTGATCCTGAAAAGGCAGTGCCGTATGCGGCGTATCTGCTCTCGGAAGCTCTTTACAGATACGACTATGACTATGCAAAAATGCTGCAGTCGTACAATTTCGGGGAAACAGTACTTAACAGAATACTTGCGGCGGCAGGCGATGACTGGCTTGACGAGCGTAAAAATGCAGTTGACTATGTCAAGAACTGGCCGTATAAGAGCTACGGCGATGCCAAATACATTGAGCACGTGCTTGCATATTACAGACACGATATCGAATATGTCGGAGCAAAGGTGACACTAAACGGCGAGCTTGTGAAATTCCGCGACCAGTATCCGATAATCGAAAACGGAACAACTCTTGTTCCTATACGTGCAGTAAGCGAGATGCTTGATGCAAACGTGAGCTGGGATCAGGCACACGGCATTGCACACGTCAACAAGGGCGGAAAAAATATCGAGCTTCACACAGGCACAACAACTGCGTATATAGACGGAGAAGAATACGAGCTTGAGGTGAGTGCCGAGGTTGTAAATAACCGTACACTTGTTCCGCTCAGATTTGTTGCAGAGGCACTTGATATGAATGTAATCTGGCATGGCGAGACAAGAATGGTCGAGCTTGTTGACAAGTATAGCATAGCGACAGAATAATGAAAATGCGGTGTTGGTTATACAACACTGCATTTTGTGCAAAAAGGACCAAAAAACATATAAAAGTTTGTACATCATTGACACTGTAAAACGCAGTCGAAAAATGGTATAATTATAAGAGTGATTTAATCATAAGGCATAAGCAAAGGGAGGAAGAAAAATGGACAAAAAACCAGTACCTCAGTTCAAGGGTACAAAAAAGCAGGAGCAAGAGCTTCGTGAGTTCATAATGAGCGAAAAAGATGAGCCGGGTGCATTGATGCCGGTTTTGCAGAAAGCTCAGGAAATTTACGGTTATCTGCCGATTGAAGTTCAGACAATAATCGCAGATATGCTCGAGATATCACTTAGTGAAGTATACGGCGTTGCTACATTCTATGCACAGTTCTCACTATATCCCAAGGGCGAGCACAGAATCAGTGTTTGTCTTGGTACAGCATGCTACGTTAAGGGTGCTGATAAAATTCTGGAGGCACTTGAGAAGAGACTTGAAATCAAGGTTGGAGAATGTACACGTGACGGTTTGTTCTCACTTGATGCATGTCGTTGTGTAGGTGCCTGCGGTCTCGCACCGGTTATGATGATTGATGAAGATGTATACGGCAGAATTACACCGGACGATATCGACGGTATTCTGCAGAAATATGAAACAAAACAGAAAGCGTGAGGTGATAAGTAATGCTGACAATTGAAGAACTTAATAAAATTTATAACAGTAAAAAAGATCTTGTAGCAATGCGTCACCATAGCAGTGAGGTGCCGAAGAACTGCGAGTATAAGCGTCAGGTGCTTATCTGCGGCGGTACAGGCTGTAACTCTTCAGGTAGTAAGAAGGTTATGGAAGCGCTTTATGAGGAAGTAGAGAAGAACGGACTTGAGAACGAGGTAAAGATTGTAAGAACAGGATGTTTCGGTCTTTGCTCACTCGGTCCTATCATGATAGTTTATCCGGAGGGTTCATTCTATGCACGTGTTACGCCCGACGAGATTCCGCGTATAGTTAAGGAGCACTTAAAAGAGGGTAATGTCGTAAAGGAAATGCTTTACGAAGATACGGTAAAGGAAGACGGCACAGTTATTTCACTTGACGAAACTGCATTCTATAAGAAACAGCTTCGTATAGCTTTGAGAAACTGTGGTGTTATTGACCCGGAGGATATTGAGGAGTACATAGCTACAGGCGGTTATCAGGCACTTGCAAAGGTATTGACATCAATGTCACAGCAGGATGTTATCGATGAACTTCTAAAGTCAGGACTTCGTGGCCGTGGCGGCGGCGGTTTCCCGACAGGTAGAAAGTGGTCATTTGCAATGGCACAGGAGAACGACCAGAAGTACGTATGCTGTAACGCCGACGAGGGCGACCCGGGTGCATTTATGGACCGTTCAATCCTTGAGGGTGACCCCCATACTGTACTTGAGGCAATGACAATTGCAGGTTACACAATTGGTGCTAATCAGGGTTATATCTATGTAAGAGCAGAGTATCCGGTTGCGGTTGAAAGACTTAAGATAGCAATCGCTCAGGCTAAGGAATACGGTACTCTTGGCGATAACATTTTAGGTACAGGATTTAAGTTTGATATCGAATTGAGACTCGGTGCAGGTGCGTTTGTCTGCGGTGAGGAAACAGCTCTTATGACATCAATCGAGGGTAACAGAGGTGAGCCGCGTCCGCGTCCGCCGTTCCCGGCAGTTAAGGGACTTTTCGGCAAGCCGACAATCCTTAACAATGTTGAAACATATGCAAACATCTGTCAGATTATCTTAAACGGTTCAGAGTGGTTTGCTAATATGGGTACAGAAACATCAAAGGGTACAAAGGTATTCGCACTTGGCGGTAAGATTACAAATGTTGGTCTTGTTGAAGTACCGATGGGTACAACACTCCGTGAAATCGTTGAAGAAATCGGCGGCGGCGTTCCTAACGGCAAGAAGTTCAAGGCTGCACAGACAGGCGGTCCGTCAGGCGGATGTATCCCGGCATGTCATATAGACGTTCCGATTGACTTTGAGCATCTTTCAGCTCTTGGCTCAATGATGGGCTCAGGCGGTCTTATCGTAATGGACGAAGACAACTGTATGGTTGATATCGCAAAGTTCTTCCTTGAGTTCACAGTTGATGAGTCTTGCGGTAAGTGTACACCGTGTAGAATAGGTACAAAGCGTTTGTATGAGTTCATTGAAAAGATTACAAAGGGCGAAGCAACACTTGAAGATATTGAAACAATCAAAGAGCTTTGCGAGCATATGAAGTCCACATCACTTTGTGCGTTGGGACAGACAGCTTCAAACCCTGTTGTTTCAACAATGCGTTATTTCGAGGATGAGTATGTTGCACATGTTAAGGACAAGACTTGTCCGTCAGGTGTATGTAAGGATCTTCTTACTTACAGTGTTATCGCTGATAAGTGTAAGGGATGTACTCTCTGTAAGAGAAACTGTCCGGTTGATGCTATTTCGGGCGAGGTTAAGACTCCGCACGTTATCGACCGTCATAAGTGTATTAAGTGTGGATTGTGTATGAAGAACTGTAAGTTCGGTGCAATCGAAATAAAGTAAGGAGGCGGAAATAATGGTAAATTTAAAAATTAACGGTATGGACGTAAGTGTGCCGGAGGGTTATACCATTCTCCGTGCGGCAAAAGAGGTAAACATTGAGATTCCGTCACTTTGCTATCTTAAGGATATAAACTGCATAGGTGCTTGCCGTGTATGTGTAGTTGAAGTAAAGGGCAGACCCGGTCTTGTTGCAGCTTGCGTATACCCTGTTGAAGAGGGTATGGAGGTATTTACAAATACTGAAAGAGTTCGTAACTCACGTAAAACAACATTGGAGCTTATCCTTTCAACTCATAACAAGAAGTGTCTTTCATGTGAGCGTAGCAACAACTGTGAGCTTCAGACACTTGCTTATGACTATGGTGTAGACCAGGATAAATTTGGTAAGAACAAGGTTGAGTATGCAATCGACTCATCATCACCCTACATTGTACGTGATGACAATAAGTGTATTATGTGCCGTCGCTGTACTGCTGTATGTAAGCATGTACAGGGTATAGGTGCAATCGGTGAAATTGCAAGAGGCTTTGATGTGCACGTTGGCTGTGCATTTGAAAAGGACCTTGCAGATGCTCCGTGTGTAGGCTGTGGACAGTGTGTAGTTGCATGTCCGGTCGGTGCACTTACAGAAAAGAGCAATGTAGAGGAAGTTTGGGAAGCAATAAACAACCCGAACAAGAAGGTTATGGTATTTACTGCTCCGTCAATCCGTGCTACATTGGGTGAGAGCTTTGATATGCCTATCGGCTCAAATGTTGAGGGTAAGATGGTAGCTGCTATCCGTCGTCTTGGCGTTGATGGTGTGTTCAATATGGACGTTACTGCTGACCTCACAATTATGGAAGAAGCAACAGAGCTTCTTGAGCGTATAAAGAACAACGACACAATGCCGATGTTCACAAGCTGTTGTCCGGGCTGGATAAAGTTCGTTGAGCATTATTATCCGGACTTCATCCCGAACCTTTCAACGTGTAAGTCACCGCAGCAGATGTTCGGTGCAGTGCTTAAGTCATACTACGCACAGAAGATTAAAGTAGACCCGAAGGACTTGTATGTAGTAAGTATCATTCCGTGTACAGCAAAGAAATTTGAGTGTACAAGGGAAGAAGAGAGAACTTTCGCATTTGATGATGTTGATGCATCACTTACAACACGTGAGCTTGCAAAGATGATTAAGGCGGCAGGTATTAAGTTCACAGAGCTTGATGATGAGAGGTTTGACGATCCGTTTGAAATCGCATCAGGTGCAGGTGCAATCTTCGGTGCAACAGGCGGTGTTATGGAAGCGGCATTAAGAACAGCTGCAGACGTTCTTGACGGCAAGAACGAAAAAATCGACTTCAAGGAAGTTCGTGGTGCAGCAGGCATCAAGGAAGCTAAGTATACACTTGGCGGCAAGGAGCTTAAGGTTGCTATCGTATCAGGTCTTGCAAACGCAAGAACATTGCTTGACAGCATTAAGGATGGCAAGAAGAAGTATGACTTTATCGAGGTTATGGCTTGTCCGGGCGGTTGTATCAACGGCGGCGGTCAGCCTATCCAGAGCGACAGCGTTCTTAACTACACAGACATAAAGAAGCTTCGTTCAAAGGCACTTTATGATGCTGATAAGAAGATGGAACTTCGTAAGTCACACGAGAGCCCCGTTGTCAAGATGCTCTACAAGGAGTATTTCGACGAGCCGGGTAAGCATCGTGCACACAGACTCTTACATACATCATATGTAAAGCGTGACAAGTATTAAATAATCAAAAAACATTGCACTCCGGTGCAATGTTTTTTTGTATAGACCTTGACAAAACTCACAGTTGTGGTATAATTTTAACAATAAAAGGAAGGTTGTGATTTTAATGTTTAAGGATAAGGATGTAATTTGTTTTTTAGGTGACAGTATCACCGCTAACGGATTGTGGATGGCAGAGGTGTATCAGAATCTACGCAAAAAGTATAAGGTTAAATGCTATAACATAGGCGTTCCGGGCGGAAGAGTGTCTATGGCAGAAAAATGCCTTTATAGCCGTTGTCTGGCGTTCAATCCTGACTATGTAACAGTGTCATTTGCAGTAAACGACGTTGAGCATACATACTACAGAGATGCTTATAAGGATATTTATAAGAACCTTACAGACGAAGAGCTTAAAGAAAAAGCTTTTGAGATATATAATGAAAGCTATGAACGTGTTATTAAGAAGATAATAGATTTTGGTGCACAGCCGATTATCTGTATTCCGTCTCCGTATGATGACGTGAATGACAAACCGGTAGAGAAGAAGGATACACAGAATGACATTGACAGATGTATTGAGTTTATAAGAGGGCTTGCAGATAAATACAACTGTCCGGTAGTTGACTTTAAAAAGGTTATGCAACCGATGCTTAAAGACCGTGATATAATAAGTGCGGATCGTGTTCACCCGACGGATGAGGGACAGCATATTATGGCACAGACGTTCCTTTGTGATATTGGCGAGCAATCTGAGCCGGATTATGATACTCCGTTTGAGTTTGAGGAATGGAACAGGGAAAGATACGATAAAGAACAACAACTGCGTTGGTTCAACTTTGTGGAATACTGTATATTTATTGATAAATGGAATAACTACGCCACAGCTGACGAAAAGAAAAAAGCTGCAGCAGAGTCATATGCGGGCAGTGAGGACAAAACAACTGGTGTCGCAGGTGCATTTCGTGACTATCCCGAAATGCTTGATAAAAAGGAACGTATAATGGAAGATATAATACGGCTTACGATATGAGGTGTATAGAATGAGAAAACTAACAGGAATTGTATTGGGAGCAATTTTAGTTGCGTGCGGTGTTATTTATATGCTTGGTGCATTTGGCATTGCGGATATTGAAATATCACTTGATGGCTGGTGGACCTTGTTTATTATAATACCGTGTCTTAACGGGCTTTTTACAAGCAGGGCAAAGTTCAGTAATTTCATAGGTTTTGTAATGGGTGTATTACTCCTTCTTGCGTCACAAAATGTATTTGATTACGATATGGTATGGAAAACTGTTGTGCCGCTTATTATCATTATGCTTGGAATAAAGCTGATTGTGAAAACAACATTCACGTCAAAACAAACCGAAAACACTTATGAGGAAAAAGATAAAAGTGAAAATATGGCTGCGTTCAGCTCTAAAAAATTTGACTATACCGATGAAGAAATTACTGTTGCAAAAATCGGTGCAGTTTTTGGTGGTGCAGAGTGTAATGTCACAGGTGCAAAGATAAAAGACGGAAGTCAGCTTGACCTTTTCTGTGCCTTTGGCGGTGCGGATATAATTGTGCCGCAAAATGTTAATGTGAAAAACAACACATTCTGTCTTTTTGGCGGAATAAGTGATAAACGGGAAATTGTGGCTGAGGATACCGATAAAGTAACTCTTACTATAAACGGCTTTTGCATATTCGGTGGTGCTGATATAAAATAGCGGAAACCGGCATTTAAATATATTATCCTGACAGAAAATAATATTAACAGGCTAAAGAGGTGTTTTAATATGACATTACATCCGTTTCCGCCATTATATGATAAAAACTCAAATATACTTATTCTGGGCAGCTTTCCGTCTGTGAAATCAAGGGAGAAAATGTTTTTCTACGGACACCCGCAAAATCGGTTTTGGAAAGTTATTTCAGCTGTGTTTGGAGATAAAATGCCTGTCAGTATTGAGGAGAAGAAAAAGTTTCTGCTAAAACACGGAATTGCATTATGGGACGTTATAGCATCATGTGAAATTGAGGGAAGTTCGGACAGTTCGATTAAAAATGTTACTGCGAATGATATTACTGAGATTTTGGGTTGTGCTGACATAAAAGCAATTTTTGTAAACGGAAAAACAGCAGAAAAATATTATAAGAAATACATCGAAAAAGCAGTTGGCAGGAGAGCGGTATGTTTGCCGTCAACCTCGCCTGCAAATGCAGCATGGTCTTTGGATAGGCTTGTAGAGGAATGGGAAAATAAAATAGTACAGTGCAATGAAGCTCTGAAATTATAAAAAGGGTGGATTGCGACTCGCACCTTGCGGTGCTCCCTGCATAAGTTCGTCATGCCAATCGTGCTTCTCTTCGTTCGCACTCTTGGTGCCTCACTTGTCGAACGGGTGATTCAAATGAGCAATCTTCTCCCACCAACAAAAAAGCAAGCCATATGACTTGCTTTTTTGTTGGTGGGAGAGGGTGGATTCGAACCACCGAAGCTATAAGCAGCAGATTTACAGTCTGTCCCCTTTGGCCACTCGGGAACTCTCCCTTATTTAACGGGACAAGTTAACTTGTCCCGCTGGAGCTGGTGATGGGACTCGAACCCGCAACCTGCTGATTACAAATCAGCTGCTCTGCCAATTGAGCTACACCAGCATATTAAGTTGAATTATGGTGGGAGTTACAGGGCTCGAACCTGTGACCCTCTGCTTGTAAGGCAGATGCTCTCCCAGCTGAGCTAAACTCCCATAGACAATTCTGGTCGGGATGACAGGATTCGAACCTGCGGCCCTCTGGTCCCAAACCAGATGCGCTACCAAACTGCGCTACATCCCGTCAGTTTAAGTGTTTCATCACCTGTCGTCAAACGACTTACTAATGATACCATAATACAGACTGATTTGCAAATGAAAAAATCCTTGATTTTTGCATAAAAATATAAAATATCTTTAAAAAACGTGAGTTTTCGCCTGAATACATCAAAAAACATATTTTTGATAAATTGTTTTATTTGATATTTTTCTTTGAAAAACAAGCAAAAACTACAGCAATACATACAATAAATCCGGCAATTCCGCAGACTCTGTATGCCGTGTTTACGAGGTTTGAAAACCCAAGCCCTGAAAGCAGATAAGCAAGACTTGACATAAACGCAATTCTGAGAGGTTTTTTCTGTATCCTGAGTGCATTGCAAAGTCCTCCACCGGAGGAAATCAGGGTTGTGATAATAGCAACAGTAAGAACAGATGCATAAAGTGTTGCAAAAGCAGGGTTTTGACGTTTAGCAAGTGTAAGCATAGGCAGTTCGCCAAGATTTACTTTGCCGGCGTAAATTGCAAGAAGTCCGAAAATGAGCGACATTATAAAGGCTGACATAATTGCCACACAAACTGCGACTGTCGGAGAATCCGAACGGTTTTTGAGCTTTTTGGAAAGCGCTACAATGACCGGTATCAGTGAAACAAGATTATATCCCGAATATATAAGTCCGTTTCCTGCGGATTTTACATACTGTGGTGAGAATGCGTGAAACTCACGGTATGAGAGCATATAAAGCACACAAAAGGTTATGACTATAACAAGAGCAATACCGAGAATACCGTTCATAGTAAAAACTGCTTCATCAGCAAATGTAAAAAGAATAACAGCACCTATGGTGCACAAAAGTGTACCTAATGCTTTCTGTATCCCGAAAATATCATAGAGTATCTCGCCTGCGGCAGAAAGCATTGCACCGTATACGGCAAATGAAAACAAAAGCGTAATTACTTTAACTGCAGTACGGTGTATTCGTGAACTGAAAATATCCAGAAACTTATCATACTCTGTTATTTTTCTCTTAAGGCATATATTAAGTACAGCAAAAATAAAGATACCGAAAAAAACGACAGTAACCACGATGCCGATTATGCCGTATCTGCCGAAGCAGGCAAAATACAAAAGCATTTCCTGACCTGATGCAAAGCCTGCACCGATTATTGCTGCCATTAAAGAATATGCAACGATTAAAACATTAACCAAAAAGACCACCTCATAAAATAATATGAAAAAAAGCTACGTAAAATACGCAGCTTCTGAAATTATGTTTTTTTAGTTATGCTTTTTTGATAGCGAGTATCTTAAACTCAACTGTTCCGCCCGGTGTTTCTGCTGATACCTTATCGCCAACAGCCTTGTTTATACAAGCTGCACCGATGGGGGATTCATATGAAAGCTTATTCTGTGCCGGGTCTGCTTCTGATGAGCCGACGATTGAATATTCAGCCTTGCCCTTCATTCCCATAAGCTCTGCAAGCTCGCCGAAGAATTCAATTTTGACTTTCTTTCCTACTGAAACAACGTCATTTGATTCAACCTCGACAACCTTTGCGTTCTTGAGCATATGTTCAAGCTGGCTGATTCTTGCCTCTACCTCTGCCTGTTCGTCTTTTGCAGCATCATACTCAGCATTTTCTGACAAATCACCGAATGAACGTGCTTCTTTTATCTTTTCCGAAACTTCCTTGCGTGTCACGCTTATAAGGTGAGAAAGCTCTGCTTCAAGCTTAGCTTTTCCTTCGTTTGTCAAGATAATTTCCTTGTTTTCTGACATGATATCATTACCTTTCAAATTTATACTCAAAGACTATTATACAATTTTTTTTGCGAATTGTCAACAGTTTTATTGGTTAAAATTAAAGATGATAGAAAAAACGAGGAGGAACAGATTTATGTATACTGAAAAATCAGTCAGCTTAAAAAGTGATTTTTATACAAGATACGGTGAAACGAAAGGGGAACTGTATTTTGAGAAAACGGGAATTGTGTGTGTTGTGCTTGATGCGGATACGCATAAACTGATGTTCCCGCTTGATTGTTGTGTCAGGGCATACGGAAGAGGCTACGGTGATGTACTAAAGGTTATGGATGCGGATACTAATGTCTGTGATGTACACTTCGTTGATGGTGGTAAAGGTGCACAGGTGCTTTACACAACAGATATTCCCGATATATCGGGAGCAAAAACGACGATTCTTTATACTGTAAATAAGCTTCTGATGCGGATGGGGAGTGCAGGCAGGCTCGCAAAAGAATATGCAGATGTCGCATTATGTGATGAATATGCACAAAAGGGCTGGTGTGCTGTAAAAAGCTATGGCGAGGTTAAAAGTGTACCATTGCCTCTCATTGACTATAACGTACTTCTTATCCGTGCAAGAAAAAATAAAATTACAGACAACGAGGAAAAATTAAAGGAATTTTATCCGGGTGAGAAGGAACGCATCAGAATGGCGATGGCAGGTCTTAAAGAGTGCCGGACGGAGGTGTTGTTTGATGCCATTAACGAGTCGCAAAAATCAATAGAACGTCTTTTGTCACCGTCACAGGAGCTTATAAGCGTTGTTCACTCAACATATGCTGTTGACGGAATTGATGCGACACGCATCTCTGACTATGGTGTAATAAGTTTCTGCAAAAAACAAAAAACAGACAGTGCGATTAAAAGAATTAAATCGGAATGTGAAAGGGCACTTGGCTACCCGGTACGAATATCGGTTGTTAAATAGTAACAAAAAATCAAAAAACTATGGACTAATCATAAAATAACTGATATAATAGTAAAAAGGAAAGGGTTGTTTTATGATGGATACAAAACCTAAAAAGGGTATTGCAAGATTTGCAAGCTTCATAAAAGAATTTATAGACGATATTTTTGAGGACAATGTAGGGATATATGCCGCACAGGCGACATTCTTCATTGTTCTTTCTGCCGTGCCGTTTATAATGCTTCTTGTGCTGTGTCTGAAATACGTTATAGACGTTGATTTGCAGTCAATGGTATCAACTCTTGACAGGATACTGCCACAAGAGCTGTCTGTATTTGTTGCGGATATATTGTCAGAAGTATTTTACCGTACCCAGTCAACAGCAATGTTTTCCGCAGCATTTATAACACTTCTGTGGTCATCATCAAAGGGTACAATGGCAATATATTGCGGACTGAACCAGATTTACGGCACCACTAAAGAGCAGAGCTGGATAAGAATGCGTTTGCTTTCTTTCCTCTACAATATTCTGCTCATAATAATCCTTGTTGCAAGCATAGTTGTGCTTCTGTTCGGTAACTCAATAATGAACTTTGTGAGTGCGGAATTTGTTTTTGCACATTATCTGCTTAACCTGATAATGAAGTTCAGAACACTGATATTCTTTGTTCTGTTCATACTTGCCTTTGCGGCACTGTTCACATTCCTGCCGCAGAAGAAGAACAAATACAGAGGTCAGCTGTGGGGTGCGGCAATTACGGCTATAGGCTGGTTGCTTGCATCGTACTGGATTTCAATATACATTACGTATTTTCCGGGCGTATCGTATATCTACGGAAGCCTTACTGCAATAATGCTTCTTATGCTCTGGCTTTTCTTCTGTATTTATATACTTCTTATGGGTGCAGAGATAAACAAACATATCGAAAACGGGTACTTTTGGAGAATCGGTATGCGGATATTGCGGATAAGGGTAAAAAAACGTAAAAAAAGTGAGAAAAACACTTGATTTTTAACGTTATGTATTGTATAATATTTTAGGTAACTTATAAATGAGCTCATTTATGTCGGCTGTTGAGTATTCCGGCCCGAAAGACATATATGAGCTGTGGCTTTTGAGGAGGAGCATCTTTTTATATGGACGACAGTTTGTCGCGAATTATTATTCTTGTAATTTTAGTGATTTTATCGGCGTTCTTTTCGGCAACGGAAACGGCGTTCTTTTCAGCGAATAAAATCAGACTGAAAGCACTTGCCGGTGACGGTAACAAGCGTGCGAAAAAGGCATTGAAGATTTCTGAAAATCTTGATTCGCTTTTATCAACAATACTTATCGGTAACAACCTTGTAAACATTGGAGCTACTGCAATTGCAACGGTTATGTTTATTGACCTCATAAACGAGGAAATAGGCCCGACAGTATCAACTGTAGTTACAACCATTGTTGTACTTATGTTTGGCGAAATAACACCGAAGGGCATTGCTAAGAATATGCCTGAACGGTTTTGTATGTTTGTTGCACCGGTGATATCTTTGTGTATGGTTATATTTAAACCGGTTACGTGGTTTATTTCGATATGGCAGAAGCTGGTATATAAGGTGATTAAGGCTGAAGAGGATCGTGGTGTAACAGAAGAAGAGCTTATAACTATGGTTGAGGAAGCTCATCAGGACGGTGAGATTGACCAGAACGAGAGTGAGCTCATAAGAAACGCTATAGAATTTGATGATATCGAGGTTGAGGATATATATACAAGCCGTGTAGACCTTGTTGCAATCGACATTGAAGACAGTGTTGAGGAGATTGCAGAGCAGTTTGAGAAAGGCTTCTCACGTCTGCCTGTTTATCGTGACACTATTGACAACATTATCGGTGTACTCAATCAGAAAGACTTTGCAATAATGCGAAAGACACAGCAGACGGTTAATAACGTAATGACCGAGCCGATATTTGTAGTACCGTCTATGAAAATATCAGAGCTTTTAAGAACATTACAGTCAAAAAAATCGCATATGGCAATTATTCTTGACGAGTTTGGCGGTACGGTCGGTATTGTTACACTTGAGGATATATTAGAAGAGCTTGTTGGTGAAATCTGGGACGAGCACGATACTGTAGTAGAACCGTTCGTGCAGATTTCGGACAAGAAATATAAAGTCCGTTCAACAGCGGACCTTGATGATATGTTTGCACTCTTTGATATGGTTGAGGATATTGACCATTCAACAGTAGGCGGATGGGTAGTTGAGGAGTTTGGTAAGATACCGCGTGTTGGCGATGAGTTCACCTTCGGACCGTTGCACGTATGTGTGTCAAAGCGTGACCCGCGTCGTGTGACAGAGGTTATTGTTACAAAGCTTTTTGAACCCGATCCCGAGGACGAGGAATAAAGATGTTAAAAACAAGGATTGCCTCAAGCAATCCTTGATTTGATTATTTGAAAGGACTGGATAAAAATGTATAAGGTAATTGACGGTGGCGTATGTGCCGCAAAGGGATATAAAGCAAACGGTCTTAACTGCGGTCTTAATAAAAACCCCGATAAAAACGATTTGGGACTGTATGTGTCAGATGTCCCTGCAAAAACAGCAGGCGTTTATACAACAAACAAGGTAAAGGGTGCACCGATTCTTGTTACAAAGTCACACCTTGAAAAAACAAACGGTGTTGCACGTGCAGTTATAATGAACTCAAAGAATGCAAATACCTGCAATGCTGACGGTGTCCAGAAAGCCGAGGCAATGTGTGTGTTGGCGGCAGAGGCACTTGGAATTTCTGCTGATGATGTGCTTGTAGCATCAACGGGTGTTATAGGTCAGATACTGCCGATTGAGCCGATTGAAAAGAATGTATCGGCACTTGCAGAGGGAATTACATATGACGGTAACGAGCGTGCCGCAACAGCAATCATGACAACCGATACTGTGAAAAAAGAGTATGCAGTAGAATTTGAACTTGACGGTAAAGTGTGCCGTCTTGGCGGTATGGCAAAAGGCAGTGGTATGATACACCCGAATATGGCAACTACATTGAACTTTATAACAACAGATGCCGCAGTGTCTGCCGGTATGCTGCAAAAGGCATTGTCTGAAATCGTGAAGGTTACATATAACTGTTTAAGTGTTGACGGTGACACATCAACAAACGATACAATTCTTCTGCACGCAAACGGTCTTGCAGAAAACACTGAAATCACAGCAGAGGGTAAAGATTATGATATATTCAAAGAAGCACTTTACATTGTGATGAGTGAGCTTACAAAGATGCTTGCAAAGGACGGTGAAGGTGCAACAAAGCTTCTTGAGTGTACAGTGTCAGGCTCTCCTGATGTTGATACGGCAATTATTGTTGCAAAGAGTGTTATACGTTCACCGCTCTTAAAGTGTGCAATGTTTGGTGCTGATGCTAACTGGGGCAGAGTTCTATGTGCAATCGGTTATGCCGAGGCAGAGTTTGATATAAACAAGGTGGACGTGGATTTCCGTTCAAATGCAGGCGTATTACCTGTATGCCGTAACGGTGCAGGAATTGAGTTTTCAGAGGAATTGGCAAAAGAAATCCTTTCGGAGGAAGATATTTTTATTGACGTAAATCTCAATCTCGGTAATGCTGAGGCGAAAGCATGGGGTTGTGACCTTACATATGATTATGTAAAAATCAACGGTGACTATAGATCATAAGACCTATAAGCGTCGCATCCCACATTTCCTTATGGATTGTAACTGCAAAGAATGCTTGCTCCGAATGCTGGAATTTATGGAGATGCATTCTCCGCAAGCACTCTTTGCAGTAAAAACAAAAAGAGGGCTTTGATATGGACGAAAAATTTATGCGTGAAGCACTGCGTCAGGCTAAAAAAGCGGCGGTATTGGGTGAGATGCCTGTTGGTGCTGTGATAGTGCGTGACGGTGAAATAATATCACGTGGCTATAACAAGCGTGAAACAAAGAAAAATGCACTTTTACACGCTGAAATTATTGCGATAGACCGTGCGTGCAAAAAGCTTGGCGGCTGGCGGTTGCCTCGTTGTGAGATGTATGTCACATTAGAGCCGTGTCCGATGTGTGCAGGTGCAATCCTGAACTCACGCATTGAACACGTATATTACGGTGCCCCTGATGAAAAATCGGGCTGTACCGGGACAAGGATAAATCTGCTCGGGATGAACCTGTGCAACTTTACATCAGGCGTAACGGGCAGAATAATGGAAAATGAGTGCCGAGATTTAATAAAAGAGTTTTTTAAAGGTTTAAGGAACAGGTGATATAATGAAAAAGAGAATTATTGCAATATCTGCGGTTGTTATGATGTTGTTTTCGCAGTCAGTATCAGCCGTGAATTTTACTGATATAACCAATCACTGGGCAAAGGCTTCAATCCTGACTCTTGCAGAAAAAGGCGTTGTAAACGGAGTTACAGATACGCAGTTTATGCCCGACGGTGAGGTAACACGTGCACAGTATCTCAAAATGATAATGGAAGCAACGGGTGTAAAAACAGCACCTGTACGTGAAGGTGAATGCCTTGATGTGGATGGTGATGACTGGTACGGAGTGTATCTTCAGGGTGCATTAGATTGCGGACTCATTCCGAAAGATATGGTGACGGGCTATAGCGAAAACGTGGATTATGCTGTTGATGAGAACGGTAATGCTACATACACAAAGGTTATATATAAAGGTGCATTTAACGGCAATCTGCCGATAAAACGTGAGGAAATGGCAGTATTGACACAGTATATGTATCAGTACACAAGAACCATACTTACAAACAAACAGGCAGAAAAAACAAAAGCAATTGAGTTTGCTGATGCCGGCAAGATAAGCGAATGGGCAAAAACATCAGTTAATCAGGCTGTTGCAAACGGATTTATGGACGGTATGGATGATAATATGTTTAATCCTGAGCTTACCGCAACAAGAGCACAGGCGGCAACAGTAATATTAAGGGTACTTAATAAGTGATAAGGGAGAATAATGTTATGAGTAAAAAAGCGGCACAGATAACCTGTCTTGTAATTGCGGCAGTAATGATTATAACCTTTGTTGCCGGAGCAATCGGCTCTATAATGATGTAAAACAGGAGAGGAAATACAGCAGTGGTAAAAAGAGAAAATATAAGAAACATAGCGATAATAGCACACGTAGATCACGGCAAAACAACACTTGTTGATGCAATGCTTGCACAGAGCGGAACATTCCGCGAAAACGAGGCGGTTGACGAGCGGGTAATGGACTCAAACGACCTTGAACGTGAGAGAGGTATAACCATACTTGCAAAAAACACATCGCTGTGGTATAAGGACACAAAAATAAATATTATAGATACACCGGGGCATGCTGATTTTGGCGGTGAGGTGGAACGCGGTCTTGAAATGGTTGACGGCGTACTTCTGCTCGTTGATGCATTTGAGGGCTGTATGCCACAGACGCGTTTCGTGCTGTCAAAGGCATTGGCATTAAATCTTCAGCCGGTTATAGTTGTGAATAAGGTCGACAGACCGAATGCACGACCGTATGAGGTTGTTGACGAGGTGCTTGAGCTCTTTATTGACCTTGGTGCAACCGAGGAACAGCTTGATACCCCTGTTATATTTGCATCGGGCCGTGATGGCTGGGCAACGGCAGAATATGATCCCGAAAATCCGTCAGAGGATTTAAGAGAGCTATTTGAGCTTATAGTCCGTGAAATTCCGTGTCCGGACTGTGAGGATGATGGACCGTTCCAGATGCTCGTGTCAAATATCGACTATGACGATTATACCGGCAGAATTGCAGTCGGAAAAATACAAAGAGGAAAAATCACGACAAATATGTCGCTTGCAATATGCCGTGCTGACGGAAAAACAGGTCACGCAAAGGCAACAAAGCTTTTGACCTTTGAGGGACTTAGTAAAACTGCAACCGACGAGGTCGGTGCAGGTGACGTTGTTGCAATTTCAGGTATCACAGATATAAATATCGGCGAAACGATTTGTGATCCCAACTGCCTTGAGCCGTTACCGTTTGTAAAGATTGATGATCCGGTTCTTTCAATGACGTTCAGCGTAAATGACAGCCCGTTTGCAGGCAAAGAGGGTAAGTTTGTAACCTCACGCCATCTGCGTGCAAGACTATATAAGGAGCTTGATTCAAACGTCAGCCTGCGTGTTGAGGATACTGACACAACTGAGGCATTTACGGTATCGGGCAGAGGTGAATTGCATCTTTCGGTACTGATTGAAAATATGCGTCGTGAGGGCTATGAATTTCAGGTTTCAAACCCGGTTGTTATTTTTAAAGAGATTGACGGAACGAAGTGTGAGCCGATAGAACGGCTTACTGTTGATGTCCCTGCAGATTATACAGGTCCGGTTATGGACCAGGTAGTAAACCGTATGGGCGTAATGACAGATATGTCGCCTACGGCACAGAACTATACAAGAATTGAATTTTTAATCCCGTCACGCGGACTTATCGGATTCAGAAGCGAGATAATGACGGCAACAAAGGGAACAGCGATAGTAAACAGTATTCTTGAATGTTATGAGCCGTACAAGGGCGACTTTGCACCGAGAAACCGTGGCACGCTCGTTGCCTGGGAAAACGGTGAGAGTATAACCTACGGTCTGTTTAATGCACAGGAGAGAGGAACACTGTTTATAGGCCCTAATGTTCAGGTTTATGAGGGAATGATTGTGGGTGAGTGCTCGCGTAACGAGGATATAACGGTTAATGTGTGCAAGAGAAAGCATGCAACAAACACTCGTGCATCAGGCTCTGATGATGCCTTGAAGCTTGTTCCGCCAAAGAATATGACACTTGAAGAATGTCTTGATTTTATAGCAGAAGACGAGCTTTTAGAGGTCACACCGACCTCCTTAAGAATGCGTAAACGCATCCTTCAGACAGATTTACGTGCAAAAGACGCTGCGAGAAAGAAAAAATAATAATTATTATCCGAAAAAATATTGACATTTCGGCGTTTTACTGATACAATAAAAAGAACTTTAGAATTTTAAAAGGAGGAATGAAGCTTGAGTATGAATGGTGCAGATTTAGCAGTTAAGGCCCTGGAGGCAAACGGTGTCAAAGTCGTCTTCGGTTACCCCGGTGCGGCAAATGCTCCGTTTATTGACAGTGTGTCACATTCATCAATAGAGTACGTGCTCTCAAGAAATGAGCAGGGTGCGGCGCATATGGCATCAGGCTACGGCAGAGTTAACCGTGTAGCAGGCGTATGTACAGCAACGTCGGGCCCGGGAGCAACCAACCTTATAACGGCGATTGCAACGGCGTATATGGACTCCATTCCTATGGTAGCGATTACCGGTCAGGTTAAGCGTGAGCTTATCGGAAAGGACGCATTCCAGGAAGTAGACATAATCGGTGCGACTTTGCCGTTTACAAAGCATAGCTATCTTGTAAACGAGGTAAAGGACATACCGAGAATTGTCAACGAAGCGTTCCATATTGCAACTACAGGCAGACCCGGTCCGGTGCTTATAGATTTTCCGATGGACGTTTTGAAAGCCCCGTATGAGGAGGAAGGCGAGGAGGAAGAGATAAACCTCCGTGGCTATAAGCTTCTCGGCAAGGCTAACGAAACACAGATTAAAAAGGTTGCCAATGCAATTAAAAAGGCTAAGAAGCCGGTAATTCTTGCAGGTGGCGGTATTGCATTGTCAAATGCACAGAATATCGTGCGTGAGCTTGTAAAGAATACAGAAATCCCGGTTATTGCGACAATGATGGGACTGGGTGTTATCCCGACAGACGATAAGAAGTTCTACGGTATGATAGGCTCGCATGGTACAAAGTGTGCAAATGTGATGCTTAACCGTTCAGATCTTGTTATTGCAATGGGCACAAGACTTGGCGACAGAAGTGTTGCAAATGCAGAAGGTCTTGAAAAAGCAAAGAAACTTGTTCATATTGATATTGACCCCGCAGAAATCGGCAAGAATATGCAGCCGTACATTCCTGTAGTGGGTGATATAAAGGATGTAGCAGCTCAGCTTAAGGATGCACTTCATGGCTACAAGGTAAATTCAGAGTGGGCAGAGGATGTTGATAAGCTTCGCGGTGAAACAACACCGGAGCTTATGACAGAGGATAACGGATTTGTAAATCCGAGATATTTCCTTGAACGTCTGTCAGAATTTACAAAGTCTGAGGCATACATCACAACCGAGGTTGGTCAGAACCAGCTCTGGACAGCAAACCATTACACAATAAAGGAACCGAACAGATTCTTAACATCAGGCGGTTTCGGTACAATGGGCTACGGTCTTCCGGCGGCTATCGGTGCATCACGTGCACAAAGCGAGCTACCTGTAATTGCAGTTATGGGTGACGGAAGCTTCCAGATGGATTTGCCCGAGCTTGGCACAATGAAGCAGTATAATATTCCGGTAAAGATGGTACTCTTTAAGAACGACCGTCTGGGAATGGTGCATGAGCATCAGTACCTGTTCTACGGCTCAAACTATCAGATGGTAGATATAACCGGCGGCGGCCCGGACTTTGCAAAGCTCGTTGAGGCATATGGCATAAAGAGCGGCAGAGTATCGGAGAACTCAAAGGTTGACTCTGCTATAAAGGAAATGATGGCAGATAAGGAAAGCTATCTTCTCATCGTTGATGTAAGCCCATACGAACCCACAGGTAACGCTCTTAACGAGAGCAGAATGAAGGAGGCGTAAGTATGGAAAAATATACATTATCAGTTCTTGTTGAGAACAGTGCAGGTGTACTTTCAAGAGTAGTAGGTCTTTTTACACGCCGTGGCTTCAACATTCATTCACTGTCTGTTGGCCCTACAGCTGATGACAGGGTTTCACGTATCACAATCGAGGTAAAAGGCGATGTGTATATGGTTGAACAGGTATCAAAACAGCTTTCAAAGCTTATGGAAGTTATAAAGATAAAGACCTTGAAGGAAAGTGAAATGGTTAAACGCGGTCTTGTGCTTGTCAAGATAAAGACAACGCCGAAAAACCGTGGCGAGATTATAGAGGTTGCAAACGTATTCAGAGCCAATATAATTGACCTTTCACCGACAACCATAACTGCCGAGGTAACAGGCTCAGACCAGAAAATTGAGGCGTTTTTAAATATGGTTGAGGGTTACGGCATCGAAGAAACTGCACGTACTGGTATGACAGCACTTGAGCGTGGTGCAAACACACTCAAAATAGACAAATAACTTAAGACAAAAATGCTATGAGGCGTTTTTATAAATTCATATGTATTTAAAGGAAAAGAGGTAATACAAAATGGCAAAATCATTAGACCACGAGGCAAGAGTTTTCTATGAGAGCGATTGTAACATGCAGCTCTTGAACGGTAAGACAGTAGCAATTATCGGTTACGGTTCACAGGGTCACGCACACGCAAAGAACCTTAAGGACAGTGGCATCAACGTAATTGTTGGTCTTAGAAAAGGCTCAAAGAGTGCAGCAAAGGCTGAGGCTTACGGTATTCCCGTATATGAAACAGCAGAGGCTGCAAAGAAGGCAGACATCATCATGATACTTACTCCCGATGAGAGACAGGCATCTATCTACAAGAACGATATCGAGCCGAACCTTGAAGAGGGTAATATGCTTATGTTTGCTCACGGCTTCAACATCCACTTCAAGCAGATCGTTCCGCCCGCAGGCGTTGACGTAGCCATGATAGCTCCGAAGGGACCGGGCCACACAGTACGTTCAGAGTACGAAGAGGGCAAGGGTGTTCCGTGTCTTGTAGCTATCGAGCAGGATGCAACAGGCAGAGCACTTGATATGGCATTGGCATACGGTGCAGGTATCGGTGGTGCAAGAGCAGCTATACTTGAAACAACATTCCAGTGTGAGACAGAGACAGACTTGTTCGGTGAGCAGGCAGTTCTTTGCGGTGGTGTTACAGCTTTGATGCAGGCAGGTTTTGAGACACTTGTTGAGGCTGGTTATGACCCGAGAAACGCATACTTTGAGTGTATCCACGAGATGAAGCTTATCGTAGACCTTATCTACGCAGGCGGCTTCAGCAAGATGAGATACTCAATCTCAGACACAGCTGAGTACGGTGATTACGAGACAGGTAAGAGACTTGTAACAGACGAAACAAAGAAGGAAATGAAGAAGGTTCTTGAGGAAATCCAGGACGGTACATTCGCATCAAAATGGATTGCAGAGAACAACAATGGCAGAGCACACTTCATCGCTACAAGACAGCTTAAGAGCGAGCACGAGCTTGAGAAAGTCGGCGATGAAATCAGAAAGTTCTACGCTTGGAGTAAGGAAGACAAGTACGCTGAATAATTTTCGGACACCGAGAAATTGGTTAGACCATAAAAGCAGAGCATTTGATATGCACCCCAAAAGTTTGACACTTTTGGAGGTGCATATTTTTATGAGCAAAACAGGAAGAAAAAACAAAAAAGCCCCACTACTGTGGAGCTTTCAGACTGTCGAAAAACCCGACTTTGCATCAAGCAGAAATCGGGTTCTTCTTCGTTTTTATTAAAAATTCGACAAAATCAAATAATTTGGAAGGGGTATTGTTCCTCTTCCATTTCCATTTTGCAAGCTTTTTCAAATT
>JAFQJD010000008.1 GCA_017415105.1 Clostridia bacterium | reverse complement strand
TTGGTAATGAAGAGGTCGGCAGTTCAATTCTGCTCACCAGCTCCATAGGAAAATCCCCCGCATAAGCGGGGGATTTTTTTACTCCTCGTCACATCCTGCAACGCACTTTATAAGGCAGGCAGTCGATGTTACGGTGAGGGTAAAGAACAGAAGCAGTATGCCTGCGATAATCGCACCGATAACGCTTGTTGCCGCAAATGTTATGCCGAGCAGGATAACCGATGTGAGTATCGTGCCGAGTATTCCGGTGAGTAGCACCGTAAGTCCTGAACACACACAGTCACGGACACCCCTTGTTCCTGTTGTTACCGTTGTTATAAGCAACACTGCAAGCCATACCACCGCTATACCGAACAGTACCCACAAAAATGCAGGTGTTACTGTTACAGTCGCTGTATAAACAAGAAAACTTGTTATAATTCCTATGATTATACTCGCAACAACTGCAAGAGCTGCACAGCTTGTTCTGCAACCGCAATTCATATTTGTCATTGTTTTCACCTCCGTTATAATATATGTCGAAACAAAAAAAGGTGTGAATTTCACACCTTTTGCCTTTACAGGTTATTTATCAAATCCGTAACACCGTCTTTTGTTGTATTTGTGGCATATACGTTATAATACACACCACCGCTTACTTTATACGCATTATATCCGTTCCCTGCCTCTGTTACCGTTCCTGAAAGCGATGCGTCAAACAACACAAGCTTTGACACTGTTATTCTTACCGTTGCACCGTTGTTCATTGCAAAGTTGAGAACAGCCGTATCGTCAAGCGGTACGCCGTCAGCACCCACCTCAAATTCAAGTGTTTGTGCACCAGTGTAGCTGCCTGCAATTTTCTGCGACACATTCGTTCCGAGATATGTATAATACTCCTCTATCGTCCACATCTCAACGCTTGGCGGAATATACTCACTGCCTCCGTTTCTCGGCGACGGTCCGTTTCCCTCAATTGCCATTACGGCTATACCGTCGTTTTCCGCTTCTGTAGCTTCCGGCTGTGTTGCCTCCGGCTGGGGAGCAACTGTTTTTACCGGCTCGGGGGTTACAATAACAACACTTGCCTTTTGTGGCTTGGGTGTTGCCTTTTGAGGCTTTGGAACATCCTTCTTTTCTACTATTTCAAACTGTGCCTCCGGCAGCTGTGTAAAAACAACTGTTTCGGAAATCACTCCGCTTGTATCTTTTTCAAAGCTATAGTCATGCACTGCGGCAAATATCATAACTGCCGCCGCAACTGTTCCGATAGCTGCCTTAAATGGTGTTACCACACGGCGTGGTTTCTGCGGTTTGAGGTTTTTGACCGTGTTTTTGAGCTCATCACTCGCACCGATGCTGTCAAAATCCTTTTTATACTGAGCTATAAACTCCTTATCCTCCAACAACTTCGCCCTCCTCCATCAAGTCCTTTATCATCTGACGTGCCCGATGCAGCTGCGATTTTACAGTGCCCGGTGTTGCAATTGTGATTCCTGCAATCTCGTCTACTGAATATCCTTCATAATAGTGCAGGTGGATTACGGTGCGGTACTTCTGCGGAAGCTTCATAACCGCATAATAGAGGTCGCTTTTCTCCTCGGGTGTATATGAAACGTCCTCGTCAAGCTCAGAGGTCTTTTTATACCACGAGGATGCAAACAAATCCTTTGTCAGATTTATCGTCACTCTTAAAAGCCACGCCTTTAAATGCTCCTCGCTGTCGAACTTCTTATTCGCACTCATCAGCTTTACAAATACATCCTGCGTAATATCCTCGGCATACGAATGAGATTTTGTACGTGACAAAGCCAGCCTATAGATTGTGTCTATATACTTATCGGCAATTTCGTCATATGTATAACGGTACATTGTAAAACCTCCCGTAGCCGACAGAAACCACATCAGCATTTCCGCCCTGCAATAATAATACGTTTCACAACCCGAAAAGGTTGCATTAAATTAAAATAAATTTTGCAATTATAAATGTTATGTATGCACATACCCACGCAACGGCACACTGTCCCACTACAACCGCTACAGCCCAGCGTCCGCCAAGCTCACGTTTTACAGAGGCTATCGCCGCAACGCAAGGTGTATAGAGCAGACAGAAAACGAGCAATGCCCACACTGCAAACTGTGGCATAACAAGGCTTCCTGCCGAAAGTACGCTTAATGTTGAAACGACACTTTCTTTTGCCATAAAACCCGCAACAAGTGCCGTACACACACGCCAGTTGCCAAATCCCAACGGTGCAAATACCGGTGCAATGATGCCTGCAACCGTCGAGAGAATACTGTTTTCAGGGTCGCTTACAACATTCATCCTGAAATCAAAGGTCTGCAAAAACCATATCACAACCGATGCTATAAATATAACAGTGAATGCACGTTCAAGGAAATCCTTCGCCTTATCCCACAGTAGCATCATTACGTTTTTCAAGCCCGGCATACGGTAGTTTGGCAGTTCCATCACAAACGGCACAGCATCACCTTTAAATACCGTTTTGCCAAGCACAAACGCAGTAACGACACCAACAACTATACCTATAAAATACAACGCAATCATAACGAGTGCACTGTTGTCCGGAAAAAATGCATTTGCAAAGAATGCATAAATCGGAAGCTTCGCAGTACAGCTCATAAACGGCGTAAGAAGTATTGTCATTTTACGGTCTCTCTCGCTCGGCAGTGTGCGTGTTGACATAACTGCCGGCACTGTACATCCGAAGCCTATAAGCATCGGAACAATGCTTCTGCCCGAAAGTCCTATCCGCCTTAAAAGCTTATCCATAATAAACGCCACACGTGCCATATAGCCACTGTCCTCGAGCAGTGAAAGGAAGAAGAACAACACCACAATTATCGGCAAAAAGCTCAACACACTGCCCACACCTGCAAATACTCCGTCTACTACAAGCGAACGGATTGTGCCATTCACTGACCATACCTCAAACAGTGTATCAATCTGTGCAACTAACAATTCTATGCCAGATTCAAGAACCCCCTGAAGCCATGCACCGATTACATTAAACGTCAGCCAGAAAACCGTCGCCATAATCAGGATAAACATCGGTATTGCCGTAAATTTCCCCGTAAGAAGTTTATCTATTCTACGGCTTCTTTCACGCTCACGGCTTTCTTTCGGTTTTATAACTGTCTTACGGCATACATCTGTTATAAACGAAAATCGCATATCCGCAATTGCCGCAACACGGTCAAGCCCACGTTCCTTTTCCATCTGAACGATTATATGCTCAAGCATCTCTTTTTCGTTTTCGCTTAAGTCAAGTGCATTTAATATATGCTCATCACCCTCAACAAGCTTGCTTGCCGCAAAACGTACAGGTATTTTCGCAGTTTCTGCGTGGTCGCCTATAAGGTTCATTATTCCGTGCAGACAACGGTGTACCGCACCGCCGTTTGCACTTTTGTCACAAAAATCAATATCTGTCGGGTATTCACGGTAACGTGCAACGTGCATTGCGTGACCTATAAGCTCGTCAATACCCTCATTCTTCGCCGCAGAAATCGGTACTACAGGAATTCCGAGCAAGGCTTCAAGCTCGTTTATATGTACCGCCCCGCCATTCCCACGCACTTCGTCCATCATATTGAGTGCAAGCACAACCGGCACATCAAGCTCCATAAGCTGCATAGTGAGATACAGATTCCGCTCAATGTTTGTTGCATCAACTATGTTTATTATACAATCCGGCTTTTCATCAAGTATGAACCGGCGTGTCACCATTTCCTCACTGCTGTAAGGCGACATTGAATATATACCCGGCAAATCAGTTATTTCTGTATTTGGTTTGTTTCTTATCCTGCCGCTTTTTCTGTCAACGGTAACACCGGGGAAATTGCCTACGTGCTGATTTGCACCTGTGAGGCGGTTGAAAAGTGTGGTCTTTCCGCTGTTCTGGTTGCCTGCAAGTGCAAATGTCAGTTTTTCAGTCTTATCAAGCGGTTTTTCACCGGTGTGGATATGATATCTGCCACCCTCGCCAAGTCCAGGATGGTGTATGCTTTTTGCGTAGCTCTGCTCCGTACCTTTTTCAGTTTCATCCGTATCAACCGCCACAACCTCTATTTTCTCTGCATCACTGAGCCGTAGTGTCAGATTATAGCCGTGAAGCATAAGCTCTATCGGGTCACCCATCGGTGCATACTTTACCACCTTTACCTCCGTGCCCGGTATAACGCCCATATCAAGAAAGTGACGGCGTAATTCGCCCTCACCGCCCACTCTTGTTATCTGTGCGGATTTTCCTTTTTTTATGTCTTTAAGTGTCACTTCCCCGTCACTCCTCCCAAAAATCCATATCGCTTTCATTGTATCATAAAACACACGAAATATAAAGACTTTTTGCGAAATATTTTTTATTTTGTCGGATATATTCACAATTTGTTTTAAAAAATTTAATCAAAACCCCTTTATTCCTGTTCCATAATATGGTATAATATAAAATATATTACTATGGAATGGAGTGAGTAATGTGTCAAAAGTATTGGTAGTAGATGATGATATAAATATTGTAAAGCTTATAAAGCTGTATCTTGAAAAGGAAGATTTTACAGTGTGCACCGCAGCTGACGGTTTAGAAGCACTTGATGTCTGGAAAAAGGAAAATCCGTCAATTATAGTGCTTGACATAATGATGCCCGAGCTTGACGGAAACGGTGTTTGCCGTGAGATACGCAAAACCTCTGATGTACCGATTATTATGCTTACTGCAAAGGGTGAAACCTTTGATAAGGTGTTGAGCCTTGAGCTCGGTGCTGATGATTACATCGTAAAACCGTTTGAGCCAAAAGAGCTTATTGCAAGGATTAAAGCAATACTCCGCAGAAGCGAAGCCAAGACTTCCACATCTGATGATAAGGTGGTTGAGTTTGATAAGCTTGAGGTTAATCTCGTTAATTACGAGCTTAAAATTGACGGGCGTATTCTCGAAATACCACCTAAAGAGCTTGAGCTTCTTTATTTCCTCGCATCCAACCCCAACCGTGTGTTTACACGTGAGCAGTTACTTGAAGAGGTGTGGGGCTTTGATTATTTCGGTGATTCAAGAACAGTTGACGTACATATAAAACGTCTGCGTGAAAAGCTTGAGGGCACCGAGGCAAACTGGCAGTTAAAGACTGTCTGGGGTGTCGGATATAAGTTTGAAGTTCACGAACAAAGCGCCTTCAGCACACGCCCGCGGCGGGCATAGAAGGATAACGCTTTGGTCGTGCCCATGTGCGTTTCCGAGCATAGCGAGGAAAATTTCGCACGGGCATTTAATATTTTTTTACTTTATAGGAAATACGCAATTTCCTATAAAGTAAAAAAATGCCTTATCTTCCGATAAGGCGTAATATGTACAGAGGGGATTGTTATGTTTAAAAGTATTTTCGGACGAATGTTCTGGACGTACGCAATAATTCTTGTTATTTTGTTCTCGACTCTTGCCGTATCGCTGTCAGCACTGTTTTCGCAGTTTAATGAGCGGAAGCAGATAGAAATGCTTTCATCGGTTGCAAACACTGTTGAGGAATGGACGGTTACACTGCAGGTTGAACAGCAGGACTCGGTTTCTGCACGTGCATATGCAAATTTTTTGCGGTCATGGTCAAAATTCACAGAGTCGGATATTGTTATTGTAAACCGTGACGGAGAAATTTTTGAAAGCACTGCCCGTGTCATATCTGTACCTGACAGAGTTATGGACAGCATCACTAATGACAAAACTGTTGTTTTTAAATCGGATTTCAATGATTTTTACCAAAACCGTGTGCTTAGTGTGTCATATCCGCTACATTACAAAAACACA
The DNA here is from genome assembly GCA_017415105.1 of Clostridia bacterium. Classification (GTDB taxonomy): domain Bacteria; phylum Bacillota; class Clostridia; order UBA1381; family UBA1381; genus Ornithomonoglobus. The sequence goes on along the minus strand of JAFQJD010000008.1, from coordinate 38,230 downwards.
CCCATAGGTGCAATTGTTTTTAACAAGAGCCTGCCGGAGCTTCGGCACGATGTTCTGGAATTGTTTTTCATTTTCGTAATGGCTTCACTTTTGTCGTTGCTTGTTTCGTTTGTTATTATATATATACAGGCGAAAAAGATTTCAAGACCGATCGCAGGCATAAACCGAGCTGCACAAAACATTGCAAAAGGCGATTTTAGCGAACGTGTTGCAGTAACAACGCACGACGAAATCGGTCAGCTTGCATCAACCTTTAATTTTATGGCAAGCTCAATCGAAAAAGCGGATGCGAGCCGTCAGAGATTTATATCGGATGTATCGCACGAATTGCGTACTCCTATGACAAGTATAACAGGCTTTATAGAGGGAATGCTTGACGGCACAATACGGGACGAGGAACGTGACGATTATCTTAAAATAGTCCGTGACGAGTCAATACGGCTTACAAAGCTTGTAAATGATATGCTTGAAATGTCAAAGATGCAGTCTGAGGAGTTTAAAATCAATATTTCTCCGTTTGATATAAACGACCTTATCTGTTCATCACTTATAAGTCTTGAGAAGAAAATAGACGAGAGCAATGCAGATATTGACGTGGATTTCCGTCCCGAGCATCTTATAACTCTCGGTGACAAGGACCAGATAAAACGGGTTATGATAAACCTTATCGACAATGCAATAAAGTTCAGCCTGCCTGATACGCAAATTATGATAAGAACCGCCATTGCAAACGGAAAGGCATATATATCGGTATCTAATGTCGGCGAAAAGATTGATACAAACGACCTCAAACACATTTTTGACAGGTTCTATAAAACGGACGCATCACGTGAACGTGACCGCACCGGTGCCGGACTCGGACTTTCGCTTGTACAAAACATTTTGCGGCTGCATAATCAGTCAATTACAGTTAAAAACGAAAAATCGCCCGACAGCGACACGTATATAACTACATTTGAATTTACACTTGAAGTGAAATAAAGCTGTGAGCCATTCGGCTCACAGCTTTATTTTACTATTGCTTTTGTTTTCCACTTACCTATTCTGTAGAAAATTGCCGTCAGTATCGCACCGATAACCCATGTCATAAGAAGTGAAATCTGAATACATTCGCATCTGCCAACCGGAAGCTCGGGGGTTCTTGTGAGGAATGATATTCCGTATGCTATCGGGATACGTATTGCAATCGTGGTTATAAGTGATATCACCATCGGTGTTACGGTATCGCCTGCACCTCGCATAATGCCTGAAAGTGCCTGTGTGACCGCCATAGCGATATATCCCACTGCAAGAATTTTCATAAGCCGGTAGCTCATATCAACAAGCTCCTGTGTGTCGGTGAATACGCCCATAAGCGATTTTCCGAACAATAGAATTATTCCCGTAATTGCCGCTGATGTACCGACTGCAAGAAGTGTTCCCTGCTTTGCTCCCTCTGTTACTCTGTCATAAAGACCTGCACCGACATTCTGACCGGCATACGTTGTAAGTGCCATACCGAATGAGAAGTTCGGAAGCATTGCAAAACCGTCAACTCGCATTATGACTACGTTTGCCGCAATAAACTGTTCTCCGAACTGGTTTGTGAGCGACTGCACAACTATCATTGCTGATGAGAATATTGCCTGCGTTGCACCCGACGGCAAGCCAAGCCTGATTATAGTTTTAACATATGATGCAACCGGTTTTAAATACTTAACACCAAAATCAAAATATTCACCCATTTTTGCGAGCTTTATAACACACAGTACCGACGATACCGCCTGTGCAATTACCGTTGCAAGTGCCGCACCGCCAACACCCATTCCTACATATGCAACAAACACAATGTCAAGGACTATATTTATAACTGTCGCTACAAGCAGATAAATAAGTGCCGAAAACGAATCGCCAAGACCACGGATAATTCCGCTTAATATGTTATAGTACGCAAGTCCGGCAACACCGATAACAGAAATCATAAGATAGTCGGCACAGCCGTCTATTATTGTATCAGGCGTGTTAAGCCAGGCAAGTACAGGTTTTATAAGCGGTACTGCTATTACAACAAGTATAACACACGCCGCTGCCGTTACTGTAATACAGTTTCCTATCGTATACGCCAGACTCTTTCTGTTTTTTGCACCGAAGTACTGCGACACCATTATACTTGCACCTGCAGATATGCCTATAAACAAGACAAGAATCATATTTATAATCGGACCGGCACTGCCGACTGCAGCAAGTGCATTGTCGCCTATATATTTTCCAACTACAATACTGTCAACCGTACTGTAAAGCTGTTGTGCAATGTTGCCTATAAGCATCGGCAACGTGAACATTATTATACTTTTCCACGGTGCACCGACTGTCATATCAGTTGGTGCAGATAATTTTTTCAACAAGTTGCATCACCTCATTATGTATTTCTTTTTGTTTTTATTCTATGGTATGCCATACCCTCTTTGAGGTAGGTTTTGTATCTTTCAACATAATATTTGTCCGGCAGATACGATTTTGCGTATGCGTCATCCTTACGCCTCTCCTGCATCACCTTATACTTTGCGTGTGCTTTTACGAGCTCAATTTCAGGGATGTCGAACTCTATTTGCGGTGCATGCACGCCAAGCACATCAAATACATCGCATTTATAAAGGTCTGCAAGACGTATGAATACCGAGAGCGGAATTTTTGATTTTCCGCTTTCGTATGCCGCAAGAGTGTTGCGTGATATGCCAAGATATTCCGCTACCTCCTCCTGTGTCATACCCGCCTCACGCCGGAGCAGTTCAAGCTTTGTACCGGAAGATGTCATCATTTTCAAATTTCCTCCACTGCATGACGTGTTGCGTGGCAGTTGATGTTAACCGCGACCGGCAAGCCTGCAATATGCGTAGGGTATTCTTCTATATTGACCGCAAGTGCCGTTGTTGTTCCGCCCATCCCCTGCGGGCCTATGCCAAGCCTGTTTACTTTTTCAAGAATTGTTTTTTCAAGCTCACCATAATACGGATTTTTGTTGCGTTGTGTTATATCACGTGTAAGTGCCTTTTTAGACAACACTGCGGCTTTATCCATTGTGCCGCCTATACCTACGCCTATAACCATCGGCGGACACGGGTTTGCACCGGCTTTTTTAACCGTCTCAACCACAAAATCAACCACACCGTCTACACCGTCTGACGGGTTAAGCATTTTAACTCCGCCCTTGTTTTCGCTTCCGAAGCCTTTGGGTGCAAAAGTTATTCTGATTTTGTCGCCGTCTGTGTAGTCATAATATATAACCGCCGGTGTGTTGTCGTTAGTGTTCACTCGCTCAAGCGGATCACCTACAACGGATTTACGCAAATACCCTTCTGTGTAGCCCTCCGAAACACCTTTGTTTATAGCATCGGTTATTGTATCACCCTCGACAAACACTTCCTTGCCGATTTCGACAAAGAACACTGCCATTCCGGTATCCTGACATATTGGTACTTCTTTTTTGTCTGCAATATCCGCATTAAGAAGCAGTTTTTCAAGTATGCCTTTTGAAACCTCCGATTTTTCGGTTTCAAGTGCATTTTCTATAGCATTGCGGATGTCGGAGTTTAAGTGACAGTTGGCACTGATACACATTTTCCGTACCGCTTTTGTTATTTGGGCACTGTTAATTATTCGCATTTTCTTGTCCTTTCCTTTTCACTATCAGGCTACCAGAACCCATGATGAGAACCACTTAAGGAATTTTTCTGCAAATTCAAGTGAGACTGGCTGTCCGCTTATAACGGGGTAGAACAAAATAAACATTCCTACTGCAACGGCTGTATAAACTGATGCAGTAATAATAACTGCCTTTTTGTTCTTTGCATTATCGTAAATGTTTTTAATACAGTAGCCTATCATAAGCACCACAAACACAACACACGGGAAGTAGTGATAGATATACGTAGTTCTTAATACAAGCATCCACGGCATATATCCTGCAAAATAGCCGATTACAAGGAACAGCGGTGTGCGTGCAGAGGTCTGCTTGAGCTTGTCATCACACATCAGTGTAATGACAAATATCCCGACAAATACAACTGAGTACAACGCCACACACGGCAGAAGTCTTGCAAGGGTTTCTTTACCCATACCCGATACGCCGGCAAAAAGACATAATATTGCAAATACTACACCATATGCTACCGCAAAATTATATTTGTTCTTTCCAAAATAGTTGTTTTTCTTCAACGGAATTATTATTGAAAGTGCAAGGCAGTATCCAACTGCAGGAATACCAGCCCACCATACCAGAGGGTTACCCATTGCACTTATTCCCTGCTTGAGACCGTTCTCAAGTGTGTTTGAGAAATACCATAACGGACGGTACATAACCGGCCACTCAAACCAATGCGATGAATACGGATGAGTTGCTGCCACAACCGTTTTTCCGTGGTATGTGAGCATAGATTCTGCGTTTGTAAATATGGTCTTAAAGCCCTCTCCGCTCGGGGTTGCCATATACGGAATATATGAAAATGCGTATATCGCAAACGGAACTGCTATAAACATCACACAACAGAACGCAAGTGTTATAACTGTATTCTTTTTAAATGTTTCTATAACCATTTTATGACTTATTCCGTCCGTTTCACCGTCAGGTGCTGATAAAGCATATTTATATTCTTTAAAGCGGTCATAAAGTGTCATAAAGAATATAACCGCAAGTCCTGCTCCGGCGTAAAGTCCCGTCCATTTTGATGCAACAGAGAAGCCGAAGAATATTCCCGAAATACCAAGCGGAACAAGCGTTTTCCATAACGGTGTGTCATAGAAGCTCTTTTTATAATACTTATACATATAGTAGTACATCAGCATTATAAAGAAGGTTACATACGTGTCAATCGTTGCAAGACGAGTCTGCGTGAAGTGCATAAAATCGAAAGTGAAAATCAGGCACGACAAAACTGCAAGCCATTTATATTTAAGGCAACGTCTTGCAAGAAGATACACAACCGGCACCATAAATATGCCGAACAGTGTACCGATAAATCTCCAGCCAAACGGTACCATACCGAATATTGATATACCAATACCCATAAGCACCTTGCCAAGCGGCGGATGTGTCCATTCATATACACTCATACCGTGTAAAAACTCGTATGCAGTACGGGGATGGTATATCTCGTCAAAATACGTTCCCGACATATACGATTTTTCGGTTGTGAGGTAGTCCTGCTCATCAAAGAGTGCACTGACCTCGCTATCATCTGCATTTTTTGGTGTTATCACATTTCCGTCAGTATCAAGGAAGCATACCTCGTTAAGATATACTCTGTCGCTCGGGTCTGTCGGGTTTTCTGTAGCATTGCTTGTTATTGTTACATAGCGTGCATTTGCGTCTATGCCCTCACGGATTGTCCATACAAACACTGCACCCGACTCATTGACATCCTCTTTTACTGTCTGTTTGTTGCTATCAAGATAAGTAAACGTAAGCTGTCTTCTTTCCTCAAGGTTTCTTGCACCGAGGAAGAATGCTGTTTTTGAAATATTTTTCTCCTCGCCAAAATCGACCGTTATGCTGTTTTGTAGAATCTCCGCACTCGTCTGGGGTGCAACCTTATCACCAAGCTTATAGAAAGCTACACACGAATAAACTGCCGTTATAGCAATAATTGCACAAATATCAAACGCAGTTATTTTTACAAGCTTCTCACTTAATCTGAATCCGCCTGACTGGCTTTTTAAAGTCTTTTTCGGTTCAGATTTCGTCTTTTCCTGTACCGTTTTTTTCGGTTCGGGCTTTTGCTGTACCTTTTGTGGCACAACCGTTTCTGTTTTCTTTGTTGCAGTATATGCCATCCATGCAAACAGAACAAGATTTATAACTGAAGCTACAGCAATTACCGGTGATTTGAAGTATTTGCCTGTGTTTGTTTCGTAAACAAGAAGCACCCATGCAATATTAAAGAACTGCGAAAGCGAATACAGACCGTAGAACAGGAAGTTCTTCGTTACAGGACACGCACCTACAAGCATTATGAGCATAAATATACCCGGGAATGCGTATCTTTCGTGCATTTTCGGTGCAAGCATATATATGCCGAATACAAGGATTGCAGAAACAAGATAGTATTTCTCCTTACCGCTCTTTTTAAAAAACAGAAAACCTGCAAATACCACCACTGCCGCCATCAAGAGATAACCGATTACAGATACAACCAATGAAAGCTCTGTCCAGTTCTGCCCCATTGCACCGTAAAGGTTGAATGCGTTTATTGTCATATAATTATACTGACCGACCGTTTCGATGTACTGATTGAGTATTACCTCTATACCGTGCATCGGGTTTGTTCCGAACGGCATAAACAGCACAAACACTGCAGCCACCGCCGCAAGTGCCCAGAGCACTGTTTTTATAAGCTTTTTCGCATCGAACCCGTTGTTGATAAATATTTCTTCTATTATGCCAAACACAATTACCGGTGCAAAGAATATTGCCTGCGGTTTTATAAGTATAGCCGCACCAAACGCAAAAAATGATGCGGTGAAGCGTTTTTCTGCAGCAAAATATACCGCAAGTGCACAGAATATTGCAAGCACCGAATCGACCTGTCCCCAGATACAGCTGTTGAATATTACAACAGGGTTAAATACAATAAATGCCGAAATAATCACACCGGCTTTTTGTGAATATGTCTTCGTTGTGATTTTATATGCAAGGTATCCCATTGCAAGGTCTGCTATAATTGACGGGAGCTTTAACACTACCCACCACGAAGCACCGTCAAGACCGAAAATGCTTTTTATTGCACCAAGAACGTACATTACATATACATAACCGGGCGGATAGTCGTGAAAGCCTTCGGATAAATAGAACTGTGAAAGTCCGTTGTTGAATATCATATCCGACCAGCCCGAAAAACAGTTCATATCCGTTTCGTGGCCCCTGTAGCTTGCCGCCGCAATTATGCGGACAACAAGACCGAGAATGAGAAGAACCCAGATATAGCTGTTGCTGTTCTTTTCACTTTTCATGGTTTTAAAGGTGTTTTTTTCAATTGACGACCATGCAACGCCGCCAAACATTGCAGTAAGAACAATAATTCCTATTATAGCTGTCATTTTCCACTATCCTTTCTTTAACGACCAAGAGTCATTGTGTTTGTTGTAATAACCGGTGCCACCGAGCCTGCATATACAGGTACCTCATAGCTTACCGAAGCTTCTCTGAACTGTGCAAACAACCTTTCCATTATGGTTGACTGTGTTACTGCCCACGCAATATCGCCGGCATAAAGATGTGTTCCGGGGCTGTCGGGGTTCCATCGCATTTTATAGAGTGTGTTCTGTCTGCCCGATGTTGCATTTATATAGTTTTTGCTTATCCATTGTGCACCGCCCATAATTGCAGCCTCGGGCGTTGTCCAGCCCTCACTGTAGGCTTTCTTTGAACCGGTGCCCACCGCATCGCTGTCAAAAGCACCTATACCGAACATATTATATACCCGTACACCGTTATAGTTTACGCCCGTTGCGAGCTGTGATGTGCCGTATCCGGTTTCAAGGCAGGCGTGTGCGACAAGATAAAGCTCGCTTATGTTATAGAGCCTTGCCGCCTGTATAAATGTATCTGCCTTACCGCTTAATATGCCCTTGCCGTCAAGGAACATGGCAAGCTTGTCACGGCTTATACCGTTATAGTGCGACAGGTCCATAAATTGATATTTATACGAGCTTTCTGAGAACTCGTTGGGGTCAACATACATCCTTGTGCGGTTAAAGTCGGCAGACTTAAGACCGCTTCCGTCGTTATATACAGGATTTGTTGACATCTGTTTTTCTGTCATTTCATCAAGCGTCATATCGTAAGCAGTATATGTAACACCGCCTGGAACGGTATAGCTTGGTGTACCCGGAGAAACAATTACAGACTGTGATGCTTTTACGGTTACATTAAAACTGTCGTACACTCCATCGCTTGTCATTGCATATACGGTTGCCGAGCCGGGGTTTACACCCTTTAATACGCCGGTCTGTGTAACCGATATTATTGATTCGTCAGAGCTTTGCCAGCTTACAAGCTTGTTTCTTGCGTTCTGCGGAAGTACCGATACCAGAAGTCTTAATGCCTCGCCACGTTCAAGCTCGGTCTTGTCTTTATTAAGTATCTTCACCTCATCAACTCTGATTGTTTCGTTTATAACATTCACAAAGCATTTTGCAGTATGTCCGCCATCGGCAGTGGTCGCAACAACCTCTGTCATTCCGGTAGATACCGGCTTGATGTGTCCGGTCTGGTCAACCTCGACTATTTTTGTATCCTTTGAATACCATTTTACGGTTGTATTAGATGCTGTTTCGGGGTAAATCATCGGTACAATTCTCACGCCCGTATCTGTGGTATATACATTAAGTGACGGGTTCTGGATATAAAACCCTTCAATCGGCTGTATTACCTGCAGATATGCTTTTGCACTAAGTCCGGTTGCCGCGTTTGAAACGGTAATCTCCACACTTCCCGTTTTCTTTGCTGTAATATTGCCTTCGCTGTCAATTTCAGCACATTCGGGCAATGAGGACGTAAAAACAAGGTCTCTCTCACCAAGTGTTATCGGGTAAATCTCAGCATTAAGCTTCAAGGTGGTTATCTCACCCGTCTTAAGCTTTGCAGTATTGTCATACCACGACAGTATAATGCCCGAATCAGGCATACCTCCTGCAAAAAACTGCGTGGAGTCGGTAGGAAATCTTGTTACAAGTCCGCCCTGCTCCTCACGTTTGTTCACAGTATCGTTATATGTAGTAACAGCAAGGACAAGGAATAAAACCACACCGAAAACAACACCGCCGTACGGTGCTATTTTTATCCAGGGCAGATTTTTAAGTCTGTCAAGAATTTTACGCATAGTTTCTCCTCTCCTGCTGTAATGGTTTACTTTGAATATCTTTTTACAATAAATTCGTTCGCCTTTTTCTCAAGCTCGTCTGCAAGCGGCGAGAGCTTTGCAAATTCCTTATATTTTTTCTGTAGTTCACATTCTAATATATAATCGCACAATTGCGGATTTTTCGGTAGTACGGGACCGTGCAGATGTGTAGCAATAACATTTTTATAAACCACACCCTCTTTTTTGTCATCACCGTTATTTCCACCGCCCTCGCACACTCTGCCAAGCGGAGTATTCGCACCTATAACAGTACGGCGGCCTCTGTTCTCAAATCCGACTATTTTGCCGTTAAAGACTTCAGAATCAAGAACAACATCGCCCGTCATACGTTTTTTGCTGTTTTCTGTATATATATCAAGTACGCCCGGACCGTCTACGGTTTCTTTTCCGAATACGCAGTATTTGCCAAGCATATCCATACCGCCACACGTAGCAAACAAAGTGCCCTCTGAATTTACATAGTCAATAAGCTTGTCCTTTTGCACGGCAAGCATCTGCATTACTTTTTTCTCCTCGGCATCTCCACCACCGCCAAGAACAATTATATCTATATCGGCCACGTCGAACTCCCCTGCATCTGACGGATGTGCTATAACCTCAACATCAATACCACGCCAGATAAGGCGATGCTTTAAACACTCAATGTTGCCCATATCGCCATAAAGATTCAACAAATCGGGGTAAAGATGCAATATCTTAATTTTCATCATTATATCCCCTTTCAAGTTCTTTTAAAATCGCTTCTGTTCCGTACATTGCGGTATAGTTGACCATTACATAGACAATCTCTGAATCTGTATCAAGTGCTTTTGTGATTGCCTCACGCATATTGTCTGTAAGAACATCAACCTCAATATCAGAATACTTAAACCGCAGTGCTGTATCGTAACGCCTTATGCCGGTTACGGAAAGAGTAACGGTATTTTCGTTTCTGAGCTTCGGGAAATTCACATCCCATATCCACGATACATCTCTGCCGTCTCCGGCACCGTCGTTTATTGCAAGAATGACATCTTTTTTGCGTGTATCGCTGTTTACGGTCGTTATCGCCTGATTGAAGCCTGCAGGGTTCTTTGAAAGGCTCAAGACCACCGGCTTATTGAGCTTAAACTCCTGCATTCTGCCCGATGGCGGTTTGTATGCCGAAAGTAAATCAGCAAAATTTTCAACCGTCTCACCTGCGGCACACAGTGCTACATATACCGCGGAAAGGTTAAGGATATTATAAAAACCTTTATAGTTAACAGTATACTGCTCACCGTTTATCGCAAAGCTTATCGGCACGCCAAGCTTCACATTATTTATCACATAGTGAGGCTCCGGACGCTTATATGCACAGTCGGGGCAGAAGAAGTCCCCAAGCTGGCTGTAGTGATGATAGTTATACGAGAGTGCACTGCCGCAAACCGGACAGAAACGTCCCTCTTTTGCATTATCCTCATCCTCAAGCACCTTTTCGGACACACCGTAATAGAGTGCCTTTACACCCTCTTTCATTCCGAACTGTGCACACACCGGATCATCGGCATTTAATACAAGTGTCACACCGTCTGCAAGGTCAATAGCAGAGTTTATCAGATTTACCGTACCGTCAAGCTCGCCGTAACGGTCGAGCTGGTCACGGAACAGATTTGTTATCACCATAACATCCGGCTTTATCTGTTTGAATATTATTTTCGCATATGCCTCGTCAATTTCAAGACAGGCATAATCGGCATTTATTTTACCAGAAAGAGTTGCAGATTCAATATATGCTGTCACAACGCCTGAGAGCATATTTGCACCGATACGGTTACACATCACCGTATAACCCTTTGCTTCAAGGGCTGTGCAGATTACGTTGTTGGTTGTTGTTTTTCCGTTTGTTCCACAGGTTACAATTACCTTTTTGCCTATGCGTCTGTTCATATCGCTTATAAGTGACGGGCATACCTTTAACGCCAGCTCACCCGGTGCTGACGAGGTCTGTCTTTTTGTAATTTTTCCAACAAGAAAAACAAGCTTGCCAAGCCATATTGCAAGAAGTCTTTTCATTTAAACAGTCACGCTCCTTTTTTGATGCTTATCTTGAAATCTGCATCTTTCCTTTTATCGCTGTCACGTTTGTGGTGTTGCTTTGGGTAACCTTGCCGAATATATCCTCGACAGTATATGAAAGCAGATACTCACCGTCATCAAGCGTCTTTTCCTTAATGTTAAGTCCGCCAAATACCAGTGTAAGGCTCTTGCCCTCAACGTATTTTCCCTTGTATTCACCGTATGTTTCATAAATCGGGATTATTGTATCACCAACGGACGGTGTTTTATATTTGCGTCCGATAATACCCGTTTTTGCATCTGTACCCTGCCATATTCCAAGAACCTTATACGACTTTTCCTTTTCGGTTTCTTTTGCAAGGACACGTATACTTGATATTTCATCCTCGTATATGACCGGAATTGAATACAGTGCCATACCGTCCATACTGTTTATAAGATACGAGCTTACAGCTATTCCGTTGAGCTCAAGCTGTTTGTTTGTGAGCCTGTATTCATATGAGTTGGTTATGTTGCTGTATGATACTTCACTATCAGAGGCAAGGTAAAGGTATATTCCCTCCTCCTCGTTGTATTTATACAGGTTTACACTCGGTTTTTTTATAATGTCGGGGTTTGAAGCGTAAAGCAGATACTTGCCGTTAAGGTCGGGCTCTGCGGTAACTGTATTCGCTTCAACCACACTGTTATACGCCTGCCAGCTTGCGGTTGCCTTGTAGTCGGCAACTCTGTCAGACACAGCATCATTTGCTGTAGTTTTATCTATAAACTCATTGTATCCGGCACTAACGCAAATTTTTTTGTATTCATTTATATCTGTAGCAAGTCCGTTTCGTGGGTAATATATGCTTATTCCGCAGGAGTCGCTGTGGAGCTTGCCTGCAGTGCGGTATATTACTGCATTTGAAATAGCACGGTCAATATTTGTATAGTCTGTCTTTACAGCACTGTAGACAGCGTTTCTGAACGAGCCAAGGTCAATAACATTTGACTGACCTTCAAAAATCGTGCCTGCTCCCATTCTTTCTGCCTTATCAAGCTGTGCCTTTATCGCACGCAGTTTGTCTGAATTTTCCGCATCGCCTGCCATTCCCCATGCAAGTGTGTCAAAGTCCTGCATCAGCTTTGTCACATCTGAAAGGTCAATAACAGACATTGATACAATTGATTCATATTCATCCCATACGTTATCCGAAACGCCGTCACATATAACCTGTGCAACCTGTGCCGGACCTGAATCGGGGTTTTCTGAAAGGAATGAGAAAAGGCCCCTGTAGTCCCAGCCCGAAAGCGGCATTATATCCTCGGATGCTACCATATAATCAGCATACGGAACAAGTGCCGCCGCTACCTCAAGATTTGACATCATTCCTGCATCAAAGCCGATTATATCAAGCTTGGTTTCAGTTGATGCAAGAGCTCCGGCAATTTCTGAGGCTGTGAGCGAATCGTATTCATAAAGAGCATCGTATGCAACGCCCGATACCGGATTGCCACCCTCGCCCCATATTACAGATATATAGCGGTCTGCCGGATAGTCTTTTATTGTGCGGTTAAGGAAATCTGCATATGTTGATGCCTTTCCCATATTCGCAAGCGGTCGCTCACCAATTAGGCGTATGCCGTTTTTCTGCACTTCAAAATCCTGCAGTTTGTCATTCTTTATCCCTTCAATGCTCCACTCATTACATCCGCCTGCTTCTACTATAACATTTACGTTCTCAGGCAAATCATAAGAAAGCGAGTTAAGCACCTCGCCTGCACGGCCGTATTCATCTTCGAGTGATGATGCACTCATATAAATCATAACAGTCCAGCTCTCGCCCGTAGACGGTTTGCGTTTTGACGGTTTTTCGACAATTACATCACCGCCGCTGCATCCGCAGCCTGTTACAAGCAGCATCAGACTTAAAATAAGTCCGTAGAGTTTAATTCTTCGTTTCATCTTCCATATAACCATTTCTGACAAAAAATAAGGGCGATCCGACACCCCGGGGGGGTATCGCATAACGCCCTACATGATATTAAATCATTCAGCAACCGGTGCACCAACCGGGCAAGTATCAGCACAAGCGCCACACTCAATGCAAGTATCTGCATCGATTACGTATGCTGCATCGCCTTCGGAAATTGCGTCTACCGGACAATCTGCAGCACAAGCGCCGCAGCTTATACATGCATCTGCGTCAATTTTGTAAGCCATGGTTTTACCTCCTGAAGATTTTTAGACTTTCGTCCTTAGTATGATTATATCACTGTTTTGTCATAACTTCAAGTATTATTTTAAAATTATTTGTTTTTCAGTGATATTTATATATACCTGACGCACTTTCGCACCCCCGGTATTATAAACTTTGTTATTCTGCATCCGTTTTCGGCTTCTTTTTACGGTTACGGTTGCGGTTTCTGCGTTTTGGTTTTTCCGTCTTTCCTTCTGAATCCTCCGTAACAGCATTTACCTGTTTCTTCTCAACCGGTTTTTGGGGCAATTCCTCTGCCTTTTTCTGCGGTTTTTTGTCGGGGTTATATACCTCCACCTCATCAACAGCAAAATCACGCAGGGTGGTTTCATCACCCGCTTCAAGACGGACACTTACACGTCCCTTAAGCAACGACACAGCTGCAACTGTACCTTTGCCGTCAGGAGTTTCTACAACCGTTCCGGTTGACGGGGTTAATCTGTTAAGCTCCTCATATGTGTCCTGCTCGTACTTCAGACAGCACATAAGCCTTCCGCACGCACCCGAAATCTTTGTCGGGTTAAGCGACAGGCCCTGCTCCTTTGCCATTTTTATTGAAACGGGCACGAACTCATCCAAAAACTGTGAACAACACAGATTTCTGCCGCATACTCCGATTGAGCCAAGGCTCTTTGACTCGTCTCGCACACCTATCTGGCGAAGCTCTATCCTTGTTTTGAATACCGCCGCAAGGTCCTTTACAAGTTCACGGAAATCCACACGTCCGTCAGACGTGAAGTAGAAAAGAATCTTGCTTCCGTCGAATGTGTATTCCACCTCAACAAGTTTCATTTCAAGACCGTGTTCCTCAATTTTGCCAATACATATTTTATATGCTTCTTTTTCTTTTTCCTTGTTTTCGTTAAAACGTCTGGTGTCCTCCTCGGTTGCAATTCTCAGAACACCCTTTAAAGGCTTTGTGATAACCGAATCCTCTACCTCTTTTATGCCGTGGATTACCTCGCCGTATTCAATTCCACGGCTCGTTTCAACCACTACATAATCGCCACGGTTTGCCTCAATTCCCTGTGGGTCAAAATAATAAATTTTGCCTGCATTCTTAAAGCGTACCCCCAATATACTAACCATCTATACTGTTCCTTTCCTTTTCTATACGCCGTTTTAGTTTTTCAGACGGCTCTATAACAACTGATGCTGATTTTCCATCCTTTGTTTTATACTCAATATACATACTCTGCTTTCTGCTAAAGACGCTTATACGCATATTCTGTATCGGTTTTGCGAAGTCATCGGGCTTTTCTCCGAAAGCTGTCCGCGTGATATCCCTGCACGAAAACTCAACCTCTTTATTCCGCTTTCCTATCATACGGTTTATACGCAAGCTTCCGTTTTTAAGCGAATATGTAAACCGTGCCGTATAATGTGTCAGAACAAAAAAACCGAACACGCAGAAAACCAATACTGAAATTATTCCGCCGATAAAAGCGTAGTTGCCAAATGCCGACATCATTGCCGCACAGGCTATATATAAAACAGCCGACCAGAGGAGAACAAACATAAACTGTTTTCCGCCTGACGAATATTCCTCTTTCACTTTTACACCTCCGAAATAATGCTACACTTATTATACATTAATTTGACGTCTATGTCAATATAACAGAATTAAAACAATTTGTTAACGGTTAGTAAGCTCGGTTATGTTGTTTATCTTGATTGACAGTGTTCCGTCCTCGTTTGTGATAAGCTCCATAAACTCGGGATTCTTATAATGCTCGGGCGGGAACGACAGCTCAACACCGGTATTAGTCGAAAGCTTGATGTTTGCTGTCATTTTCTTTGTTATGTACTTATTTACCTCAACCTTTTCGGGCACTCCTGCCTTTTCCATTTTCTCGACAAACTCATCTCTTACTGCAGGCATACCTTCGAATACTTTTTCTGCTACCTTGCGTGTGTCAACGTATTCGTAGTTCTCCTCCTCGATACTCTCTGTCACATACTCTTTTATTCTTGCACGTGTTTCAAGCTGGTCTGCACCGTTTTCAACCGCTACCTTTTTCGCAATCCGTGTTACGGTATTGGCACTCTCTCTCGGTGATATTTCATATTCGCACTCCAGCAAAAGCTCGGCTATTATATCAACCGTATCGCCGTCTATCTTACTGTTTCTGCCACGGTATGAAATCTGCTTTGTTCCAAGGTCAATAAATGCACATTCGCCAAGCCTGTTTGAAAGTGACGGCAGAATTGCATCGTGGTTTACAATGTTGTTGCTGACCTTTCCCTCCGACTGAACTACAGAATGGGTGAAGCCTGTCTTGTTATCACATTTTAAGAGTCCGAAAATTTTCGCCTCATTTGACACGAACTCCACTGCGATGAGGTCGCACGATTTCGGGTCCTCGCTCGATGCTATTGCCTCATACAAACGCTCCGCTGCCGTTTTTGAAAGCTCGGCAAAGGTTATATCACCATTGTTATACTGCTCTATCTTTGCACCAAAACCGCTTGCTTCCTTGAAATCTGCTTTTCTTAAGGCTGCAGACTCATAAAGCTTTTCTATATGTGTTGTTATAAATGTGTTTATCTGTGCATCACTGACATCCAAAAGCTCATCCGAGAAAACACCCACTCCCGAGCTTGTGTCAAGAATATGCAAAATTGCTTTTTTCAATCCTACTATCATTTCTTTTTCCTTTCTGTGTTGTTGCAATGCCTGAAGGTGTTTACGGAGAATGCATTTTACATAGCATCAGCATTCGGAGTAAATACTTTCAGGCACTACACTGCTTATGTATATTTGTTCAGAACGCTCGAGTGTAAGAAAATGCGTTCTTCACAAACACACATAAGCGTGCTCTTTAGTTCAAAAACTCATATACCATTTCTGACAGCTCCGTGAATTTTGACACCTGACCGTAGCCATTATTAAGGTCATCGCCTATGATTACGAGTATATATGTACCGTTAGGTGCATACACAATTGCCGCATCGCCCTGCATATAGTCAAGCTCGCCTGTCTTATTGGCAGTTGTTACCGTATCGGGGATTCCCGACGGGATTTTATGTAGATGCTGTTGTTTTTTTAAGAGCGAGAGTATCTTTTGCGAATACTCCGGACTCACAATAGTTCCGTTTAAAATCCCTCTTAAATATACACCGCAATCGTTTACAGAGGTGAAGTTATAGTTCTTATGACTGCCCTGATAGAACTGACCGGTATCAGAAAATCCCGATGCCTGTGCGGTTTTTGTGACCTCTGCCATACCTTTGGAGTATGAGCCGTTACCGAGCTTTCTTGCTATATATTTCCACGCCTCGTTGTCACTATATGTAATCATTTTTGTTATTTCATTCTCAAGCTTCTGTGAATTTGCGATTACGCCGTCTGCCACCTTCTGATATACCGTTTGTGCTACAAAGAGCTTTATAAGGCTTGCAGAATATACCTGATGGCTGTTTACCAAAATCTGTCTGCCGGTTTTGCAGTCCTCAAAATAGAGCGACCAGTCACCCTGCCAGCCCGACATCGTTTCGGTTATTTTTTTCTCCATTGCCTCGTAATCAGGCATTACAATTTTTATACGCCGTTGGGGCTTGAGATACATCATAATAAGCTTTGATGCATCCGCACGTGTTATTTTTATTTCAGGTGAGAATGCCTCTGTTATGTTTGTATCAATCATTATGCCGAGGTTATACATTTTTAAAACCTCGTCCTTATGTTTCAGGCTGTCAAGCCCTGCAACGTCTGTTATTTCATTAAGCTTCTCTGATTTTTTATCAAGCCTTGAAATAACCGCCGCAAACTCCTCACGGCTCATTGCCTCGTCTTTTTGCGGAAGTGAATCATCCCACAATTTATACTTTTCTGCCTTTTTTATGTATTTTTCACCCTCATCGGACTTGTGATAATCAAAGGAATAATCACGTCCGGTTTCGTATTCATATATTCTTACCGAAGCATACGCCGCCTCTGATGCTGTAAGAGGTGTATTTATGCCGTATTCACCGTCTGTACCGCCGGTTATTATGCCAAGCTTGAACACTTCGATAATATCGGCACCGTTTTCTTCGTTAACGTCGTTCCATATCGGAAGCACCGCATCGTCATCCTTTATCGTGCTTTGCGGAACGACTGCCGTTATGCCGAGGAATATCACAACAAAAACTGCAAGAAATCTGAAAAATACAGCAGCGCCATGTTTCATTAAATATCCCTCTCTTTCTCTCTTAATAATCGTTCCAGAAGCCCTGTAAACCGTTTCGTATATGAGTTGTTTTTTGTCATACTCTCAACTATCTTATCACCGCCCACAAGCACAACCATAGTTTTTGCACGTGTTATGGCAGTATAGAACAGGTTTCTTGTCATAAGCATAGGCATATATGCCGATACCGGCATAATGACATATGAAAATTCACTTCCCTGACTCTTGTGTACGGTTATTGCATATGCAAGGTCAAGATCCTCAACTGATGTGAACGGATACTCTATTATTTTCCCGTCATCAAAAGTTATTATCATATACCGCTCCGATATATTGATTGAATCAACCGTACCCATATCGCCGTTATATATACCGACACCTTTCTCGCCCTTTTCTGTGGAGAACTCAATATCGTAATTGTTACGTGTCTGCATAACCTTATCGCCCTCACGGAATATGGTCTGCCCGTATTTATATTCGTTCTTTGCCGATGCCGGCGGATTTATTGATGCCTGAAGCACACGGTTAAGTTCAACTGTACCTGTAATCCCCTTTTTTGTGGGTGAGAGTATCTGAATATCTGTTACGGGATTAAGCCCGTAGGTTTTTGGCAGACGGCTTTTATAAAGCTCGGTAACCGTTGTTGCGACATCCTGCGGATTACCTCTTCTCATAAAGAAGAAATCGTGGGTGCGGTCGCCCAGCTCCGGCATTTCGCCGTTATTTATTCTGTGGGCGTTGACGATTATAAGACTTTCTTCGGACTGTCTGAAAATATCTGTAAGCTTTACTGTGGAAACAAGGTCTGAATCTATTATATCACGAAGCACGTTTCCCGCACCGACCGACGGAAGCTGGTCGCTGTCACCGGAAAGAATTATTCTTCCGCCCGGCTTTACAGCACGCAGAAACGAAGCCATAAGCGAGGTATCAACCATACTTGCCTCGTCTAATATTATAACATCACAATCAAGCGGATTCTCCTCATCCCTTGAAAATGTATGTGTATTACCAATCATCTGTGCACCCAGAAGACGGTGTACCGTCTTTGCATCACGGTTTGTAAGCTGTGACATACGCTTTGCCGCACGGCCTGTCGGGGCTGTAAGTGCTACCTTTATGTTAAGGTTTTCCATTATGGAAATTATTGCGTTTATGGTAGTTGTTTTACCTGTACCCGGTCCGCCGGTGAGAACCATAAATCCGGATGAAAGTGCGGTTACTACTGCATCACGTTGTTTTTTTGCAAGCTTTATTCCGTTTTTTTCCTCGAACTCGTCCACCTCATCCTCGGCACGGCTTGCACTTATAGCATAACGGCTTACTGCTGTTGCAATCTCTGCTATTCTTTCTGCTACATACTTTTCATCGTGATACATTCCGTAAAGATATAAAACCTCTGTGTTATCTATTCTGTCGGTTATAATATCACGGTCGGCAATAAGCTGTGCTATTGCATTTTCAGCCTCAATATCACTTATTCCGAGATTATATACGGTATGCTCCTTAAGCAGGTCTCTTGGCATATACACGTGACCGTTGGTATATGATGCCTCACGCAGAAAATACGTAACACCGCACGCAATACGTTCGGGACTGTTTTTAGGTATTCCGAGATTGTATGCAATCATATCTGCAGTTTTAAAGCTTATTCCGTCAACGTAATTCGCAAGCGAATACGGGTTTTCCTTTATAACAGATATGGCTTCACTGCCAAATATTTTATGTATCTTTATTGCAGTATTTGCACTGATATTATACTGCTGTAAAAACATCACAATGTTCTGAACACTGCGTTGTTCATTAAACGATTTGCAGATTGTTGCGGCACGGTCTTTGCCTATGCCCTTTATTTTTGCAACTTTGTCAGGTTCACTTGTCAAGACATCAAAAACAGAGTCGCCAAAGGCTTCGTAAAGCTTTTTTGCAGTTGCTTCACGCACGCCCTTTATGACGCCTGATGAGAGATATTTTATTATTGCCGTTTCCTCGCTTGGCATTATTGTTTCATAGATTTCTACCTTGAACTGCTCGCCGTATTCGGGGTGATTTACCCAGTTGCCGGTAAGCGATGCACGCTCGCCCGGACGCACTGTCGGCATATAGCCAACAGCGTAAAAATCGCCCTCGTCCTTTGAGGATATCTCGCAGATAACGTAGCCGTTTTCAGGGTTCTGATACACTATATTATCAATTATGCCGTCTATAACAATTCTGTTCATAATATCACTTCAATTTTTCCGTCACTTATACCTGTTACCTCTGCACCGCACTCAATGACAGCCTTTATATACCGGATTGCATCTTCACTAATCCTTTCGCCTGTAACTACAACCGCTGTTCCGGGCGGATACACCGAGATGGTTTGTGCCGATATTCTGCCCACTGCACAATCCGGCTCAACACTTTGGGTAGCTTTAAACCAGCCGTCCTGCGGAGAAATCACTCCACTTATACAGGGTGGTTCGGGGAGTATCCGGTCCTGTGTCCTTGGTTTTTTTGTGCTTAATATCTCTTTTATTGCATGGAACAGGCTTATAAAATCAGAGTGTCTGTTATATGGCGTTACTATCAGTACTATGTTTTTTAAATCCGCCATTTCAACATCTATGCCGAAATGCTCCGAAAGCTCTTTTGCGACCGCAAACCCTGTTGTGTCAAATGCCGAAAAATCAAGCACGAGCCTCGTCGGATCATCATTTTTCTTTACCTTGATGCCTGTTTTTGATATGGCATCTTTAAACTCGTTACATTCTTTAATTATATCTGTATAATCAAGAGTTTCAAGTGTCGCACGGGCAATATCTGCAGATGCTGCAATCATATATGACGGACTTGTGGTATGCACTGCCCTCATTGAACGTCTGATGCGGTTTATATCAACTCTCTCTGAGCATATATGCAGATATGCCGCACCCGTAAGTGCATTGAGTGTTTTATGTGCACTCTGACACACCATATCAGCACCCAGCCTTACGGCGGTTTCGGGTAATCCGTTTCTGCCTGTAAAATGTGCACCGTGTGCCTCATCGACCATAAGCGGAATATCAGCACTGTGGCACAACTCCGAGATTGCCTTTATATCCTTTGTTACGCCGTAATAGTTTGGCGAGGTTATGAAAACTGCCTTTATATCGGGAGAGATTTCCGTTACGTCTTTTACCATTTTTATTTTGATTCCTGTTATAGCACATATGTTTATAACACTGATATGGCAATCCGAAGTCACCATCAAAGTATCACCGGGGTTTACACAGCTTAATATCATCGTCTGCACACAGGACGTTGAGCCACAGGTCAGAATAAAGCTCGACTTTGAGCCGTAAAGCTTACTTAAAAGCTCATTGGCACGTGTTACTGTTTTATCATCACTCATAAGGTTCAGTGTTTTTGAAAGCTCGGTAACGTCGCACACACCCAGATCCGCATCAAGCCCACGCATATTCTTATGCCCGGGCATTGCAAACGGTGTTCTGTTTTCGTTGTGATAGTCACAAAGACGTGTGTGTATCGGCGTCTCCATAAAGCCTCCTATTACAGCAAAACAAGGCGGAGCGTGCCCCGCCTTTTTTCTTTAGTTTAACTCTACTGTTCCTATTATATCGTTTATATCGTCAATGTTAAAGCGATCCATATATTCATTTATTTCACGCTTAACATCAAGTATCAAATCCGGTTTTGCAAACATTGCCGTACCCAGTGCAACAAGCTTTGCACCTGCAATCATAAACTCAATAACATCAGCACCGCTTGCAACACCGCCCATACCGATAATCGGTATCTTTACGGCATTATATACCTGATGCACCATACGTACTGCAACCGGTTTTACGGCAGGACCTGAAAGTCCGCCCATATTGTTTGCAAGTATCGGACGGCGTGTGTTTATGTCTATTTTCATACCTAAAAGTGTGTTTATAAGCGATACACCGTCTGCACCGCCGGCTTCTGCCGCTTTTGCAATCTCGGTTATATCCGTTACGTTCGGCGAAAGCTTTACAACAAGCGGTTTCTTACAACGCTTCTGTACCTCTCTTGTAAGCTCCTCAACGACTGCCGCATTTGTTCCGAATGCGAGTCCGCCATGCTTTACGTTCGGACACGATATATTCATTTCAATCAGTGCAACGTCAGTTTCTGACAGAATTTCTGCCATTTCGGCATACTCCTCAATCGTGTTGCCTGACATATTTGCAATTACGTTTGTGTCAAATGTTTTTGCAAGCTCCGGCATTATATATTTTGCAAAAGTTTCAACGCCGGGATTCTGCAAGCCCACACTATTTAATATTCCGTAAGGGGTTTCTGCAATTCTGGGCGGTTTGTTTCCTGCTCTTTCCTTTCGTGTAAGTCCCTTTGCCGCAAAACCACCGTATTCCTCAAGCGGAACGTAATCGTTATATTCATAGCCAAAGCCGAATGTTCCCGATGCCGTAACTATCGGGTTTCTGAATTTCACTCCACAGTAATCTATCTCAAGCTTTCCCATCAGAATACAACCTCCTTTGCATCAAATACCGGTCCGCAGGTACATACCTGCTTATGCTCTGCCATACCCTTGCCTGTAGTTTTGCATACGCAAGTGAGGCAGGCACCGATACCGCAACCCATACGCTCCTCAAGTGAGAGCTGGCACGGGATGTTTCTGTACTCTGCAATCTGCTTTACAGCCTTAAGCATCGGAGTCGGCCCGCAACAGTAAATCATATCAACCTTGTTTTCGAGGAGATACTCACCCATTGCCGCAATGGCAAAACCGTCATAACCGTAGCTTCCGTCATCTGTACAGATTGTTACATTATCGTTTACTGCCTTAAAATCATCCTCCATGATAACAAGGTCTTTGTTACGGAAGCCCAGAAATACTGCACTGTCAGTCTCACGTGCAAGACCAAGCACAGGGAATACACCTATTCCGCCGCCGATGACAACTGCCTTTTCGCCCGGTGTCATCTTAAAACCGTGACCGAGCGGACCCATCATATCTATCATATCGCCCACTTCAAACTTTGCAAGCTCACGTGTTCCCTCACCCTTTACCTGGAACGCGAAACGTACATACCCCTCACCGAAATCACATATACTTATCGGGCGTCTTAAAAGCGTTTTGCCACCACAGTCAATATGCAGAAACTGACCGATTTCAGCTGTTTCTGAAATCTCGGGTGCCTTTACAACAAAATCAAATATACCCGGACAAAGTTCCGTCTTTGATACCAATTCACATTTATATACTTTTTTCACCTGTCCTACCTCTTTCATTTATATAGATTAGTTTAGTCTGCGAGAACTTTCGCAAGTTATGCAAATAGCTGAAATGCTATTTATGTTCATACCAAATCAGCACCTGCAAAATCATTCTTTTTCTTCTGCCGTCGCCTCAATTAAATCAACAACTATTTGATTTAGTTCAGTTGCATTTTTTGAAGTTATAACCTTTCTGCCGGTTTCTTCTTCGATATTCTTTCTTGCCTCGCCTGCAACTTTTCCGCCTCTTTGTGCCACTTCAACATTCTCTGCAAAAGTTTTTGGATTAGATGTTTTGGATATTTCTGTTGTGGTCGCTTCAGCAAGCATATTCAAGACAAGTTCAAGGTCACTCATATTATCTCGCAAATTTTCTTTTGTCAAACCTTTTAAATTCTTATATTTGCGTGTTGTCATTCCCGACCATGCTTTTGTAATCTCATCTGTAAGAATAGCATATTCTACGCCTTTTTGAACTCCATGCTTGTCCCATTCATCCGTCAAAGCGTTACGAACTCTGATAGATAAAATCCTTTGATGTATCCATTCATCGCTGTAGCCTTTCTTTTGATAAGTTTCTATTGCCCTGTCGATTGCAAGTTCAGGGTCAATAGTTTCATCAATTCGTTCCTTGCCAACTTCGGCAAGCCACATCTTGAAAGGTTCTGCTTTAGGTGACGGAATTGATTGAATTATACGAAATATTCCGGAGGTATCTGCCGCTTGTATCTTTCTCTTTTTACCGTCCAAAGCAATCATTTCAACAGGGGTACAAATTGTACCCCACTTGGAATTAAGCTCCGGATCACGACTACGCATCTTCTTTATGTATTGCTTAACATCTTTGCTTTCCGTTAATATCTCTACTACATCACTAACCGAAAAATACCATTCTTCGGTTTCTTCATTCCAGGCAGTTCTTACTTTTCTGTCTTCAAATATTTGTATTTTGTTATCCATAGTACACCCTCCGCAAAGAGTTTTGTTGAATATACGGAAATTTATTCAGACTTTACAGTACGCTTGTTATATCGTCCTTCATACGCAGTGCCTCAGCTCTTGCTGCTTCTGCAAACTGCTCGTCTTTCCAGTCGCCCTTTTTGTATGCACACATAATGCCACGTGATGAGTTAACGATAGCACCAAGACCGTCGTCGTTAAAGCACGGTTTAACGCCCATTGCACCGCCGCCCTGTGCACCGTAACCGGGAACAAGGAAGTACGACTGTTTCATTATCTTTCTTAATACCGTTGCCTGCTCGGGATATGTCGCACCTACAACCGCACCTACTGCACCGTAGCCACTCTCACCGATTGTATCAGCATTCCATGTGTTTACAAGCTCTGCAACGTGCTCGTAAATCTTCTTGTCACCTGCTGTTAAATCCTGCAACTCGCCCGATGACGGGTTTGAAGTCTTTACAAGTGCAAATATTGCCTTGTCATATGCCTTACAGTCCTCAACAAACGGCTTGATACCGTCTGTGCCAAGATAGCCGTTAACTGTTACACAGTCAACCGGACACGGCTCTTCTTCTATGCCGTCAATGTCAACCTTGCCCAGATATGCCTTTGAATACGCCTCGGCAGTTGAGCCTATATCGTTTCGCTTAACGTCAAGGATTACGTAAAGCCCCTTTTCCTTTGCGTACTTGATTGTTCTGTGAAGCACCTCCTCACCGTGAAGGCCGTACATTTCATAGAATGCACTCTGCGGTTTTACAGCGGGAACTACGTCATAAAACGCATCTATAAGCCCCTTGTTGAACTCCCAGATTGCCTCGCATGCACCCTTGAGGTTTTTGCCGTATTCCTTATACGCCTTTTCTCTTAAATACTCCGGTACATATGAAAGCACCGGGTCAAGACCTGCAACTGACGGGTTTCCTTTTTCTTTTATCTTCTTTACAAGTAAATCTATTGACATTTTTCTCTTCCCTTTCTTATAATCCTTCTTTAAAGACTAAACAAAATTGCTCAAATTGTGCTTTTAGGCGAGCGAGGCTATACACAGGTATGCGAGCGAGCACAAAAGTGCAAGATGAGTGATTTTTTAGTCTTTATTTCATAAGCTCTCCGCTGTTGATTACAACCTTTCCGTTTACCAGAACATATTCCGGCTTGCCGTAAAGCTCAAAGCCGTCAAACGGTGAGTTTTTACTCTTTGAATGAAGCTCTTTTACATCTACTGTCCACGCTTTTTGAGGATCAAATATCACAACGTCTGCACTGTGACCTGTGCTTAATGTTCCTTTTGCTATACCAAGTACCTCTGACGGGTTCTTTGACATTTTTTCAATAAGCTGACTCATTGTGAGATAACCCTCTTTTACAAGATACTTTATGCCAAGTCCTAATGAGGTTTCAAGTCCCACGATACCGTTCTTTGCGTATCCGAACTCACATTCCTTCTCATCCGGATGATGCGGAGCGTGGTCGGTTACTATACAGTCGATTGTTCCGTCTTTAAGTCCCTCTTTTATTGCAAGAACATCTTCCGCTGTTCTTAACGGAGGATTCATCTTTGCGTTTGTGTTAAAGCCACGGCAGGCTTCGTCAGTAAGCGAGAAATAGTGGGGGCACGTTTCACACGTAACCTTTACGCCACGTTTTTTCGCCTGTCGGATAAGCTCTACTGTGTTCTTTGTGGAAATATGTGCTATATGCACACGGCAGTTGATTGATTCTGCAACAAGTATATCACGTGCTGCCATAACCTCCTCTGCCGCAGGTGATATTCCCCGAAGTCCCATTTCGGTTGCAACCGCACCCTCGTTCATATCTCCCTCGCCAAGTGCCATATCCTCACAGTGAGATATAACTGTTATATCGAACATATCCGAATACTGCATCGCACGACGCATAAGTGCCGAGTTCTCAACCGGCTTTCCGTCGTCTGTTACTGCAACGGCACCGCTGAATACCATCTCACCGATTTCTGCAAGATACTGTCCTTCAAGTCCCTTTGAAATCGCACCTACCGGAAACACATTCGCATAACCAACTTCCTTTGCACGCTCTTTGATGTAACGTACAACAGTTTCGTTATCGCAGACCGGCTCGGTGTTGGGCATACACGCAACTGATGTTACACCACCGTAAACGGCTGCACGTGTACCTGTTTCTATATCCTCTTTGTATTCCTGGCCGGGCTCACGCAAATGCACGTGCATATCAACAAGTCCCGGTGCAACAATCATACCTTTTGCGTCAATGACCTGAATATTTTCAACGCCGTCAAGATCGTCATTTTTTCCTATCTCGGCTATGATGCCGTCTTCTATATATATATCCGTAACCCCATCAATGCCGTTTGCAGGGTCAATGACGTGTCCGTTTTTGATTAGTATTTTCAAACCTATTCCTCCTATCAAGATATAATGCAGTCACATTAAGAGCTCCCAGAATCTGTGCAGAACAAGGCGGGCAATGCGACGACGTATGTGTTTATACTTCGAGCGTTGCCTAACGCCGTTATGTGCAGTTTATGGAAACTCGTCCATTAGAAACCACCATTAATAAGCATATCCATAACCGCCATTCTCACCGCGACTCCGTTTGTAACCTGTTCGGTTATAACGCTCTTGTCGCCGTCAATTACAGATGTTGAAAGCTCAACACCGCGGTTTACAGGGCCGGGATGCATCAGGATTGCATCAGGCTTTGCAAGACGCAGACGTGACTCATCCACACCGAAGAATCTGAAGTATTCACGGACACTCGGGAACAGTCCTTTTTTCTGACGCTCAAGCTGAATTCTCAGTCCCATAACAACATCGGCATCAATTATAGCCTCCTGAACATTATTGAACACCTTAACGCCCATCTTATCAATATCCTTTGGCATAAGTGTCGCAGGACCACCGAGCGAAACCTCCGCACCAAGCTTTGTAAGTCCGTGTATATTTGAGCGGACAACACGTGAGTGTGAAATATCACCTATTATTGCAACCTTAAGACCTTCAATATGTCCCTTATGCTCAATCATTGTAAAGATATCCAGAAGTGCCTGTGTGGGGTGCTCATTCATACCGTCACCTGCGTTTATGACAGATGCCTTTATCACAGGTGCTATAAGGTGGGGTGCACCGCTCATATTATGTCGCATAACGAGAATATCTGTTCCCATTACATCAAGTGTTTCTGCTGTGTCAATCAAGGTTTCGCCTTTTGCTACAGACGAACCGCTTGATGAGATATTAGCCGCATTGGCACTCATATATTTTGCCGCAAGCTCAAACGACATTCTCGTACGTGTACTGTTCTCATAAAACAGATTAACAACCGTTTTTCCCTGAAGATTCGGGATTTTCTTGCTGTCGCTTAATACCACCTTTTTCATATCGGCGGCATGGCTTAAAATGTTCTTAATCTGCTGTGCACTTAAATCCTTAAGACCGAGTAGATCCTGCTTCATTCGTGTTCCCCCTTTTTCTCCGATGTTAAAATTTCTCATTACCCTTTATTATACCTCAAAATCTCCAAAATGTCTATATAATTTTGGCAATTTCAGTATTAAATTTTATTTACAGGAAATTTTTTTACTTTTTTTTCAAAAACACTTGATATATTTGTTTATTTTTGATAAAATAGATGTAACTAATGTGTAATATTATTGTTATTCTAATGAAAACCACGAAAGGAAAAGATTATGGATACTACAATTCTTATAGTTGAAGACGAGAAGAACATTAACGACATTCTTTCATACACATTTACACAGTCGGGTTATAAAACCCTTTCTGCGTATGACGGTGTGTCAGGTCTTGAGATGTGTCTTGCCGAAAAGCCGAATCTCGTTCTGCTTGACGTTAACCTGCCCGGCATGGACGGTATGGACGTGTGCAAGGAGATACGTAAGACATCAAATGTTCCGATTATTATGCTTACCGCCCGCGAGGATGAGGTGGACAAGGTGCTCGGACTTGAGTTCGGCGCTGATGACTACATAACAAAGCCGTACTCGGCACGTGAGCTTTCAGCACGTGTAAAGGCACTTCTCCGCCGTGCTGATATGAAGGCACAGGAAAGCAATAGCAAGGAGCCGGCAAACACCATTACATCTGGCGATGTTACAATAAACATCGACCGCTACGAGGTTAAGAAAAACGGCAAGGTTATTGATATAACATTACGTGAGTTTGAGCTTCTTAAGTTCCTTGCAGTTGAGCCGGATCAGATATTCTCACGTGAGGTTCTGCTTGAGAATGTATGGGGCTATGAGTATCTTGGAGATGTGCGTACAGTGGACGTTACTATCAGACGTCTGCGTGAAAAGATAGAGGACGATCCGAGTCTGCCCAAGTACATTATGACAAAGCGTTCAATCGGCTATTATTTCAATAAGCTGTAAAGGATACATATATGTTTAAAAGCATTCGACTGAAAATAACTTTGGTTTTCGTGCTGGCTGTAGTTCTTACCGAGATTTTTGCAGGTCTGTTTGTTACAGTACGGTCAGTAAGAGAATATCACAAAGCTTTTGATGAACTGATTGCAGAAGTTCTCACTTCAGATATGCGTAAAACCCTTACAGAAACCGCAAACGCAGTTACTGCAGCACCCGCACCCGACGGTGGTGAGTCAATAGTTCTGAGTGAGCCCGGGCCCGAAAATGTCGAGAATCTGAAAAATATTATGCTCGGTACAGATATTTTAAAAACCATTCCCGGAATGTCGCTTGCTATTCTTGACGGCAACGGCAACCCAATGTATCAGAACGATGAAAGTGATTTCTATAAGCACGCACGTGTCACGGAAGAGGCACTCAAAGGCAATGAAGCAGTCAATAACCGTTTTTCAGGCAAGGCGATAGAATATGCAATCCCGCTCAAAGACGAGAGCAGTGTACAGTTTGTGATATACCTGCGTGATCCTATGACGCAACAGAACAGCCTTATATCACGCCTTATCAGTATTTTCGTAATACTTATTACGGTATCGGCAATACTGATGATTGTTATCGCACTGATGTTTTCAAAAACACTGTCAGCACCGTTAAAGAATCTTGCATCGCAGGCAAAGAAGCTTGCCGACGGTGACACTTCAGCACTTTCGCCGGCACAGGGTAATGACGAAATTTCAGAGCTTACCAATGCACTTATCTATCTTTCGGAAACAAAACGCGAAAATTCTGAGAAAGCAATTTCGGAAAAAACCAAAACCGAAACTATTCTTCAGAATATGAGTGACGGTGTGATGGCATTTGATACAAATGGTAATCTCAGCCACATAAACCCCGAAGCAATGCGGCTTCTGAACCGTAAGTTTGTAGACGATATAACTTTCAATAAGTTCTTTAAGGAAATAAACGCAGATATCACAATTGAGAGTCTGCAGTATATGCCCTCAGACGATCCGGTTGAACGTCAGGTTATGATTGGTGAGCACACACTGCAGTTGAGCTTCGCACCTATACCGCAATCTGCAGGTGACGGTGGCATTATTGTTATAATACACGATGTAACAAAACACGAAAAGCTCGAACGTGCACGGCTTGATTTCGTGGCAAACGTATCGCACGAACTGCGTACTCCGCTTACGGTTATAAAATCGTATTCGGATATTCTTGCAGACACACCCGATGCCGAGCCCGAGCTTCGCACACGTTTCCTTGATACCATTTCATCGGAAACCGACCGTATGGCACGAATTATATCCGACCTTCTGACATTGTCAAGTCTTGACGAAAATACAAACTATAAACGTCCGTCAGAAGAAATAGATATACGTTCGGAAATCGAAGGCCTTGTTGAAAGGCTTTCGCTCACCGCAAAGAAAAAGGAACAAGAACTTGTTTATACACCCATTAACGATGTTCCGAAAATCAAAGGTGACCGCGGAGGGCTTGAGAGAGTTCTTACGAATATAATTTCAAACGCATTGAAATACACTCCCACAGGCGGAAAAATACAGGTTTTCTCGCGTACAATGTACAACGATATCATCATAAAGGTATCAGATACGGGAATTGGTATTTCAAAGGAGCAATTGCCTAATATTTTTGACCGCTTCTTCAGAGTCGATAAGGCACGTTCACGTGACAAGGGTGGCACAGGACTTGGTCTTGCCATTGCAAAGCAGACTATAGAATCCGTTTTCCACGGCAAGATTATGATTACAAGCGAACTGAACAAGGGAACTGATGTTACAATAACAATTCCGTTGCCTAAAAACAAATGAGGATAGCATCTGTGATGCTATCCTCATTTAAGCATATTCAGAAAGTACCTATGAACCGTAGTGTCATCATTAAGCTCAGGATGAAATGCAGTTACGAGCATATTATTCTGTTTTACTGCAACAATTTTTCCTTCAACTGTCGCCAGTACTACGGCATTACCCCGAGCCTCTTTAACATACGGTGCACGTATAAAGGTCATAGGGATTTTTTTAATTCCGGCAAAACTCGCTTCGGTAAAAAAACTGCCAAGCTGTCTGCCGTAAGCGTTTCTGACCGCAGTTATGTCCATAACCTCCAGATGTGTTCTTTCATTGCCCTCAATACGCTTTGCAAGAAGCAATAATCCTGCACATGTTCCGTAAACAGACAATCCATCTTGTATCATATCCTTTACACCATTAAACATATCAAGCTCACGGAGCAGTTTTCCCTGAACAGTACTTTCTCCGCCGGGAATAATTAATCCGTCAAAGCTTTGCTTTAAATCCTCTTTTGAACGTATTTCAAAGCTGTCTGCATCAAGTTTTTTGAGTATTTCTCTATGTTCAATGAATGCTCCCTGAAGTGCTAATACACCAATTTTCATTATTTGCCTCTTTCTGCCATAAGGATTTCTATTTCCTCTTCATTAATTCCTACCATTGCCTCGCCTAAATCCTCTGAAAGCTCTGCTATAAGTTTTGCATCCGTATAGTTGGTAACTGCTTTTACAATGGCAGCGGCTCTTTTTGCGGGATTTCCGGACTTAAAGATGCCAGAGCCTACAAACACGCCTTCTGCTCCCAACTGCATCATAAGTGCCGCATCAGCAGGAGTTGCAACACCGCCTGCGGCAAAATTAACAACTGGCAGCTTTTTATTCTCGTGCACATACTTCACCAGTTCAAACGGTACCTGAAGCTCCTTTGCCGTATCATAAAGCTCATCATTTGCAAGTGATGCTATCCTGCGGATTTCAGACTGCATCATTCTCATATGACGTACAGCCTGAACAATATCGCCTGTTCCCGGCTCGCCCTTGGTACGAATCATAGATGCACCTTCACTTATTCTCCGGAGAGCCTCTCCCAAATCCTTTGCTCCGCATACAAACGGTACATCAAATGCAGTTTTATCAATATGGTACTTATCATCAGCAGGCGAAAGCACTTCGCTCTCATCAATATAATCAATTTCAATTGCCTGCAGAACCTGTGCTTCTGCAAAGTGTCCGATTCTGCATTTTGCCATAACCGGAATTGAAACAGCCTCCTGAATACCTTTAATCATTTTAGGGTCGCTCATTCTTGAAACACCGCCTGCGGCACGTATATCGGCAGGAATTCTCTCAAGCGCCATAACTGCACAAGCACCGGCATTTTCTGCAATCCTTGCCTGCTCGGGCGTTGTTACGTCCATTATCACGCCGCCCTTCAACATTTGAGCAAGATTCTTATTTAATTCATATCTTTCGTTTTTCATTTTTTAAAACTCCTTTACAAATTTGTTGTTTTGTATTATAATATATATCTGATAATATGTAAATGTTCAGAAAAGGAATTTTTTATATAACCAGATGAAATACCATATTAAAAAAAATAAGGGGAAAACTTTATATTTACAGTTGTATGAACAAATAAGAAAAGATATTATAAACGGTATATACAGCTATGGCAGCAAACTTCCATCAAAAAGAATTATGGCAGCAGAAACCGATATCAGTATTATATCCGTCGAACACGCTTATGCACTCCTTTGCGACGAGGGATATATTGAAGCAAGAACACGGTGCGGGTATTTTGTAATTTACAAAGACAACGATTTTCTGATGGCTGCCGATGCTCATTCTGATATTGCACTTCATCATTACCAGGTGCATTCTGCCAATGTTGAGTTTCCATATACGGTCCTTGCAAAAACAATGCGCAGGGTTCTATCGGACTATGGCGAAAAAATCCTCGTGAAATCGCCAAACCACGGCTGTGCCGAGCTTCGGCTTGCGATTTGCGGGTATCTTGCACGCATCAGCGGGATTTTTGTCCGTCCCGAGCAAGTTATTATTGGATCGGGAGCAGAGTATCTGTACAGTATGATTGTTCAGCTACTCGGAAATAACAGGATATTTGCACTCGAGAGCCCCTCATACGATAAAATACACAGAGTATATCAGGCAAATGGCGTGAAGTGTGATATGTTAAAACTCGGCAAGGACGGAATTAAATCCAACGAGCTTGAAAGAACAAACGCAACCGTTTTGCATATCACACCTTTTAACAGCTTCCCGAGCAGCATTACCGCAACCGTGTCAAAAAGGTGTGAATACATACAATGGGTTAAAAAACGAAATGGATATATCATTGAGGATAACTATGATTCCGAGCTGACAGTATCAAAAAAGAATGAGGACACCGTGTTTTCCCTTTCAGACGGCGGTTCTGTAATTTATATAAATACGTTTTCCAAAACGATTGCACCATCAATCCGTATAGGATATATGATACTGCCCGAAAGTCTGTTAAATGAATTTGAAAACAAGCTTGGTTTTTATTCTTGTACTGTTCCAGTGTTTGAGCAGTATGTTCTGACCGAACTTTTGCAGAGCGGTGATTTTGAGCGTCACCTCAACCGTGTGAGGCGGAAAAAAAGAAAAGAACTCCTGCAAAAAAATACAGAGGTATAACCTCTGTATTTTCCGCTGTTAATATTCAAGCACAACTGTTGTATGGCACTCAAGTTCAGGAACGGTAAAGCTTACAACTCCGTTGTCTGAACTAAACGGGAGCTCTGCCCCGGTAAGACCGAGGTAAATCTTTTTGATTTTTCTGTCCGTTCTGAATTTAATTCCAATATTGTATATGGGTATAATATCTTCAATGATTGTTGCCTCACCTCGTTTTACAGGCGCAGCATATACCATATTTATGCAAAATCTGTTATTCTGTTTCTGGTCTATCAACGTGCATCTGCCCTCTGCACCAAGTCCTGATATCTCAAAATCAGGCTTGTCATAAACAAGGTTGAGTGCATACATAAAATATCGCTTATGGAAAACCGAGCCGTGTCGCAAATACGCTTTTGCCAATGAATGGGAGATATAAACAACGTTTCCGTTTCTCACAATAGCAGGCATAGGCTCTGCGGTTTTGTTGTGAGGGGTATTTTTATGCCCAAAAAATTTTGCGTATGTACGGTTGAAATACGGCGTTATAAATTCCGCAAAAACCTCGCCGCGAACGACCTCTGTTTTATGTCCCGGAACAAGGCACAGCATCGGAGCGTCAGGGATATTATCTTTTTTTTCCTTAAGCAACAGATAGTCACAGTCAAATTCTGACGGACCTTTATAATTCATACCGAAATCAATCTGGAAATTGTTGTTTTCTACCAGTGAATCTGCCATTAATACAAGTCTTCCGCCATTTGCTATATAGCTGTTAAGTGCGTCTTTTCCATCACTGTCAAGAACCACACCGTCGGGAATTATTACTACTTTGTATTTATCAAAATCATTGTCATTTATTATTCCGTAATCCATCTGATTCTCAAGCAATATATTGGAAACTCCGCTGTTTGCCTCAGCATCTGCCGAAAGATACAAACCTATCTGACATACCTGCTCGCCATCATAACAGAACGGTGCAATCTTTTTAAGATAATCATATGCATAACCGATATTTTTATATGTTTCAAGTTCCATTTCACCATCGGGGTGCATATGGTCGCCGATTGATGCCCCTGCACCGTACAACGCCATAGTAGCAACCTCAAATTTAAGTGCTTCTTTCGGCTTGAATCCGCCAAATTCGCCCCAGGCAAGATGGAATTTGCCGGTCATTCCTATATATTTCTTACCACTGTTTGCAAAATATCTCGCACGTAGCGGAAGCTTGTTATAGTCACCCTCTGATGTCGGCAAATCCTCCATTTCAAAATGAGTGGAGTAATCGTGAAAATCCGGTTTATACGGATCAGCACCACCCGAATTAAAGAATATCGTAGCTTCGGGATGATATTTCCGTAATATCTCAGTACACTTTGTCATAAATGCCTTACGTTTTATTATCAGGTATTTTTTTGCATCCGCCTCGCTTTCGGGATTAAGTCCCATATCATGCATACCTGCCTTACAGCTGTCACAATAGCATGCCTCCTCCATAAAGCATATGTCATAAAAAAGACCGTCAAGCTCCTTATACCGACTGCATACCTCTTCTGTGATTTCATAAATATGATTTGCATACTCGCCGTCATTAAGGCACATCATATACCACGAATAGTTGGGCTTGAACGCATCTTTTTCTCCCTCGACCGGCATATTCTCGTGCGTCGTATAGCTTCCGTTCTTTGAAACAGAACGCCATTCGGGATGTATCTCTCCATCATAATGTGACCAGCCGGCAGTTATGTAAACCGGTGCACGGACACCTATTTCGTGTGCCGCATCTATCATTGCACCCGTAAGGTCAAAATCAAGATGAGGATGCATCTTTCCGACTTTCGTAGGGTAATAGCACATACTATGGTGACATTTTGCAAACACCGTTATGCTGTCAAGTCCACCCATTTTAAGTGCTGTCTGAAAATTTTCCTTTGAAAAATTTGAACCTATGCCAAGAACATCAGGAGATGTATGAAAGTCCAGATGTGTCTGCATAAGCGGTATTATATCGTTAAAATTCATAGTCTTTCTTCCTTAAACAGTCTTTATCACAATCTCGCTCATGGCTCGTTTAGGGACGTATAATGTATCGCTCTCGCCAAGATAATATTTTATGTCCCCGTTCTCGACCTCTGCCTCTTTCGGGGTTTCTGCAAGGTAGCCCAATGCCACAACACAGGATATTTCAAGTGTCTCAGGGATGTCAAGTAGTTTTCTTATCCCATCACGGTCAATGGATGCCATCCAGCACGCACCGACATTATCCGCAAGTGCACAAAGCATCATATTTTCTACCGCTGCACCTATATCCATATCGTATCCGGATTTCCTTATTGTCGTATCTGCACACACAACCACATATGCTGTCGGGCGTTCTCCCTCTTTGGGATTGTACATCGGTGCAAGGTAGCCTGCCCATTTTACCAGCGGGAACATTTTCTCTGTCATTTCCCTGCTTACTACTGCAACATATTTAAGCGGCTGAATATTTGCCGCAGACGGTGCAACACGTGCTGTGTCTATGTATTTTGCAAGCTGTTCTTTTGTGAGCCGGTCCTGTTTGAACTTGCGAATTGTACGCCTTGATTTTATAAAATTATATATATCCATAGTATGATTCTCCTAAATATTTCTACGAAATACATTATAGCATAAAACAAACTGTTAAGTCAATACAGTTAAGTAATTTATGTCCTGACAAGCCTTGACATATTCTATAAATTCCGATATAATTTAATAAAGTATTTTTGGGGAGGAATTATTATGCTTGGCATTCTAATCTATTTGTTTTTCCTGATCTCAGGCTATTCATACAGTTGTTGTGTATTTAAGGACAAGGATATCTTTTTCCGAAGCTGGATGGGCGGTATTTTCGGAAATGTTCTTCTTATGGCAGGAGTTGTTATACCGTCAATATTTTTAGGCTTTACATATGCAAGCCATATAGTTCTGATGCTCCTTTCTGTATTGCCTTTGATTTTTATAATAAGGAAAAAAGGCATAAAAGAGTTTAAATCGTCACTTCTTGGCACAGGCGGCGAAGAGTGCGGTCTTGATATAAAGGTCTTTCTGGGACTTATAATTCCTATAGTGCTTGTAATATCAGTTATTATGACAAATCATATTCTTGCACCATACGAATCAGGCGGTGTCGCAAGCGGACAATCCACATTCGGTGACCTGCAGATGCATCTCGGATTTGTCACAAGTATTGCAGAACAGCACAAGTTCCCGCCAAATTATGCTTTCCTTGACGGACAATTGCTTAACTATCCGTTCTTTGTAAATATGCTCTCGTCAAGCCTGTATCTTTTCGGGACATCCCTGCGGTTAGCTGTTCTTATTCCGAGCTATGTACTGTCTTTGTTGCTTGTTATAGGCTTTTATATAATCGCATACCGTCTTACAAAACGGAAATCCGCATCAGTCCTTGCAACAGTATTATTTTTCTTTGGCGGCGGTTTCGGTTTTGCATATTTCTTAAACGGTGCAAAGGCTGATCCGAATGTATTTAACAGCATATTTACCGAATATTATCATACCCCGACTAATCTGCCCGACTACAATCTGCGTTGGGTAAACCCCATATGCGATATGATTATACCGCAAAGGACGATAATGGCAGGATGGTGTATATTCTTCCCCGCACTGTGGCTTCTGCTTGAGGCATTGCAGACAAAACAACGCAAGTTCTATGTTACACTCGGTATTTTAGCAGGATGTATGCCTATGATTCATACCCATACATTCCTCGCCCTCGGTATGATATGTGCAGTTCTGTTCTTTGCTTATATTGTAAATGAGCAGGACAAAAAAGGTTATACAATCAATTGGGTTATATTCGGAGCAATAGTATTCACTATGGCAATGCCACAGTTGTTTTTCTGGACCTTCCGTCAGTCTGCAAATAACGATTCGTTCCTACGTTACGGACTTAACTGGGTTAACCATAATGACACATATTTCTGGTTCTACCTCAAAAACTGGGGTGTTACGGCATTGTTCGCAATTCCTGCAATACTTCACGCATCAAAAGATAATAAAAAGCTTTTGCTTGCCTGCGGATTTATATTCTGTATTGCTGAGCTCGTTCTATTCCAACCAAACGAATATGATAATAACAAGCTGTTTTTCATAGCATATATGATACTTCTTATAGCTGTCAGTGACTGGTTGGTTCATATGTGGGATTTGCTCAAAGGTGTAAAGGGACGTGTGTATCTTGCGGTTATTACTGTTTTTGCAGGAACATTTTCCGGAACTCTTTCTGTTATCCGTGAATACAACAGCGGTGCAGACTATCAGACTTTCTCCGATTATGATATCGAAATGGCTGAGTATATTAAGGAAAACACACCGTCAGATGCAGTTTTCCTTACAAGCACATACCACCTCAATCCTGTCGTTACTCTTGCCGGAAGAAATATATATCTCGGCTCGTCACTGTATGTTTATTTTCACGGTCTTGATGATGATTATTATAACAGAAACAGCCAGATTGCTGTTGCCTATACGGGAGATTATGAAAATCTTATTGCCTTCTGCGAAGAGAACGGCATTGATTATGTATATGTAGGCGAAAATGAACGCAATGAGTATTCACCGTCAGAAGAAATGCTTGGCAAACTGCAGATGGTTTACTCTTCCGGTACGGAAACGCTATATAAAGTGAATTAAAGCAATAAAAAAACACCCGAGGGTGTTTTTTTATTATCTGTCAAGAATAATCTTTGTAAGCTCAACCGGATCAACAATTGTACCGTCTTTGTAAACACGCATATTTCCTGATGCGATTTCGTCGATAAGGATAACCTCACCGTTGTTGTAACCGAACTCGAATTTGATATCCCAAAGGTCAAGACCAAGTGTCTTAAGGTCATCAGCTACAATCTTTGTGATTTTAAGTGTCTGCTCCTTCATACTCTCAAACATATCAGGGCTCATAACACCAAGTGCTGCAAGACCCTCGCCTGTTACTAACGGATCACCCTTCTCATCGTTTTTGAATGTACACTCAACGTATCCACCCTCAAGCGGTGTGCCGTCCTCTATATACTCGCCGTATCTGCGTATGAAACTACCCGTAGCAACGAGTCTGCAGATTACTTCAAGACCGTGCCCGAACACAGTTGCGGGAAGCACCTCCATTGTTGCCTCATCAACATCAGCACTCACATAATGAGTTTTTATGCCTGCCTCTTTGAGCAAATCGAAATAGTAAACTGATGTTCTCAGGTTTGCTTTGCCTATACCCTCAATTGTAAGTCCTACTGAATTTTCGCCCGGATCAAATACGCCGTCCTTGCCTGTACAGTCGTCCTTAAACTTCAATAAAACATTTCCGTTTTCCAATTCAAAAACGTCTTTTGTTTTTCCTTCGTAGATTTTCTTCATATTTCTACCCTCGCTTCCCTTTTAATAAATTTATTTTACCACAATAAAATATAAATTTCAATATTTATATATCTAAAATTTAGACGGATTAAAAAAATTTTTTTATTTATTTTTTACAGAATTGGCATATACATCACACGCTCTGCGAGCACTCCCTGCATAACTTCGGCGGGCAAATCAGTCATCGCTGTGCTCGACTTCTTTGAGCCTCAGTTGTCGAACGTGTGTCCTCACTTGGAGTTGGAAGAGCCAGAAAAAAGCGTACTGAAAATTCAGTACGCTTCAGACTGTCGAAAAACCCGACTTTGCATCAAGCAGAAATCGGGTTCTTCTTCGTTTTTATTAAAAATTCGACAAAATCAAATAATTTGGAAGGGGTATTGTTCCTCTTCCATTTCCATTTTGCAAGCTTTTTCAAATTC
>JAFQJD010000007.1 GCA_017415105.1 Clostridia bacterium | reverse complement strand
CCGGTGCTAACGAGCAAACCTATACAATCCTTCTTGAAAATAACATTAACAGCACTCTCAAATGTATTGTAACAAGCTCGGTACAGACCGGAAGCATTGTAAGTGCTCCAACCGCTTATGTTACAAAAGGCGATAACCTTGCCGTACCTACCGGATTAGCCGGTGTAGCTCCTACAACTCTCGGCGGTAATGATTGCTATATAACCGGGACAACAACGGCTATGGAATGGAGTAAATACACCGATTTCCATTCTACTGAGGGAGCTTGCTCGGACGGACAGACTCAGGTTTATCACCCCGGAACATATTATGTTCGTTACAGACAAACTTCTACCTACAATGCCGGCACGAACTACGCAACTGTTATAGTTCCCGACTTTGGAGGAGCAGCTACCTATACCGTTTCTTTTGAAGCAAACGGCGGTACAGGAACAATGGCAGATGTAAATGGTGTTGCAGGAACTTATACTCTCCCTGAAAACGGATTTACTGCTCCTGACGGAAAACAGTTCAAGGCTTGGAGCGTTGGCGGTGATGAAAAGGCTGTTGGTGAAGCAATCACCGTAACTGCTAACACAACTGTAACAGCAGTTTGGGAGAATATTCCGATTACTACTTATACAGTAACATTCGATGCTAACGGCGGTTCTGTTACTCCTGCAAATGCTACAACAGAAGCAACAGGCAAATTAACCACCTTACCTACACCGACAAGAAGCGGTAGCTACACATTTAAGGGTTGGTACACAGCTTCAAGCGGTGGTACACAGGTAACTGTTGATAAGGTTTATACAGAAAACACAACCATCTACGCACAGTGGAATTACACAGGCAGCACAGGCGGCGGTGGCGGTGTAAGTAAGTACACCATTAAGTTTGAAACAAACGGTGGAACAACCGTTGCAAGCAAATCTGTAACAAGAAACGCAAAACTTGCGGAACCGACAGCTCCTACAAAGGACGGATTCAAGTTTGACGGTTGGTACACAGATAAGGAACTCAAAACTGCCTACGATTTTGATACCAAGGTAACAAAGAGCTTTACACTTTATGCAAAGTGGACTGAGGTTGAGAAAGAGCCTGAAAATGAGCCAGATAACACAGATAAGCATAACTGTCCGTCAGAGGCATTTGACGACCTTGATGTAAATGCGTGGTATCACGAAGATATTGACTATGCTCTTGACAACGGTATATTCAAAGGTGTAACAGAAAAAGAATTTGCACCAAACAACAACCTTACAAGAGCAATGATGGTCACTGTTCTCTATCGTGCAGAGGGCGAACCTGCTGTAAATCGCAGTATTCCTTTTGCAGACGTGGACAAGGGAGCATACTATGCAAATGCAGTTATCTGGGGACAGCAGAACGGAATCATCAAGGGCTATTCCGAAACCGAATTTGGTCCCGATGATAAGATTACCCGTGAACAAATTGCAGCAATTATGCACAGATACGCACAGTACAAGGGTTATGATGTCAGCGTAGGAGAAAACACAAATATCCTCTCTTATGACGATTTTGACAGCATTTCCGAGTATGCAATACCTTCTATGCAGTGGGCAGTTGGCAGTGGCTTGATAAAGGGTAAATCAGAAAGCACCCTCAATCCGCTTGACAATGCTACAAGAGCAGAAATAGCAGCAATTCTTCACAGATTTATTGAAGCGAATAAATAAAAACACAAGCCAAGCGGGAAACGCTTGACAGGCAAAAAACAAGCCCCGTTTGAGCAATCAGACGGGGCTTGTGTTATGCTATGTAGAATTATAAGGAAATTTGACGAAACGAAAGGAGAACAAAAAATGTTACGCATACAACTATATAAGTATTACAGGTATAAAGAAGCAATCCAATTTGAGCCGTCTGGTTTTAGTTGATACTAAATCAGGCGGCTTTCTTTTGCGAAATTTGTAAAAATATATTGCTAATTGTCAATTATTGCCATTATAGCGATATATTATACATCTTTCATTCTCTATGTTACATTCTATGTTTCCCCGAAAGGAGATATGACTATGAAAGAGATAAAAAACAGCAACGGAAAACTCGTCTGTAAAGTTGATGAAAAAAACAAGATTATTGAGATAGTCCATAAAGGATATAAAACAGTTCTACAATTTTTGGAGAACGGAACATTGGTGGTGTTAAATACACAAAATGAAAACTGAAGAACAACATAGCTAATCCGCAGAACCGCAAGACGGGCAGGATAACACTTCTTAATTGAGGTGTTGTTTGCCCGTCTTTTTTTGTTCTCGTATGACGGCTTCTGCGGATCGTTTAATCCAAAGGAGCCGACTATGAGAAAAAACACAGCCGACTTATATAAAAAGACATATCATTGCCGGAGTCCTCCGTGCCCACCGAGCTTTCAAACAAATTTGAAAATTCGGAGGTCGTAATATGTCGAAAACTTTTTTTGAAAAACTTTTTAATTTAGGAAAAAAACTGTCCGCAACACCCTTTACAATAGTAATCGAAAGGGGGTGCAATCGACTTGGATAAGCAGTTGACTTCCTTTGAAAGACGACTTGAAATACTGTTCATTCTTATGCGAAACAAGAAATGTTCAATGACAGAATTAGCATTTCAATATTCCGTATCGGACAGAACAATTCGCAGAGATATTCTGTTTCTAAGTCGATATGCACCTATATGTACTAAGACAGGTCTTAACGGCGGAGCTTTCCTGATGGATGGATACCGTAAAGAACTGATGTTACATCTTTCAAGAGAGGAAGAAGCTCTCTTGTTAAAGATTGTGCGTACACTTGATGAAAAAGAACAACACTTGATTTATAACATCATCAATAAATACGCACTACCAAAAAGCAGTACATAATCCTTTCGATGTACCTTGAAAAAGAAAGCCTGCAAGATAACGGCAGTGCAGCATACCAGCAAAACGGATACATTACGATATGCCGTAGCCGGACAATGGGTACGCCAAGACTATAAGCGTTGAACTTTTCTTTATCCTTCTTTCTATAAAGGGAGCTTATACGAGCGAGAAATACCTACATTGTAAAAGAGGTTTGCTACCTTGTGGCAACGAGGGTATGTCGGGACAATGATACTTCTGCATAGTCACAGTCCGAGCGTTAAGAGCGTCGCAGGCAATGAGTGCAGTCCGGGCAGAGCCGGGAAGGTGAAATTCCTATGGAGCAGTTTAGCTGACTGCCATCCGTCTTGTTTTTAGTTTTGATAGCATAATTAAGGGGATTGATGTATGACCACAACTTCACCTTCACCTCCACTGAGAAATAGTATGCACCTACTAAATCACTGCTCACATCGTATGTCAGTCCCTTTACTTATGCTATTAAGGCAGAAATATTTTTAATTAACA
Source organism: Clostridia bacterium (assembly GCA_017415105.1). Taxonomy (GTDB): domain Bacteria; phylum Bacillota; class Clostridia; order UBA1381; family UBA1381; genus Ornithomonoglobus. Next base: position 74,196 of record JAFQJD010000007.1, on the reverse strand, counting down.
ATTTTTTTGCAGAAAACGCTTACTCGTGTTAGTATTATTATGCTAAGTTTAGATACGAACACGGTTCAAGCGTTTTTTGTTATGGAAGGAGGATTATAATGGAAGCTCAAAAAACGCTTGAAAACAAAAAAACTTATACGGTAATGGAGATTGCCGAAATGCTCGGTATAGGACGCACATCGGCATACAATTTGGTAAAGGAAAATCACTTCAAGGTGGTTAAAATAGGTGCATCAATAAGGGTTTCAAAAAAATCCTTCGACGATTGGCTCGATAAACTCAATATTTGAAAGGAGTCAAGATTATGGCATCTATTATTAAAAGAAAAAAAGCGTACTCGGTTGTTTATTCCTACACAAACGAGAACGGCGAAACAAAACAAAAGTGGGAAACTTGGCATACACACAAGGAAGCATTAAAACGCAAGGCAGAAATTGAAAATCAGCAAAATAACGGGACATTTGTTATTCCTAACAGTCAAAAGATATGCGATTATATGTATGAGTTTGTAAGTCTTTACGGTGAGAAAAAATGGGGTGTTTCTACCTATGATTCAAACTGTGGTCTTATTGCAAATTACATAAACCCGATTATCGGAGATCTTCAGGTTCAGGAGGTCACAACTCGTGTTGCTGACAAATTCGTTCAAACGCTGCAAAAGACAAAACCTGTTATCAGGCGAAATGTTCAGCCTAAAACGGAATACTTGACACCCGTTAATATCGAGAAAATAGTAAAACTGATGAGCTGTGCATTTAAGCAGGCAGTACGTTGGGAAATGATAGGCAAAAATCCGTTTGAAAACATCGTCATACCAAAGGTTGAATACAAGAAAAGAGATATTTGGACAACGGAAAACATAAGAAAAGCCTTGAACTCCTGCACAGATACAAAGTTGTATATTGCAATGAACTTGGCTTTTGCCTGCTCCCTACGAATCGGCGAAATTTTAGGTCTTACTTGGGACAATGTTCATATATCTGATGATGACATTGCAAGGGATGATGCTTACATTTATGTTGATAAGGAGCTTACAAGAGCATCAAAACGTGCGATTGAAATGCTTGGAGAAAAAGACATTATACACATTTTTAAGCCGCTTATGGCTAATACAAGCACAAGGTTAATTCTGAAGAAGCCTAAAACAAAATCAAGTGAAAGAAAAGTGTGGCTTCCAAAGACTGTTGCCTATATTATGAAAGAGTGGAAAAAGTCACAAGAAGAAATAAAAGGTTTTCTCGGTGACGAATATGAGGACTTTAATTTGGTAATTGCATTGCCTAACGGCAGACCGTGCGAGAACCGTGTGCTTGAAAAGGAATTTATAAAGCTGAAAGAAGAAGCCGGACTACCCAATGTTGTGTTTCACTCTCTCAGGCATTCGAGCACAACATACAAATTAAAGCTCAACCACGGCGATCTGAAAGCGACACAAGGCGATACGGGGCATTCTCAGATAAATATGATTACGGATGTATATGCTCATATTTTAGATGAGGATAGAAAGGTAAATGCACAGAAATTTGAAAGTGCCTTTTATGCTAACCCTGATTTGCGTGATGTAAGACCACCGCAGGAAAAGACAGAAACAACTATTGACATTGCAGCACTCATTGAACAACTGCAAGCTAATCCCGAACTTGCAGCCACTTTAGCCGGACTGATTGGAACAGCTAAAAAATAGTTCGCTAATTTCAAATTAGCAAACAGCAAAATTCATTAGCAAAAATGAGCATCAGAGTTCGTTTCCTATTAGCAAGGTTTGAACGATCAAAAACAGATAATTCTCCGGTATTTTGAAAAGGCAAAGAAAAATACCGCCAAACGCTGAAAGTCAGCATTTATGCGGTATTTATGGCACCCCCAGCGCGAGTCGAACGCACGATTTGCCCTTAGGAGGGGCATGTTATATCCACTTAACTATGGGGGCGGATTTGCTAATTCAATTTTATTATACCCTCTAAGTGGAAACGAACCGTTTACCACTTAGGAGGGGCTTGTAATATCCTCTTTACTACGGGAGCATTTTCAAAACACTGATATTGTATCACAAAAGTTATTTTTATGCAAGCCTATTTGAGTTTTTTCTTCTATTAATATTGACATTCTGTAAAAAAATGATATAATTATACTGAATAATTAGTATCTTATAGAATACAAAAGTTTTATAATAGAAAAATAATCGTTGGAGGTATATTCGATATGATGAAAAACGGTGACGTTACTGCAATCTTCGGAGAGAAGGTCTTTAATCTGCCAAAAATGAAAGAAAGGCTGCCCGAAGAAACATACGAAGCGTTTTTAAAGACAATAAACGAAGGAACAAAGCTTGACTTTGCAGTAGCAGAGGTTGTTGCATCAGCAATGAAGGACTGGGCAATCGAGAACGGCTGTACACACTACACACACTGGTTTCAGCCTATGACAGGTCTTACAGCTGAAAAGCACGATTCGTTTATCGAGCCTACAAAGGACAGAACGGTTATAATGAAGTTCTCGGCAAAGGCTCTTGTAATGGGCGAGCCGGATGCATCATCATTCCCGTCAGGCGGTCTGCGTGCTACTTTTGAGGCACGCGGCTATACAGCATGGGACCCGACTTCATTCGCATTTATAAAGGACCATTCGCTTTACATACCGACCTCTTTCGTATCATATACCGGCGAGGTGCTTGATAAAAAGACACCTCTATTGCGTTCAGAGGCGGCAATCGACAAGGCAGCAAGACGTGTTCTTGCACTGTTTGGAAAAACTCCTGCACGTGTTATAACCTACGTCGGTGCGGAGCAGGAATATTTCCTTGTTGATAAAAAGCTCCGCAACAAGCGTAAAGACTTACTCTTAACAGGAAGAACACTTTTCGGTGCAATGCCTGCGAAGGGACAGGAAATGGATGACCACTACTTTGGTCAGCTCAAGGAACGTGTTGCGGCATTCATGAAAGAGGTTGACGAAGAGCTGTGGAAGCTCGGCGTATTCTCAAAAACAAAGCATAACGAGGCAGCACCGGCACAGCATGAGGTTGCACCGGTATTCTCAACCGCAAACATCGCATCTGACCATAACCAGCTCACAATGGAGATACTTAAGAAAGTGGCAAACCACCACGACCTTTACTGTCTCTTGCACGAAAAGCCGTACGAGGGCATAAACGGTTCGGGTAAGCATAACAACTGGTCAATCGGTACATCAGACGGCGAGCTATTATTAAAACCGGGCAAAAAGCCGGAAGAGAATGTACAGTTCCTTTTATTCTTTGCATCTGTAATCAAGGCAGTTGATGAATATAGCGATATTCTGCGTCTCTCTGTTGCAACTGCAGGAAATGACCACAGACTCGGTGCTCACGAAGCACCGCCTGCGATTGTTTCGGTATATCTTGGCGATCAGCTCACAACTGTTGTTGAACAGCTTATAAACGATGGTGGTGTGAAATACGAAGCCGGCAAGCTGATTGAAACAGGGGTTGAAACACTGCCGGATATTGAACGTGACACAACCGACCGTAACCGTACATCACCCTTTGCGTTTACCGGTAACAGATTTGAGTTCCGTGGCCCCGGTTCACGTCAGTCAATCGGCGGTATAAATATCGTTCTTAACTCAATCGTTGCACAAACACTTACAGAGTTTGCCGAAGAACTTGAAGGCAGTACTGATATTGCACACGATGCACTTAATCTTGCAATCAGGACATTCAAGAACCATCACCGTATCCTCTTTAACGGAAACGGCTACAGTGACGAATGGGTAAAAGAGGCTGAGAGAAGGGGGCTTCCAAATCTCAAGACCACACCCGATGCACTCCCCTATTTCAAAACCGAAAAATCGGTTAAGATGTTTGAGGCACAGGGCGTATTCTCAAGACTGGAGGTTGAAACCCGTGGCGAGATTATGATGGAGGAATATAACAAGACACTCCATATAGAAATGCTTACAATGCTTGAAATGGCAAAACAGGAAATTCTTCCCGCGTGCCTGTCATACACAAAATCGGTAGCAGAAGGCGTTGCGGTTAAGAAATCACTTGGCATCAAAGCTCCGAACGAAGGAAAAATCGTTAAAGACCTTACAGAGCTCACAGAAGATCTTATGGATAAAATCGCAGTGCTTGACAAAGCCTCAGCAGAGCTTCCGACAGAGGATGCATACAAAATCGGTATGTATTACAAGGAAACTGTTATTCCGGCAATGGAGGATTTACGTAAGACTGCAGATACTCTCGAAACTGTTGTCGGCAAGGCATATTGGCCGTTCCCGACATATACGGATTTATTATATTCAATATAAAAAGCAAGGGGTTGCCTCGCTCGTTTAGTGAGACATCCCCTTGTTTATTTCTTCAAGTTCTTTTGGGATATCTATCCCCTGCGGACATACTCTTTTACATTTTCCGCATCTGATACATTTATCAGCTTCGTTCTTTTTATATTCAGCTTTTAAATTATCCTTTGACCACGAAAAAGCATCCTTGTTATAGGCTTTGAATATACTGCGGATATCAATCCCCACAGGGCATCCGTCACAGTAATTACAAGCTGTGCAAGGAATTTGTTTTGATTTTCTGTACTCTGTAACCGCATTTTTTATTGCTTCATTCTCAACATATGACAAAGTCAATTCGCCCGATGCGGTCTCTGCATTGTCTCTCACCTGCTCTAATGTACTCATACCGCTTAAAACTGTCAGGACATTTTCTTTCTCCATTGCAAACCGTATTGCCCACGATGCAATGCTTTTGTCAGGGTTTACAGTTTTTAAGCACTTATTCCCCTTTTCGCCAAGGTCTGCAAGTGCACCGCCACGCACGGGCTCCATTACAATAACCTGCACACCGTGCTTTTTGCATACTTCATACTGTTCTTTTGCCCTCTGATGCTCCCAGTCAAGATAGTTTAGCTGAAGCTGACACACATCCCACGAATATGCACTTAAAATCTCATCAAGTACCTCGGGAGCATCATGGAACGAGAATCCTATGTTTCTGATTTTACCTTCCTTTTTCTTTTCAAAAAGGAAGTCAATTGCACCGTATTCTTTGAACTTCTCAAAATCTGCTTTATTGAGTGCGTGGCAGAGATAAAAATCAAAATAATCAACGCCGCAACGCTCAAGCTGATTGTTAAATACCTTCGGCACATCCTCCGGAGTTTCCGTCATCCATATAGGCATTTTATCGGTAAGGAAATAACTCTCACGCGGATATTTACGCAGCGCTGTTGCCATAAACTCCTCACTCTTGCCACCGTGATACATATACGCAGTATCATAGTAGTTTACGCCAAGAGAATATGCATAGTCGATAATCGCCTCGGCATTTTTAACGTCTATCTCACCATTCTCAAGTGTCGGGAAACGCATACCGCCCATACCGAGTATCGAAACCTGTTTTTCTGTATCCTTGAACTGTCTTTTCTGCATAATATCCTCCCTGCTCTGTGTTTTAAAAAAGTGACGGTGCTACGACACCGTCACTCTGTAATGTTACATACTGATTATTCCGAATGAGCTAAGAACCGATGATACAAGCACTGCACAAACAAGAATCGGTGCAATGTACTTAATCATAACATTGAACAAGCCCTTTCTTCCGAACTTACCCTCAAGCAATACTTCTTCTTCGATTGCCTTTGTACCAATACCGAATGTTACAAAGAAACAGATAAGAAGTGCACATATAGGCATCAATACTGAGTTTGTGATGAAGTCCATAAAGTCAAGTATATCAAATCTTCCGAAGAATCGAACACCTGAAAGAACATTGTAACCAAGTGCCGGAAGCAAGCTTATGAGCCAGCAACAGATACCAACAATAATAACTGACTTCTTACGTGAAATACCTGTATGGTCGCATACACATGCAACGATTGTTTCCATAAGTGAAATAGCTGAAGTAATAGCTGCAGCAAACACAAGGAAGAAGAACAGCACACCTATGATATTTGACATCGGCATTGAAGCAAATACCTTCGGCAATGTAACGAACATAAGTCCCGGTCCTGCTGAAAGCTGTGATGAGTCAAACGCAAATACTGCCGGAATAATCATAACACCTGCAAGTACAGCGATAAGAGTATCAAAGAACTCTATACGGCTTACATTCTTCTCAAGTGATGAGCTCTTTGGCATATATGAACCGTAAGCTATCATAATACCCATAGCAAGTGAAAGTGAATAGAACATCTGTCCCATCGCTGCAAGAACGCCCATTACACTGAAGTTCTCAATTCTGGGGATGAAGAGATACTTAACACCTTCCATTGCACCCGGAAGTAAGATTGAATATACCGAAATCACTATCGCAATCACAACAAGTATCGGCATAAGCACTGTACTTACCTTCTCAACACCCTTCTGTACACCCATAAGGAGTACAACTACAATAAAGAGTGTGAATATTGTCTGCATAATGATAAGTGTTGACGGTGAAGCAAGCATATTGCCAAAGTACTCAGCACCTGCCGCTACCTGTGCACCATAGTTACCATTAAACATACCCATAAAGAATTCGCAGAAATATTTGATAATCCAACCACCGATTACATTATAGTACGGCAAAATGATTGCCGGTATAACCGTTGCTATAATTCCCAAAAATCCCCACTTCTTGTTAAGTGCTTTAAAAGCATCAAGTGAGCTTTTTCCGCTCTTTCTGCCTATCGCATTCTCTGCCACCATAAGTGCATAACCGAATGTGAAAACAAGGATAATATAAACAAGTAAGAACATACCACCACCGTATTTAGCTGCAAGGTACGGAAATCTCCATATATTACCCAAACCTACTGCTGAGCCTGCTGCCGCAAGGACAAAGCCCAGACCGCTTGAAAACGTATTTCTTTTTTCCATCGTTTTCCCTCCATTTTATATTTTTGTATTTCATTTATTAATGAACAGATTTAAAGTATGGCTTTTTCAAGTTTATCCATACATATATTGATTCCTGCACGATGATTTTTCATCATCCACAGCTCTTCAAATTCAGCCTTTAGTGCTTCAAATTCGTTTTTATAATCAAGGTTATCGCCTATGAGCTTTGATGCAATAAAGATTACCATATCGCAATTGACTTTAATTTCTCTTATTGCTGTTTCGTCTGCTGTTACCTCCGAAAGCTCGTCCCTGAGTTCTGTCATATACCGCTTGACGTTTTTAAAAGCTCTCACTTTTTCTTCCGGGATTTCCTCCTCTTCCATATACATATCAAGCTCTGTACCGTTATGCAAGGGTGCGTGTTCTAACAGGTAATAGTTACCCATACGGTAAACAATATCTGCAAGCGACTTTTCGCCGGTACAGCCGTATATGTATTTATCGGTATATTGCTTACATTCGCCTATCAACTCACGTCTGTAGTCAAATGCCGTTTCCGGATGCCCCAAACCCGCTTTCCATGACATTGCACCACCAAATACCGCAGGAAACATCGCCGTTGCCGGAAACTGCGGATGTCCGCCGTCACCCCACTCGGTGAGCAAAAACCCTTCTGCGTCATAGTATTTTGCACATTCAGCAGATGAGGCTATGTTTATTATCATATTGTCACATCTGCCGGTATAGCTTTTCCACATCGAGGTACCGGGGCATAGATAGTATCTGAATCCACGCTCTTTGAGTCTCTGACAGTTTCGGTCAAAATGCTCTATCGTTTCATATCCCCAGTCCATGAATATTGCATTCTCCGGAACATTTTCAATCTGTTCGGGATGCTTGAACACTATGTCATCCCAGAACATCGGTGTCTTACCGTACTTTTCGGATATAAGCTTGCAGACTTTGACAAGATAGTCAGTATAAACCTTTCCTGTTCCGTACTTTTCGCAAGCTTCTTTTGTTTCATTCAAGCCAAGGTCAAAGGTTTCATCCATACCGATATTGACCATATCACTTGAGAATGCATCAAAGTAACCGTCATAGACTTTATCAATAAACTCCATTGTTTCATCAAGCAACGGATTGAGTGTTGCTGAGGGTTTTCCGTCCTCGTCTGTAATCGCAAGATGCGAAAGCTCTTTTTGTGATGTCCATGCAGCCATATGCCCAAAGCTGTTCTGGTTCGGAACAAGTGTTATAAAGTGTTCTTTACAATATGCATCAAGCTCTTTGATTTCGGCTTGCGTAAGCGGTTCTGTATCCTTTGTATATTCAGTGAAATTCTTGTATTCATATACAAATGTTTCCATATACAACTGTAATTGATTATACTTTAAATCCGCCAGAATGTCAACCATTGTTTTTATATGACTGAGATTTGGTATTCTTCCACGGCTTATATCAAGCATATAGCCACGGTTGGGAATGTCAGGATAATCGTCTATTGACATACAGTTTATCTTGCCGTCCTCACGTTGTGCAAGGATTTGCTTTAGAGTAGATGTGGCTCTGTATGCACCCTCCGCTGTACCGTGCATTACAGTGATACCGTTTGTATCTATTTCGATTTTGTAATGCTCGCCGCAAAGCTCGTCAGTCTTTCTGAATGAAATCTTTACACCTTTAGTATCTTCATTAAGCAACCCTGCAAATTTATAAATACAGTCGCAGTTGCCTTCAACATAAACTGATTTTATATCAATTTTTTCGTCTTTTATCTCCCACTTCTGTGGATTTGGTATTATATACATTTTCATCTCCCCCTTTATGATAATGCCTCTGAAAGCTTTGCAAATTCATCAAGAGACAGTGTTTCACCACGGCGTGTTGCATCAATTCCGACACTTTCCATTATCTCGGCTATTTCCGCCTTACTTTGCGAAAAATTTGCCACAAGGCAGTTCAAGAGTGTTTTCCGGCGTTGTGAAAAAGCCGCTTTTACTGTCCTGAAAAACATTTTCTCGTCCTTTACCTCAACTGCAGGTTTATCTCTGAATGCCATTTTAACAACCGCACTGTCAACCTTTGGAGGTGGCACAAACTCATTTGCACCAACGATTGTGACAAGCTCCGTTTCCGTATAATACTGACACAGAACAGAAATTGCACCGTAGTTTTTCGTGCCAGGCTCTGCCGTTATACGGTCAGCAACCTCTTTCTGTACCATTACCACAAGGTTTTTAAGTGGCAGATTACCCTCAAGCAAGCCCGTAATAATCGGTGTCGTTATATAATACGGCAAATTTGCCGCAACACTAACTTTTTCGCCGTCAAATTCATCGTCAATAAGCTTTTTTACGTCTGTTTTTAATATATCCTGATTTATAACCCTGACGTTGTCATACTCACCAAGGGTATCCTCTAATATCGGGATAAGTCTTTCGTCAATTTCAAGTGCAAGCACCTTTTTTGCACGTTTTGCAAGCTCGTTTGTAAGAACACCGAAACCCGGTCCGATTTCAATTACGCCGCCATCGTCTATCTCTGCCGCAATTGCAATTTCTTCAAGCACGTCCTGTGATGATAAAAAGTTCTGTCCCAAGCCCTTTTTAAACACAAATCCGTACTTTGATGCTATTCTTTTAATCACTGACGGTGATATAAAATCCATAACCTACTCCTTAAAACTCACCCTCAAACGGTGCTGTTATTTCTATTTCTTTGCCGTTAAGGTATGACAAACTGCTGTTATCGTCAAAGTTCAGTATAAGCTTTGTAGCATAAAGTGCCTGACGGAAACTTTTTCCCTTGCCACCATACTTTGTATCACCCACAAGCGGACAACCAATATTGGCAAACTGTGTTCTAATCTGATGTGTCCTGCCGGTATGGAGCTCTATACTCACAAGTGCCTGCCCGTTTTTTCGCGATAACACCTCATAATCAAGCGATGCACTTTTTCCGGTATCTGACACTTTCGTAACCTTTTCACTGCGTTCAAGCTTGTCCTCAAGATGACCGTTATGGGGCAAATCCCCCTCAACCATCGCCATATAGAATTTCCTTATGTTGCGGTTTTTGATGCTGTCGTTTACATCACGCAATGCTTTTGCGTTCTTTGCGGCAATTACAAGTCCGCCTGTGTTACGGTCAAGCCGGTTACAAAGTGCCGGGCTGAACGTCTGCTCATTTTCGGGGTTATACTCACCTTTATCCCAAAGATAGCTTTTTACCATATCGATAAGCGTTTTTCCCTTGCCGTTTTCATCAGAATGGCACAAAACACCTACAGGTTTATCAACAACAAGGATATTTTCATCCTCATATGCCACCTTAAAAACCGGTTTTACATACCCAAAGCTCTTATCCGCTTCAAAAAACTCATCGGCAAAATACAACGTGACAACATCCCCTGCTGAAACGAAAACTGCTCCGTCCTTTTCGTGACTGCCGTTAAGACGTACACACTTTTTTCTAAGCCCCTTATAAAGCATAGACTTAGGCAGTTTCGGCATAAGCTTTGTTATGAACCTGTCAAGTCGCTGTCCGCCGTCGTTTTCTGCTACAGTAAATTCACGCATTTATCTTGCGACCATAGCCGCACCGATAATACCTGCATCATTGAAAAGCTTTGCAGATACTATCTCTGTCTTCTTCATATGCTTGTTATAATCGTTTTTATTTACGTATTCACGTACAGGGCCTACAAGATACTCGCCCTCACGGCTGATTCCGCCGCCTATGCAAATCATTTCGGGCTGGAATATATTTACGAGGTTTGTTATACCCTCTGCAACATAAATAGCATACTGATTAACAACCTCCTGTGCCGCCTTATCGCCTGCCTTTGCCGCATCAAATGAGGTTCTGCCTGTAACTGCCCCTTCTTTCTTTGCAAACTCGTGCATAAGGCTTGTCGGATTCTTTTCCATTGCACGCTTTGTATCTCTTATGAGTGCCGTAACTGATGCATATGCCTCCCAGCAACCCTTTCTGCCACAAGTACACTGCTCGCCGTTCATTTCTATAACAATGTGGCCTACCTCACCACCTGCACCGTTAAAGCCGTGAAGCATTTTCTTATCCAGAATCACACCACCGCCAACACCTGTGCCAAGTGTAACAAAGATAAAGTCCTTTACCTTGTCCTCATATTCAACATACTCGCCCATTGCTGCACAGTTTGCGTCATTATCAACAGCAACACGCAAACCTGTAAGCTTGTTAAGCTCATCTGCAATCGGGAACATATCCATTTTAAGGTTGTTTGTATATACAACAATGCCGTTATCAAAATCAATCGAGCCCGGGCTTCCTATACCCACGCCCTTGATATCCGAAACCGCAATGCCTTCTTCCTTTGCAAGCTTTTCTATAAGCATCGCCATATCCTTTACAATCTCAATTGCTTCACGCTCATTGAGTGTGGGCGTTGATGCCTGACGGATAATTTTTCCATCCTCTGACACAAGACCTACAGCAATATTTGTACCGCCTAAATCTATACCTATATACATAATAGCTACCTCCAAAAAATATTATCTATAATTATATCATATTCTATGAGAAATTGCAATTACTTTATTTAAAAAATAATCCATTTTATTCCATTATTGACTTGTTTTTTCAAATGTGGTATACTATAGAAAAACAACATCAGGAGGCAATTATGAATTACAGTGCAATAAAACTTACTGCACCCATAAAAGACTATCTTTGGGGCGGAATGAGACTCGTAACCGATTACGGCAAAAAAACTGATAAGGAAAAAGCGGCAGAGAGCTGGGAACTTTCAACACATCCGGATGGAGAGAGTATAGTTTCCCGCGGTGAATTTAAAGGGCTCACACTTTCAGAGTATATTAAAGCAAACGGCGGTGATGAATGTATCGGTCACCGTGCGGCAGGGTTTGATTTCTTCCCCATTTTAATTAAGTTCATTGACGCAAAGGATAACCTTTCTATACAGGTGCATCCGGATGACGAATATGCATTGCGTGTTGAAGGCGAATACGGCAAAACAGAGATGTGGTATATTGTAGACTGCGAAGAGGATTCGTTCCTGTACTACGGAGTAAACCGTGAAGTTTCAAAAGACGAGTTCAGAGAGCGAATAGAAAACAACACTCTGCTTGAAATTTTAAACAAGGTTCCCGTTAAAAAAGGTGACGTTTTCTTTATGCCATCAGGCACAATCCATGCAATCTGTTCAGGTATTCTGATATGCGAGATACAGCAGAATTCAAATACCACTTACCGTGTTTATGACTATGACCGCAGAGGTGCAGACGGAAAACCAAGAGAGCTACATATAGAAAAGGCTATTGATGTATCCCGTCTTACACCATCACAGATATCTGAAACTGCAAACAGTGACACACTTGCGAGCTGTAAGTATTTTACGGTTAAAAAGGTCGTATGTGAAAACACCGCAGAATTTACGGTTGACAGCGATTGTTTCCGTTCACTGACAGTTACTGACGGTTGCGGAAAGCTTGAGCTTAACGGAGATATAACAGAGCTCTCAAAAGGCGACACAGTGTTCATTCCGGCACAGAATGCAACGGTAAAGCTATCAGGTGATTTTGAAGCAATAATTGCATATGTATAAAACAAAATGCATACCATCTAATGAGGTGGTATGCATGAATTTTATATGGAGTTTTATGGTGATTGTATCAATTATCACCGCAGTTATAACAGGCAGAATTGATGAAACGATAAACGCCGTTTTTGAAGGTGCATCAACTGCCGTTTCCACACTTATATCGTTTGCCGGAGCGATGTGCTTCTGGACAGGTATAATGAAAATTTCAGAAAAAAGCGGCGTATCAAATCTGATATGCCGTTTTATTGCACCTGTTGTTACACGACTATTCCCCAACAGCTCCGAAAAGGCACGACATTATATCTCAATGAATATAACCGCAAACATTCTCGGCATGGGCAATGCCGCAACACCAATGGGGATGCTTGCCGCAAAAACACTTGATGAGGAAAACCCATACCCCGAAAAGCCGTCTGTCAATATGTGTATGCTTGTGACACTCAACACAACCTCGTTCCAGCTTCTGCCCTCGACCATTATTGCACTTCGTGCCGCCGCAGGCTCACATAATCCTACTTCCATTATATTGCCGGTATGGATAGCATCAGCATTTGCTGTATGTGTGGGTGTTTTGTCAGTAAAGCTTATAGGGCAGTTTTACAATGATACGTAAGTATCATTGTTTCTCCGTTGTCGGTCTTTTAAAGCTTACAGTCATCTTTGTTCCCTGTCCTTGCGTACTTTCAAGAGAAACCTCCGCATCGTGGTATGCAGCTCCGTGTTTTACGATTGCAAGACCAAGACCTGTTCCGCCAACAAGTTTTGAATGACTTTTATCCACTCGGTAAAAGCGTTCAAAAACTCTGTTTTGTTCGGATGCCGGAATACCAATTCCCGTATCTCTTACAGTAACACTTGTTTTGTCTTTTGCTTGGTTTACAATAACATCAACAGTTCCGTTTTCTTTATTGTACTTAATAGCATTATCACAAAGGTTATATATCATTTCATCAATGATTTTCTTTGTGCCGTACACAAAAGCGGTATCGCCGATAACATTCAAAGTGATGTTCCTTTTATTTGCAACGGGAGTAAGTCTTTTAATAATATCCTTTGAAAGTTCGCATAAATCAACCTGTTCCTTTTCAAAAGGTATCACACCTTCGTCAAGCTCGGATATTTTCATAATGTCACTGACAAGGGTAATAAGCCTTTGTGCTTCATCATAAATGGAAGTCGAAAAGTCAACAACCGTTTCATCCGGTGTTCCGCCCGATTTCATCATTTCGGCAAAACCTGAAATAGAGGTAAGAGGCGTTTTTAATTCGTGAGATACATTAGATGTAAATTCCTGTCTTAATTGCTCACGCTTCACACTTTCGGTGACGTCAATTATTACGATAACTGCACCGATAATTTTTTCGTTTTCATAAACAGGATTTGCAATTAAATTGTAGGTGTTTTTATCGTGGGTAATATCGTTTTCTGCACGTTCTCCCGAAAGTACTTTTTCAACAACGCTTCTAAACCCTTTACTGCGATTTAAGGCAAGCACACTACCGTTTTTCACATCCGATATTTCAAGCAGGCGAACTGCCGCCTGATTGTAAGCTAAAACATTACTATCCTTATCAATTACCAAAAGTCCTTCGCTCATGTTTTCGGTAATCAACTTAAATTCTTCCTGTTTCTGTTCGGCTTCCTTTATCTGTCTGTCAATGGTTTTCTTCTGTGCCGACATTTTTTTAAGAAGCGGCGAGAGTTCCTCATAGGTTTCATTCGCTGCCGGATTATCAAGGTCCAGTTCGTTAATCGGCTTTATAATAGCCTTTGATAATCTGTATGACAAGAAAATTGAAATAATAAGTGCAAGTACAATAATTAAAATAAGCGGTTGCAGGAGACCAAGTAATATTATAACCACAGAATTCTGAGTGGTTGATACACGAAGTATAGTTCCGTCATCAAGATTTTCTGCATAGTACAAGGTTTTCTGCATCAAAGTATCGGAATATCTTGAACTGGTACCTTTTCCGTATTTAAGAGCATCCGCAATTTCCTTACGGTCAGCGTGATTTTCAAGTTCCTCTACATCGGCTTTTGTATCTGCTAAAACTGTACCATCACTTGATACCAAAGTTATTCTTTTGCCTTTTTCATTAAAATCGCTTATAAAATCAATGCCGTCTTTTTTTACTGCATAGGATATGTATCCCGCTTCGCTTTCAAGCTCTGTAAACATTTGTGCTTCAAAATAACCGAACAAAACACCGAAAATTAAACAAAAGCTCATAAGCAGGATAAGCATTGAGGTAAAGAAGTTTGAACGAAATATTTTATTGACCATTCTCATTACCTCCGAGCTTGTAACCTATATTTTTAACGGTATGGATAAGCTCTCCTGCGTTTTCAAGTTTCATACGGAGCTTTCTTATATGCACATCAAGAGTTCTTGACTCATCATAAAACTCTCCCCATACACGACTAAGTAAGGTATCCCTTGAAACTACATTTCCCTCTGCTTCCAAAAGTACCATTAAAAGTGAATACTCTTTGAAAGAAAGATTGACTTCATGACCTGCAACTTCAATAATATGCTTTTCGGGATTTACATACAAATCACCGATTTTATATTCCTTTGACTTATTTGTTTTTTCATATCTTCTTAAAACCGCACGAACACGGCTTGTAAGCTCCGTCATACCAAACGGTTTTGCAATATAATCGTCTGCTCCCATATCAAGACCTGTTACCTTGTCAAATTCACTGCCTTTCGCAGTAATCATAATTACAGGGATATTTGATGTATTGCTATCTGCCTGAAGTTTGCCTAATATAGAAAGTCCATCTTCTTCAGGAAGCATTATATCAAGTAAAATAAGCTGTGGAATTTCTCTATTCATCTCTTGCCAAAATTCGCTCGGCAAGCTACATCCTTTTACTGCATAACCCTCTTTTTCAAGAGCATAGCAAACGAGCTTGCGGATATTGGCATCATCTTCTACAAAATAAATCATCGCTTTCACCTCCGAAATATGATTTACATATATACTTTACCATAAAATGTGTATATTTTCAATGAAAGTCTTATATTTTATCATTTTACACATAACTTTATTTATCCCCGACATGTTTTCCTGTAATGGAATAAATTACCCATTCTGCGATATTTTCAGCGTGGTCACCAATACGCTCAAAGTATTTTGCAATCATTAAAAGGTCAATAAGAGCCTCTGCATTTGCTGCCTTGTTTTCAATAGCGGTTATAAGCTCGCCCTTTACCTTATCAAACAAATCATCAACGATGTTGTCGTGTTCAATAACTGTATAAGCCAAATTAACATCTTTTTTCACAAAAGAATCAATGCTATCTGTAACCATTTGAATGGTTGCGGATGCCTGCTCAGCAATGTGTGTTTCGCTTTCCATACCGCTGCCGTAAGCATATTCTGCAATTTCTGCAATATCAGATGCTTGGTCTCCGATACGCTCCATATCAGAAATCATTTTTAGTGCAGAGGATATTGTTCTTAAATCACTTGCAACGGGCTGCTGCTGCATTAAAAGCTTCATACAAAGAGTTTCAATATCTCTTTCCTTTTGGTCTATCTGCTTATCTGTTTCAAGAACATTTTCTTTCATTTTTACATCATTGTCAACAAGCAATTTTACGGCACTTGAAATTGCTTCTTCACAGAGTGCTCCCATTGTAATAAGTTCATTATTTAAGTTGTTTAATTGTTCATCAAAACGATTACGCATTATCCGAACCTCCCTGTAATATAATCTTCTGTCCTCTTATCTTGCGGTGCGGAGAACATTTTTTCAGTTTCGTCAAATTCTATGACTTCGCCAAGCAGGAAAAATGCTGTTTTGTCTGCAATTCTTGCCGCCTGCTGCATATTATGTGTAACCATAACGATTGTATATTTTTCTTTAAGTTCTACTGCCAAATCTTCAATTTTCGATGTAGAAATAGGATCGAGTGCCGATGTCGGCTCGTCCATGAGAAGTATATCCGGCTCTACCGCCAAAGCTCTTGCGATACAAAGCCTTTGCTGCTGACCGCCACTCATACCGAGAGCACTCTTTTTAAGTCGGTCTTTACATTCATCCCAAATTGCAGCCTGTCTTAATGAGCGTTCAACGATTTCATCCAGGACAACTTTTGATTTTATACCGTGAATACGGGGACCGTATGCAATATTGTCATAAATGCTCATCGGGAACGGATTAGGCTTTTGGAAAACCATGCCGACCTTTTTTCTTAAAATATTGACATCCATATCTTTATAAATGTCAACGCCGTCAAGGGTTATTTCTCCCTCAATTCTGCATCCCTCAACCAAATCATTCATACGGTTTAGGCTTTTCAAAAATGTAGATTTACCGCATCCTGAAGGACCGATTAACGCAGTAATCTGCCTTTCGGGAAGTTCTATGTTAATATCCTTTAAGGCGTGATTTGTAGTGTACCATAAGTTAAGATTTTTCGCTGTGATTATACCCATTAGTTTGCTCCTTTCTTTTTCAGCATTTTAGCCGTAAGTTTTGCACTCAGATTGATTACAAAGGTAAGCACCAAAAGTATTGCCGCTATCGCAAAAGCAATTTCAAATTCACCTCGTTCTTTCGCATACATATAAAGTGCAACCGTAAGTGATGAGCCTGCATTACCCGGTTTTACTGCATCTACAAGTCCAAGAACCTCGTTTGCCATACCTGCGGTAAAGAGGAGTGCCGCACTTTCGCCGACAATTCTTCCGATTGATAAAATGCAACCTGTTACAATTCCGTCAATGGCTGACGGAAGTACTACCGTTCTAATCATATACCATTTTCCGGCACCTAATGCTAAAGAGCCTTCTCGATACCCTTGCGGGACAGTTTTCAAGCTCTCCTGTGTTGTTCTGATTACCGTAGGAAGCGTCATAATAACAAGTGTGAGCGAACCTGCAAGTAAACTTGTACCAAGCGAAAAGAACTGAACAAATATCAGCATACCAACCAAGCCATAAATAATTGATGGGATACCTGAAAGAGTTTCTGTTGCAAGCTCGATTATACGGACTTTTCTTTTGTTTTCTGCATATTCGTTTAAGTAAATAGCTGCTCCGACACCGATAGGAAGTACAATAACAAGTGTTATTAAAATAATATATATGGTATTTAATATGTTTGGAAGTATGCCGACAGTTTCACGAATAAGGCTTGGCTTTGATGTAAGAAGTTGGGGTGTAATATGCGGCAGACCTCTGTATAAAATATATCCAACAAGTCCAAGAAAGATAAGGCAAATAATTCCTGACGATAAATACATCAAAATATTTAGGATAGCACTTTTGACTTTTCTTTTTGTTGATATTTTATCTTGCATACACTCACTCCTTATCTTTTTTTACTATCAGATTTAACACAAGGTTTATTATCAATATAAACACAAACAGCACCAATGCGATAGAGAAAAGTGCTTCTCGCTGAAGCCCCGATGAATATGACATTTCACTTGCAACCGCCGTTGTAAGAAAACGCACACTTTTGAAAAGTCCGGGCATATTTGCAACATTACCTGATACCATCATAACTGCCATTGCTTCGCCGATGCTTCTTCCGATACCGAGTACAACTGATGTGAGTATTCCGCTTTTTGCAGCCGGAACGATAACTTTAAAAACAGTCTCGGTTTTGGTTGCACCGAGTGCGAGTGATGCTTCTTCGTATTCTTTCGGTACAGCTCTTATTGCCGTTTCCGATACTGATATTACTGATGGCAATATCATAACTGTTAAAACTATAATTGCCGAGAATAAATTTGCTCCGTCCGGCAAATTGAAGGCTTCACGCACAAGCGGTACAATTATTATCATACCTACAAGACCGTAAACAACTGACGGTATTCCCGAAAGCAAATCAACACTTGTGCGAACTGTTTTAGCTATTGATGTCTTTGCCATTTTTGCAACAAATATTGCACACATAAGACCTAACGGTACACCAATTATTATTGCACCGAATGTTCCATACACCGATGTAAGAATAAAAGGTAAAATGCCGTAAGACGGAGTTGCGGCAGTTGATGCCCACTCCGTCCCGAATAAAAAGTCTGTGATGCCAATTTTGCCAATGGCAGGCATACCTGATGTTAAAAGAAATCCGGTAATGAGAATGACAAAAGCAACAGCTAAAAATCCGCAGAGTGTGAAGATAATATTCATTGCTTTTTCAATAAAATTTGCTGCTTTTTTCATAACTTTATCCTTTCTTTTTAGCAATTATAGGCTGAAAGAAATTTTCGCAGATTGTTGCTTTGAAGTATGGGTGCTGTACGAGTGTACTGCCCCATACAAAAAGTGATAAGATGCGGAAATTTAATCAGCCTAATCCTTATCTTGCCACGGGTACTGCCCCAGCTTTTACAATTAAATCGTCTGCTGCTTCAGATGTTGCAAAGTCAAAGAATGCTTTTGCAGCATCAGTTAGCACCGCGTTTTTCTTTGTTACGAAGATAAAATCACGCTGAACTTTGTATGTGCCGTTCTGGATTGTTTCTGTTGTAGGTGCAACGCCCTCAACATCAAGCATTTTAACTGTATCTTTTACAGATGCAACGGAAGCATAGCCGATTGCGTTGGGGTTAGAAGCTACTGTCTGCACAACATCACCTGTGGATGTAAGCTCCTGTGAATATTTGCATAAATCTTCTGTGTATGTGATAGTTTCAAAGCCGTCTCTTGTGCCGGATGCAGCCTCTCTTCCGATAAGTACAACGGGAGCATCTGCACCGCCGACCTCGCTCCAATTTGTAATTTCGCCTTTATAAAGTCCTGCAATCTGTTCGATTGTAAGGTCCTTAACAGGGTTTTCAGGGTTTACAATTACTGCAATACCATCAATAGCGACTACCGTTCCGTTAAGCTCTGCTTTCTCCTCATCTTTCAAATCACGGCTTGAAAGACCGATATCGCATCTGCTCTCAAGCACTGCCTGAATACCACTACCTGAGCCTGTGGGATTATAAGTAACCTTTACATCTGAATTTTCTTCCATATAGACTTCAGACAAATATCCAATTACCTTTTCCATCGAGGTTGAGCCATCCGTTGCAACTATGCCATCCTCTGTGCTTGTGCTGCCACAACCTGTGAAGCAAGCCATCAGCAAACCTACTACTGTCAAAATACTTATGATTTTTTTCATCAAAATCACTCTCCTTAAATTTTTTCTTTTTTTGACTACGATAACAGTTTAGCATAGGCTATGTTAATTCTGAAAGTTATGGTATGTTAATTGTGTGTTAAATATTCTTTTTATGAATAAAAAAAGCAACATAGTCAATCACTACGTTGCTTCGCCACCGTATTCTCTTTTATTTTTTATTTTCCTCATTCATCGACTTATGGAATGATGCACAGTCAAACTCATGCACTGATTCCGGAAGTCCGAGGTCAATACCTGTCTTTTCGCTGTAGTCCTTAAGTGCTGCGTGGATTGCCTGCTCTGCCAATACCGAGCAGTGTACCTTTGCCGGCGGAAGTCCATCAAGTGCTTCCATAACTGCCTTGTTTGTAAGCTGTAGAGCTTCTTCAACCGTCTTACCCTTAACAAGCTCCGTTGCCATTGAGCTTGTTGCGATTGCGGCACCGCAGCCGAATGTCTTAAAAGATACATCCTCAATGATACCGTTTTCTATTTTCATATATATTTTCATTATGTCACCGCAAGTTGCGTTTCCAACCTCACCGACAGCATTAGCATCTTCGAGCTTGCCCACGTTTCTCGGGTTTTCAAAATGGTCCATTACTTTTTCGCTGTACATTTTTCTGATTCCTTTCTATTTTAGGTGGTTTATATCAAAGTTTGAATAAATTGCTCAGATTGTGCTTTTAGGCAAACGAGCTGTACATAGGTACGCGAGTGAGCACAAAAGTGCAAGATGAATGATTTATTCAGACTTTCTTAGTAAACGACTCTAACTTACCCTCCTCAAATGCCTCGAACATCGGCGACATGGCTCTTAAGCCGTCTATAATTTTCGGCATTGTCTCAAGGACATAGTCAACCTCTTCTTCGGTTGTATCCTCACTCACACTGAACCTTATCGAGCCGTGTGCAATCTCGTGCGGTACACCGATAGCCAAAAGCACGTGCGACGGGTCAAGCGAACCTGATGCACAGGCACTTCCGCTTGATGCACAGATGCCTTTCATATTAAGTCGCATAAGTATTGCTTCACCCTCAACAAACTCATAAGAGAAGTTTACGTTATTACATAAACGACGCTCGTCAGTCGGTCCGTTAAGCTTTATATAATCTATTCTTTCACGGATACCGTTTATAAGTCTGTCACGCATTTTTTGCATGTGTGCCATATTCTTATCAATATCCGATACTGCAATATCAAGTGCCTTGGCAAGACCTGCAATTCCTGCAAGGTTTTCTGTTGCCGCACGCTTACCCCTCTCCTGACCGCCGCCATGGATAAGGTTATCAATTCGTGTACCGTTCTTTATATACAACATTCCAACGCCTTTGGGGCCGTGGAACTTATGTGCACTGATTGAAAGCATATCAACACCTAAATCAGTAACATCAACCCTCACGTGTCCGATTGCCTGCACTGCGTCTGTGTGAAACGCAATTTTATGCTTCTTTGCAACCTCTGCAATCTCCTTTATCGGCTCAATTGTTCCGATTTCGTTATTCGCCATCATAACCGAGATAAGGATTGTATCATCAGTTATTGCCGCCTCTACCGCTTCGGGCGTTACTATACCAGCCTCGTCAACATCAAGATACGTCACGTTAAAGCCGTGCTTTTCAAGAAATTCACACGTGCCAAGGATTGCGTGATGCTCAATCTTTGTTGTGATTATGTGGTTACCCTTTCGCTTGTTTGCAAACGCATAGCCTTTTATAGCCCAGTTATCAGCCTCACAGCCGGATGATGTGAAATAGATTTCGTTTGCGTTCTTTGCACCAATGTTTTTCGCAACACTCTCTCGAAGCTTAATAAGCTCCGCCTCGGCTTTCTGACCAACTTCGTAGAAAACCGACGAGGCATTGCCCCATATATCAGTAAGATACGGCATCATAGCTTCAACAACCTCAGGTTTGATACTTGTCGTTGCATTATTGTCTAAATATACCGTTTTCATCTTATCATTCCTTTCCATGTGGTCTATCGCCCACTCCTTATTATTTTACTCCAAATAATCCGCATTGTCAATAGTTTTCTGCCATCTATTCCATATTTTGCACATATTTGACATCTATTGAAGAATATATAAATTTTATTGTTTATCTTGCCAAAAAAACTTGATTTTTATGCTTTGTTGTGCTAAAATAACAGCTATCGAGGTGACAAAAATGTTAATAGACTTTCACGTCCACACTTTTCCCGATGCAATAGCAGAAAAGACACTTGCATATCTTTTGGGAAAAATGCGTGATACTTATAAAATCAATCAAAAACTAAACTATGGCGGAACACCCAAGCTTCTTCTTGAGAATATGAAAGAAACAGGTGTTGATATGAGTGTTACAATGCCGATTGCCACAAAACCGTCGCAATATGCATCGATTAACAGATTTGCAAAGGAGATTACATCAGATAAAATAATATCTTTCGGCACAATACACCCCCAGGATACGGATATCGAATATAAGCTGACAGAGCTTTCAGATATGGGCTTTAAGGGCATCAAACTCCACCCTGATTATCAGGATACAAATGCCGACAGTGATGAATTTATCAAGCTTGTAAAGTGTGCAACTGAAAAAGGAATGTATGTTACGATTCATTCGGGGCATGATATAGGTATTCCTGCACCGTTTAAAGCGGACCTTGCAAGAATAAGACCTATGCTTAATAAGGTTGACGATTCGTTTGTTATCCTTGCACATATGGGAGCTTTCAATCAGTGGGATGACATTGAAAAGTATCTGATAAACTCAAAAGCATATTTTGATATTTCGATTGTGAGCAACTATATAACTCCTGAGCAGTACAGACGCATAATAGAAAATCACGGTGCAGACAAAATCCTTTTCGGCTCGGATATGCCATGGGAATCCCCGGTTGATACGTTGCGGTTCTTAAAAGCATCGGGGATTTCAGACGATGATTTTGAGCTTATAACACACAAAAATGCAGAACGCATACTCGGGCTTGAAAAAAATTGAATTTTTTCAAAAAAAATGCTTGACAACCAGCAAATTATAGTGTATAATAGCTTATGTTGTTCGGCGGTATAGCTCAGTTGGCTAGAGCATGCGGTTCATACCCGCAGTGTCACTAGTTCGAATCTAGTTACCGCTACCACATAAAAAGACATCCATCAGGATGTCTTTTTTGTTATTATTCTGTGTAATTCGGATTAGGTATCGAGAAGCTAAACCAAGTCTCTGAACCATAGATATTTATATCCTCCGTTTCAAATCCCAACGCTTCTGTGAATGCAAGTGGTACGCGGATAATATCGTTTACACGCACTACTTTGTTTTCAATCCCCACCTTTTCATCATCAACCACCACAAAATCATCGCCGACAGCAACCGATACCTTTTTAATTCCGTAGTCATTATCCTCCGTAGCTACATATTCCATTCCGTTTTCTGTGAACGAAAACTCGCCTTCATACATACCGTAGAGTAAATCGTACAGTGGCACAAACACTTTGCCGTCATCAACATATGGCATCTGATCTGATACTATATCCACATACAGATACGGTGCTTCATATGGCACTTCCACGTACAAAGGATTTTCTTTTGTAAAACTGTATGTTGTGTGTGCATAACCGTCTGCACTGACAGAAAAATTACTTCTTATCTCTGCTGAATAACCGTAAGTTCTGACAAAGCTAACAGGAATGTTCAGAACCCCGTCTACTTCAACCGCAGGTTTTTCGATAGCAATTTTTTCTCCGTTTACAGTAACGAAGCTGTCACCATCTTTTACCAAAAGAGTTTTTATTCCATCTGTATTTTCATTAGTAGCTGTATACTTCAATGATTTATAACCGTATTCAAACTCACCATTGCCCAATCCGCACACAAACTCATAAACAGGCATAAAGTATATTCCTTTATCTGCATACGGTGCACGGTTTATATCAAATCCGATACGCAAATAACGTGATTCATATGCATCATAATAGTCTTCATAAAAATCATCATATTCATCTTCTTCGGGTGCATCGGGCACAGTATATATGAAATAGTATTTAAACTTTTCCTGGTTTACATCGTAATTGACATCCACATAAGACAGACCGATGAATTCAAGCACATCCTCTGTTACATATGGCTCATCATCAACCATAATCAGTTGTGTCTGGTCACACTCAAAAACTGCATCACCCGATATTACTTTATTGCCGTCAATTACAATGCCTATCTCACAAAGTTCAATAATCTCATTCATCGGATAATATATCTTGTTATCCTCAAAAACAGGTGATTTTTCAGGATAATAATAACCCTCTCCGTAGTGATATTCATACATATGCCTTGAATTATCCTTTGTCAGTTCAGGAATAGCAACCGTTGTCCGGTTATGCCCCGAAATCTCTGAAACTGCTTCAAAGGTGATGTCTATCTGCGATTTATCACGTTCAAGTCCGTCTGTCGACATACCTATACTTGCAAGCAAATCAAAAAGATTAAAATCAATGTGAACCTTTTCAGCATAAGCAGTGATATTGCCGTTTGCATTCTTCGTTATCTGAAGCGTTATACCATCTTCCCCGATAACATCAAAATTGTTGTATACAGAAACCTCTTTCAACGCTTCTTTTATATCATCATCTGTAATATAAGTTTCCGCCATACCGGCACAGTCGCGGATAAATCCGGCAAAGCCGGCATCATCGAAATTTACTGTGTAGCCTTTTGCTGTTCTTGTTATATCTGCATTGTTTTCAATCGCAGTAACAAGGCCGTCAATTGCGTCTTTTATTACATCAGCATTTATAACCGAAGAAAAATCCATGCCACTTTCTTTAATCAAATCAAAAAACTCATAATACGGCTCAATCGGGCTCTTGCTGATAACAGTGAAAACCGGATTTTGTGCATCTGTTACATCATAATTGTACCAGATTCCGGATTTTGCATATGCGTCAAACTTTAATCCGTCGTTGATATGTACAGGAATATCGCATGCGGTGCTTATCGACATCTGAATTTTTTTATAGTCCTCTGACACATTAAATGCACATTCTATTGTTGCCTTCGATTTAATAAGGTCACCAATGAGCATACTGTAATCAACATCAAAATCTTCATCAGCAGGAATATACTCAATTACTTCTAATGGTTTATTCAATTTTGCCGTAAGTACAGTTTTAGTTTCAAATGACTCAAGCTGTGCCTGCTCTGCCAGCATCCCACGCAAGCCGTCTGCCGTATCAGCCAATACTGTGGTTGACATCATCATAATTACGATTAAAAAACTGATTACTTTTTTCATAACAACACATCCTTTCTTTTACTTTCACATTATCCCATCGTCTTAATAATATAAGCCGCAATGGTCTTTGTGTATTCTACAAATTTATCACATTCAATAAATTCGTTAGGCTGATGTGCACCGCCCGGCAGGCTGAAGTCACGTCCCATACCAAAGCCGTATGCCTCACTACTGCCGTACTTTGATATAACAGACAAGTCTGAAAGACACGAACCGCATACAATCGGTGCTTTGCCCGTCGCCTCGACCGCCGCATCTACCATTGCCTTTATATCCTCACTGTCAGGCTCACAATGTACGTAATGGAAGAAACGTGTTCTCGGTATTATACCGTCACCTTTAATTCCCATGGGCTCAAGACGCTTTTTTAGAACTGATTCAAGCTCTTTAAACTCCACTTCAATTTCCTCTCTTGTTTTGTCGGTATAGAAAGTAAAATATACCGTTCCCGTTCCGAGGTCGTTACCGTGATCTCCTGCATGCACATCCATATAACGAAGTGCAGTTTCGGGGATGATTGTTCCCTTGTAGAATCTATTTCGGGCAAGCTCGTTACGGCGACGGTCACCAAACTTTTCGATTTCTTCTATGACAATCGGAAGTGCACTTGCGGCAAGCTTTGCACTGTCAACAGTATCCTTTGTATGATAAGCATAATGTACTTCCTGACCACCCGAGCCACAGTGCCATATCTGATCCTCACAACCGTCCATACTAACAATTCTCGGACAGGGATATTTTAATACAGCCGCCAAAGCACCGTGCGAGCCACCGTGTTCTTCATCAACATATGCAGAGAATAAAATATTCTTCTTGGGGACAAAGCCTTCTTCTTTAAAAAGCTTTATGAGAAACAATACTGTTGCAAGTGCGTATTTGTCGTCACCGGTACCTCTGCCCCATATCCTGCCGTCCTCTATAGAACCCGAAAGTGGCTCTCTTTCCCAGTTTGCAATATCGCCTATTTCGACCGTATCAGAATGTCCCATAAGCATAAGATCGTCAGCGTCCTGTGTGCCTCTCCAGCGTGCTGTTACATTATAGCGGTTTTCCAACCCTCTGCCCGGCATATAATCGGGATGATTTTCAAACCCATCTATCTCAAGCGGAGAATAAATATCACTCTCCAGCCCCATATCCTGACAGAGCTTATGTAAATGCTTTGCAAACTCCTCTTCGTTACCGGAGCTTCTGAAATTTTCTGTGTTAAACTTTACAAACGAGCTCAGAAGCTCAAAAAGCTCATATTTTCTTTCCTCAATCAGATTTAAAATGTGCTTTGTATCCATTTTCCGTTCCCTCCGTGAATTGATACACTAATTATATCATACTATATACCAAATTTCAAGAAATTTACAATTTAAGTTATTGACAAGTTTAAAAAAAGTATTATAATATATGTAGAGGTCATTTTTCATCATAGTTTACAGAGGTAGATAAAATGGGAAATAAGATACTTTTTATATTTAACCCCAATTCAGGAAAAGGCAAGATAAAAAACTCGCTTTTTGAGATAATTGACAAATTCACCGATGCCGGCTATGAGGTTACGGTTTATCCTACAAAGCACGCCAATGACTGCGAAAGAAAGATCCAGTCCTGTGCATCACAGTATGATATCGCAGTAATTTCAGGCGGTGACGGTACGCTTAATGAAGCGGTAAACGGTATGCTGCGTATCGACAAGGACAGCCGTATCCCTATAGGATATATTCCGTCGGGTACAATGAACGATTTTGCATCAACAAATAACATACCCCCCACTCCGCTTGATGCAGTTGATGAAATCATAAACGGCAGATTTTTGAATTATGATATCGGCTCATTCAACAACAAGCCGTTTATATATGTTGCGGCATTCGGTGCGTTTACCGATGTTTCTTATGCAACACCGCAGATTAACAAGAATATTTTAGGCTCTGCGGCATATTTTTTAGAAGGGCTTAAAAGTCTGCCGAGAATCAAAGGCGTAAACACACGGATTGTTACAGATTCGGGCGAAGTTATCCAAACCAACGCAGCACTTGTTCTTATAATGAACTCAACGAGTGTTGGTGGATTTACGTTCGGTAAGTTTTATGATATTGACACAAGCGACGGTATTTTTGAGATTGCAGTTGTGCCAAAGTCAGTAAATATTTTAGACCTGCCCGTAATCATTGCAGGAATTCGAAACGGCGAAACGGAAGTTCACGGGGCAAGTATAATTTCTGCAAAAAGTGCACATATAACAACAGATGAGCCTGTTAAATGGACACTTGACGGTGAGTTTGGCGGCGAATACGATTCGGTTGACTTTGTTGTAAACCACAATGCCGTGCAGTTTATCTGCGAGAATAAAGATATCGGAGGAAATAATGGATAGTATAGCAATAGCAATAAAAGACGCACTTGTAGGCTGGGGTATTCCCCATCAGTTGGTAACTGCACTGATTTCAATGATACCACTACTTGAATTGCGTGGCAGTATACTTGTTGCAGGGCTTCTAAAGCTTCCGTTAATTCAGACATATATTGCGGCAGTTATCGGTAATATGATTCCGATTCCGTTTATACTGTTGTTTATTGAAAAGATTTTTGACTGGATGAAAACAGTAAAGCATATTTCAAAAATTCCGATAAAGCTTGAAGAAAAGGTTATGAAAAAATCTGACCAGATTCAGAAATACGGATATTGGGGGCTGTTCCTGTTTGTTGCTATACCGCTTCCGGGAACTGGTGCATGGACAGGAAGTTTGTTAGCTGTACTGCTCGGGCTGAACAGAAAAAAGAGCTTGTTCTTCGTTCTGTTGGGAGTAATGACAGCAGGGCTTGTGATGACACTTGTAAGCTACGGCGTAATAGGAAGTATTATCTAAAAAAATATTGCGTGTTTTTGACACACGCAATATTTTTTATTTTAAATCTTTAAGTCCTAATGTAAACGGAGTATCATCCTCGATATAGTCAATGAGCTTTTCGTCATCATCCGTTGCAAGATATAGATTATGACATCCCTCACGGATAAACTTCTCATGCTCACAATGGTCCATAAATCCCATAAGCTTATCGTAATAATCATATATGTTAAAGAAAGCTATAGGCTTTTTATGCTGTGCAAGCTGTTTTAAAGTTATTATCTCAAACAGCTCCTCAAGTGTACCTATACCGCCAGGAAGAACCACAAATGCATCCGCCATATCCTCCATAATCTTTTTACGTTCACGCATTGTGTCGGTAAAAATCAGTTCATCACATTTATCATAAATCGGCTCAACCGTATCTGTTTTAAAGAAATGCGGTATAACTCCCGTTATCTTTGAGCCGGCACGTGTAAAAGATCGTGCCGCCGCACCCATAAGTCCGTTTGCACCTGCACCGAACACAAGCTCATGTCCGTTCTTTGCTATTTTATAGCATAACTCCTCTGACCTTTTGATGTACTTATCATCTATCAGATTACTTGCTGCACCAAAAATACATATTTTCATATTGTTACCTCCCCTAACGCATCAATAAATATACTGTATACAAAACGTACATACCAATCATAACCGCACCTTCAATACGGTTGAGTTTTTTGCCTGTAAGACAAAAAACAAATCCTATTGCATTTACCGCAATCATTATCATATTATCAATCATAGCTTCATTTACAACCGCTATCGGGGTAAATGCAGATGAAAGACCGAGTATAAATGTAATATTAAATATATTTGAACCTACAACATTTCCTATTGCAATTTCGCTCTGTCCCTTGTATGCCGCAACAATACTTGTTACAAGCTCAGGCAGAGATGTACCGATAGCTACTATCGTAACGCCTATAAGTGTTTCGGACATTCCGAAGGCTTTTGCAATAGCCTTTGCACTCTCAACAACAAGCTGACCTCCGCATATTATAGCTGCAAGACCTACAACTATAAATAAGACACTCTTCAATGCCGGCATAGGCCTTTCGTTATTATTCGATTTTTCGCGGTTTTTAATTGCGTTTCTTACAAGATATGCAATATATCCAACAAATATTACCAGAAATATTATACCTTCAACTCTTGTTACTTCGCTGCCGGTAAATGCCATAAGTACCGCAAGTGCCATAACCGCTATTGACACCGGAAAGTCACGTTTTAATACTGTCTTATCAACCACAAACGGTGTTATTATGGCACTTACACCCGCAACACAAAGCATATTGAAAACATTTGAGCCAACAAGGTTAGAAATTGCAATTTCATTACTGCCTTTTATTCCGGCAGTTATACTGACTGCTGCCTCAGGTGCTGATGTTCCCATTGAAACAATAGTAAGTCCGATAATCACTGCCGGCACACGCAAAAGCTTTGCCACCGACACGCTACCGTCAACGAACACATCCGAGCCCTTTACCAGAAGTACAAACCCTATTATGAGCAGTAGAAATGTTATGAATAAATTCATTTGTTTTTCCTCTTTTGTTTACATTGATTTTGATTTCTTTATACAAGCTTCCATTGCCTTCATAACGGCATTACGCATACCCTCATTTTCGAGCACGGCAACAGCATCAATTGTTGTACCGCCGGGCGAGCATACCATATCCTTTAATGCACCCGGATGCATACCGGTTTCAAGAACCATTTTTGCACTGCCCAAGACAGACTGTGCCGCAAAGGTATATGCCATATCACGTGTCATACCACCCTTTACCGCCGCATCTGCCATAGCTTCAATAAACATAAACACATACGCAGGTGACGAGCCGCTGACAGCCGTTACTGTGTCCATAAGACTTTCCGAAACAACCTCTGCACGTCCGAATGAACGCAATATATCAAGTACGGACTTCAACTCGTTTTCTGTTACATTTGTATTTGCACATACTGCCGACATTCCCTCACCCACAAGTGCCGGAGTGTTCGGCATAACACGTACCACCTTGACAGGCTCACCAAACAGATTTACGATTTTTTCGGTTGACTGTCCTGCCGCAATTGATACAAATACAGTGTTTGAGTTTTTTTCACCTGATATTTCGTTTATCACATCTGCCAGAACATTCGGCTTCACGCACAGGAATACAATATCGCAGGCTGTAGAATACGTGTTGTCTGTTTTAGTATTTACACCGTATTTTTCTTTGAGTGCATCAAGCTTTTGTGTGTCACGGTCAGATACTGTAATGTCCTTACCATTTACAACACCTGCTGATATTGCACCGCCGATTATGGCACTGCCCATATTGCCCGCACCAATAAATCCAAGTTTCATTTTTCTTTTATCCTTTCAGTTATATAGCCACGGGGATTTTTTCGTCAAGCTCGTGGTATTTATAGTTCTCAAGCGTGAAATCATCACGTGTGAACTCATAGAAATCTGTCTTGTCTGCAACGTGCAGTATCGGTGCATCATACGGCTCATTACTGATAATCTTCTCAATTATAGGAATGTGCCTGTCATATATATGAGCATCGGCAATAACGTGCACCAATTCACCCGGTACAAGTCCTGCAGTCTTTGCCATCATAATAAGCAATGCACTGTACTGAACAACATTCCAGTTGTTTGCCGCAAGCATATCCTGCGAACGCTGATTGAGTATCGCATTGAGTGTGTTACCCGATACATTGAATGTCATACTGTATGCACACGGATAAAGGTTCATATCCTTCAAGTCCTGATGCACATAGATATTTGTCATAATTCTGCGTGATGACGGGTTGTTTTTAAGGTCGTATATAACTCTGTCAACCTGGTCAAACTCGCCCTCGGGATAGCTGTGCTTTACGCCTAACTGATAGCCGTAAGCCTTTCCTATTGAGCCGTTCTCATCCGCCCACGAATCCCATATATGTGAGTGCAAATCCTTGATATTGTTTGACTTTTTCTGCCATATCCACAAAATCTCATCAACCGCACTTTTAAGGTATGTGCGTCTTAATGTGAGTATTGGAAATTCCTCTGCAAGATTATAGCGGTTTACAATACAAAAGCTCTTTTTTGTATGAGCACTTACTCCGTCCTCCCATTTCGGGCGTACGGGCAAGCCTTCATCCGAAAAGCCGTTGTCTATAATCTCACGGCAGTTTTTTATAAATAATTCGTCTGCTTTACTCATTGGTTACACCTCACCATTCTTCAGTTTCTCTAAATACTCGTCATAGGTACACATTCTGTCTGTGATGCTTCCGTCCGCATTTATTCTTATAATACGGTTTGCGATTGTGTTCATAAACTCGTGGTCGTGCGATGCAAAAATTACATTACCCTTGAACGCTGCAAGACCGTTGTTCACTGCAGTAATTGACTCAAGGTCAAGATGGTTTGTAGGCTGGTCAAGCAACAGTACGTTTGAGCCGAAAAGCATCATACGTGAGAGCATACAACGCACCTTTTCGCCACCTGAAAGCACCTTTACCTGCTTGAAAACATCATCACCCGAGAACAACATTCTGCCAAGAAAGCCTCGTATATACGTGTCGTTCTGCGTTTCAAATCCGGGCTTTGAATACTGTCTTAACCAGTCGCAAAGGTTTAACGTCGAGCCCTCAAAATACTCGTTATTGTCCTTCGGGAAATAACTGCGTGATGTGCTTACACCCCACTTGATTTCACCTGAATCCGGCTCGTCCTCTTCGGCAAGAATTTTCAAGAGCGCAGTAACCGCAAGCTCATTCTCGCCGATTATTGCAATCTTGTCGCCGTGGTTAAGCGTGAATGATATTTTATCGAACAACATCTCGCCGTTTAAGCTCTTTGAAATCTCTGTTACTGTAAGGAGGTCCTTTCCTGCCTCACGGTCCATCTCAAAGCCGACAAAAGGATAACGGCGTGATGATGCCGGCATTTCGTTTACAGTAAGCTTGTCCAGCATTTTCTTACGGCTTGTTGCCTGCTTCGACTTTGACTTATTTGCCGAGAATCGCTGAATAAATGTTTCAAGCTCCTTTATTTTTTCTTCATTTCGCTTGTTCTGCTGTTTTATCATTTTCTGAACAAGCTGTGATGATTCGTACCAGAACTCATAGTTTCCGACATACATTTTTATCTTACCGTAGTCAATATCAACCATATGGGTACAAACAACATTCAAGAAATATCTGTCATGCGATACAACTATAACCGTACCCTCATAGTCCATCAGAAAGTCCTCAAGCCATTCAACAGCGTTTATGTCAAGATGGTTTGTAGGCTCGTCAAGAAGTATGATGTCGGGGTTGCCGAAAAGTGCCTGTGCTAAAAGAACCTTGACCTTTTCGTTACCGCCGAGGTCTGCCATATTTGAATATAACAGGCTCTCAGGAAGTCCGAGTCCCTGTATCAGCTTTGATGCATCAGATTCTGCTTCCCAACCGTCCATTTCCGCAAACTCTGCTTCAAGCTCTGCGGCACGGATGCCATCCTCATCAGAAAAGTCCTCTTTCATATAAAGAGCATCCTTTTCTTTCATTATGTCATAGAGCTTTTTGTTACCCATTATGACAGTGTCCAATACTGTGTACTCATCAAACTCAAAGTGGTCCTGCTTAAGAACTGACATACGGCAGTTGGGTGCAATAGACACATCACCCGATGTTGAATCAAGGTCGCCCGAAAGCACTCTTAAAAACGTGGACTTGCCTGCACCGTTTGCACCTATAACACCATAGCAGTTGCCCGGTGTGAATTTCAAATCTACATCCTTAAACAACGGCTGACCGTCAAAATTCACGCTTAAATTTGTTACTGTAATCATTATTTACCTCGTACTTTTTAATACATTATTATTCAACGTATATTATACTAAAATTCCATATATTTGTCAAGTACAACAAAAGCTTTCACAACCTGTGTTTTATATTCATATTATACAAAAGAAAGGTTGTGAAAGCTATATGGAATTTTTAGTTGTAATTTGTTCGTTATTCGTTATAATATCGGGTATTTCTATACTGATGCTCCTAATTGCAAACAGCATCATAAACCGTAATGTACATACAGTTTTTTATTCGCCACGTTCTGAATCCGAAACAGAATACGGATTACGCACACTTCTGTTTCTGTACCCGAAAGCCGTTATAAATACCACAAAAAATCCGGTTAGTGTAAGGCTTGAAAAAGAAACCTGCCGTATTATAACTCATCCAGAGTTTTAAAGGTGTACCCCGCTTTTTTTGCATCTGTAATGATCCGTTCAAGTGCAGATGCATTATCACTCGACACGGCGTGCAGAAGTATCACTGCACCGTCGTGCAGATAAGGCATCACACTCTCATATGCATAGTCTGCACCCTTCTGATTATTTATGTCCCAGTCCTTGTAGGCAAAGCTCCACATAATTGTCCGCATCCCCAAATCGTTTGTAACGGCAAGCGACTTTTCAGAAAATTCACCCTCCGGCGGACGCATATACTGCATCTTGTACCCGTACATTTCTTCACACATTTCGTTCA
Source organism: Clostridia bacterium (assembly GCA_017415105.1). Classification (GTDB taxonomy): domain Bacteria; phylum Bacillota; class Clostridia; order UBA1381; family UBA1381; genus Ornithomonoglobus. The sequence goes on along the minus strand of JAFQJD010000007.1, from coordinate 40,973 downwards.
GCTCTGTTATTTCATCGCTCACGGTTTCAGGGGGTTGATTGGGTAAATTCAGATGGTTTACGGTATGGTTGCCTACGGTATGCCCCTCGTCTATCATTCGTTTTACAAGCTCCTCTTGACCTTCAAGGTACGGACCTGTCACAAAAAATGCGGCAGGTGTTTTTGTTTTTGCAAGAACGTCAAGGATTACTGCCGTAAAGCCGTTTTCATACCCTTCATCAAAGGTCAGGTACAGTGCCTTTTCATCCTCTTTTCCAAGGTATTCGCCGTTATACTTACGCAAAAGCTCAACCTGTGCTGATGGGATGTCAGGTGCCTTGCCCTTCTTTCGTACAAATCCCCAGCCTTGCCCTTGTGTACTTAAGCTTTCGTAGTCTGATAATGTTTCAACAGTTTCCGTATTCCCCGACTCCGAACAACCCGTAACAAAAAACATTAACGTGCATAATACTGCCAAAATCTTATGCATTTTATCACTCCTTATTATTTTTTGAAAATTTTTAAAGAAAATCATTGAATTTTTGTGCTCTTTAGTGTATAATACTCCTGTAGGGAGATTTTCTCCGTTTGTTAATTTTATATACGAGGTGAAAAAAGTGGCATTATCACAGGATTTTGAAGCAAGGCGACGTGAACGCCTTAAAATGCAACATAAAAAGAGAGAACGGCAAAGAAAAATACAACGTATAGTTTTAATAATAGCAATTGCATTTCTGGCATTTCTTCTGATTTTTAATATCGCGAAGTGTGCAAACAAACCTTCAGAAGAAAACACTGCTCCGGTAGTAACAGAGGTGCCGGATAAAAACGACGAGGAAGCAAAGTTTGATCCGTCAATGCCCGAGCCTAAGGAGGGCAGAAACAACTATCTCGACATTATAAAGGATTCAGGTCAGACTGACCATGTATATCTCACATTCGATAATGGCCCGTCAGAGGATGTTACACCTGCAATACTTGATGTATTGAGAAGATACAATGTAAAAGCTACATTCTTTATGAACGGCACTGACATAAAGGACAACCCCTATCTATGTACACGTGCTATTGAAGAAGGTCATCTTGTCCTTCCGCTTTCAAAATCCGGTAATGCTGATATATTATATGCAGACAAAACGACCTTTATGGATGAAGTTGAAGAAACTTACGACCTTATAGTTGAAAATACACCGGACAAAAAGAAGCCTATAAAGCTTTACAGATTCCTCGGCGGAAGCTATGAGAACTCGGCATTTGGTTCAGAGAAGCAGAGATACAAAGACGAGCTTGCAGAGAACGGATATTACTACTGCGACTGGAACGCAGGCGTAGGCGATTCAAATACAGCACGTTCAGCAGAACAGCTTATGACTTATTACAAGAACAACGAGCCTGACCTCAATAACCTTGTTATACAGCTTAACAACAAGGAAGAGAACACGGCAACACCGAAGATGCTCGGCAACCTTATAGAGTATCTTATGGAAAAAGGCTATACATTCAGCAGACTTGATGAGATAGAGTTCATCAATGAAATAGAGTACGAAGACGAAGAAGCAGAATTTGAGGACGAAGAGGGCAACACCCCATCAGATGAGGATGAGGACGAAGACAGTGAGCGTCCGACAAAGAAGCCAACATCAACTAAGAAACCCTCATCAGCGACTGCAACTCCAAAGGCTACGAAAAAGCCGGCAGCTACAACTGCTCCGGCAGCTACAAAGAAGCCTACACAAAAACCTGCAACAATAACACCTGCACCGCAGACGGCAACTCTGCCACCGGCATCAGGTAACGAAATAGAAGCAGAATAACAACAAAAAATCAAGTGGAAAAATCCACTTGATTTTTTTGTTTACTTAAATTCAAGAATATCCTTAATATCTGCTGTCGTTGTTCTTTGTGCCTTCGCACCGTTCAATATAACCGAGTTTGTGCTCCCCGCTGCATACACTTCGCTCAGTGGCGATACTTCAGCAGTCGCAATGCGGTCTATAAAATGATATACCTGTATTTTCGGAGTCACATATTTTTTCATTTTATTTCGCCTCCGATACTGGTTTAGCAGTTGAATATTTATTATCTGCATCAGTCAGATATTCGTCAAATGTTTTGGAATGGTTAAATTTTTCGCCATCCTCTGTTATATCAACCGACTCAAACAACATATCTGAAACGTGTTCTTTTAAATCAAGTGTTGCCTGAGCACCCGGTGCATATATACTGTCAAGTGTGATACCGTATATAAGTTCAATTTCGCCCTCTGATGTCATAATAGTAGGAATAAATAAAGTATTGAACAGATTGATTGTAATATGATCTGAGCCATCCACAAAAGAGGTTACTTTATATATATTTCCCTTATTCACCTGAACGCCTGATGCATCTTCAATTACAGGAGTTGCATCAAAAACGAAATTACTGCTTGTCGCATCTGAAGATTTCTTTATAAATACCGAATTTTCACCGTCAGGTACAGGAATGATTATCGACCACTGACTATATGCATATTTATGTGCCGGATCAAGTAACTGTCTTGTTATGAAGCCCGTTGATATAGTGCTTCCGTACACATTTTCTCCGCCAATTCCCGTAAGAGCCGATTCAGGTGTCACACCTGTTCCGCAATAAATTGTATGCGTACTCTGTCCGTTAAGAAGCTCATTGCCGGTTGCTGATACAAACGATACAATCGGATGATGCAATTCACTGAAATACGCATAAACTATAGTATGACCCGAAACCTCGTATTCATAAACATCTCTTATCGATAGCAGATTTCCTTCTGTATCATACCAGCCTCTGAAACGGTAACCATCGTTGGCTTTTGCATGAAGGGTTACAACATCCCGAAGTCTTCCGTAGCCATTATCACGAACTCTGTCCGAATCAATATCAGCAATTGTCTGCGTTACATATCCGCCCGTGTTATCGTCTAAATAATGACCGTCCTCCATGGGCTTCGTCCTGACAGCAGTTTCCTGCAGATATTCCCATTCGGCAATCATTACAAGACCGTCACTAAGGTCAAAAGCCTGACTGCTTGATGCGTTTCTTACCGCAAGCGTATAGTCAAGGTCAATGGTGTCATCACTTGTATCACCGGGCACTGTGCCGGTATTATATGTAACAGTATGGTCGCTTGTTATCAGTGCACCGCCTGCTGCACCATTATATGCAATACGTCCCACATACCAGCCTATAAACCGCGTTTTATCGTTTGGCGGCAGTGCGTCCTCCGTATTTGCCCATTTTTCGTATGTGTTATTTTCCTCGTCTGCAACCGACGCCATTCTTATTTCGGTATCCTCTGGAGAGTCACGGAATGTTCCGCCGTTAGGGTCATATATAACCGTTCCCTCTTTTGCAAAAACAAGCTGAACATATCTTGCCGTATCCATTGTTACTGTATGAGAATATACTCCGTCACCTAAATCGGTAAAATGCCCTGCATCATCCCCTGTACAGAACACGCCGTTAATATACATACCCAGAAGATGATAACCCTCTTGCGGAATGGCAGTAACTGTTACAACAGTACCGTCATCAAAAATACCGGTATAGTCAGCATCATAAGAAACCTCTTGCGTTGTTTCGCCTGCACTTACAGTACCTGTACCACCCTGCGTTGTTGCAACACGCAGCGGATAGAAGGTTGCAAAGCTGATGGCATCAAGCAGGTTCCCCTCATTATACTGCCCTTTTATTGTCGGATAGTTTTCATATCCGGTAATTGCCGTAAATGCAAAGGTTGTTTCCGGTTGGTCATCAGGTACAGTGTAAAAGTCACTATACTCACCCCATACTCCTGCATCGTCGGTAATAAGCCAACAACGCCATTCCTGATTTATTTCCGCTGTTTTTGTGAATGAGAAATATTCTGTATAATTCTGACTTGTAACCTCTGATAAATCTATATCTTCCCGCGAATAAACCGTATGCTTTGTATATCCTACCTCTGCAGTTTCCCAGTCAATCTGTGATGTATTCTTTATAAGCTCTGCCATCCACATAAAGATATCGTTACCTGCAGCAATGTTTTTCTGATAATTGGCTTGTGCAGGGCCTATAAAAAGACCCATTGTATCCTTTGTAGAACGTCCCGCATGAGCAAGCTTCCAGTTAAACACCTCACCCACGGTTGTGGTCGATATAGTCTGGTATATTGATGACTGTTCCTCAGCAATAAGTTCTGCAAATTGATCACCGTCATATGGCTCTACCTTATATCCTGAGGTATCAGCACGGTTTACAGAAACAAGCTCAATTTTCTCGTCATACGCAGTAGTTCTCCAACCAAATCCGTCATAGCCCTGATTTTTAGCCATTTCCTCAAAACCTTCATTAGTCTGCAGATACCACGCACCTTGAGTACCGGAGCTTAAATCACCGTCAGTCTTTGATATCTCACCAACAACCGGTATCTCAAAGCTACCGTTTATTAGGCTTGTCGGTAATTCGCTTGTCTCTGTGGCATATACTGCTGTTGCTGTAGCAAAAGTACAAATCGCAATAGCAATTGCCGAAATGATTTTTGCTAATCTCATAATTAAGACTTCCTTTCACTGTAATTTCCTAAGCGCATTAGCCAAACAAAGAACTGAACCCAGAGGCTCAGTTCTTTATCTTATTTACTGTTCATGTGACTCCCAGTCATGAGGTTCTGTAATTGCAGTATGAGTCTCATATTCTCCTATATGCTCACGATCATATTCGTGTGAGTTTGTAGCCTCCTGAACAGCTGTGTAATACCACTTGTCAGGGGTATTATCCGACCATACAATCATATCCTCATGCAAGTCTTCTTCCAGAACATATCTATAAAGAACTCTGTTTATAAGTGTTATAGCCTCTGCTCTTGTTATCTCGGCGTTCGGCTTGAATGTTCCGTCATCATAGCCGTTTACCCAGCCTGTAATTGCAGCATTATTTATATATTCTGCCGCCCAGTGTCCGTCAATATCTGTAAAGAGGTTCTCGCCCTCATGTACCAATGACGTAAATCTTGCAGCAATTGTTGCAAATTCAGCTCTTGTTATCTTGTTGTTCGGCAGGAATGTTCCGTCATCATAACCGTTTACAATACCTGCTGCTGCAACTGTTGAGATGTTGTTGTTATACCAGTCGCCCTCGTTTACATCCGAGAACTCATTCTCCTGTGTTCTGAACTTCTCACGTGATTCATCATCAAGCAATCTGTAGAAGATTGTTGCAACCTCAGCACGTGTTATCGGATTTTCAGGTCTTACTTCATCTTTGCCGTACTGATCGTCATATCCTATAATATATGCATAGTGATCTTCATAGTTAAGCTTTGCGCCATTAGCTGTTCCGTCAAGCTGTGGTTCAGGTGTTGCTGTCGGAGCCTCTGTCGGAGCTACTGTCGGTGTAGGTGTTGCAACAGGTCTCACTACGCCACCGCCGCCAACAGGACCAGGCACTGATGCAAGAAGCTGTTTTACATAGTTTGTGTCAGTATCACTGAATCTAACAACCATATCGTTCTCATCACCCGGAACATCAATGTCAATTGTTCCTGTAAACTCTGACTCAATAGCATACGGACCACCAATTCCGGTTACTGTCGTGCCCGGGATTTCAAGTGAAATCTCTGCCATCGGGTTTGAGTTGAAAAATGCATCAAGCTGTGCGTTTGTTCCCTTAACCTTCATTGTAACGGTATATGTGTTACCGCTAACCGTTTCTTCATAATCTGCAAGGCCTTCCTGCTCAAAAAGCTCTCGTGCCTTGTCACTCCAGCTAAGTGTAAGGTTTCTGCCCTGTATGTTTGTAATAGCAGGGTTAGTAGTAACCTTCAGATAAAATCTACTCTCATCGAGTTCGGTATATCCCAAAGCTGTAGCTCTCGGCACTCCCTTTGAAACAGCCGCATCAATATACTCATTCCACTTTGCTGCAACCTCACTCATATCAAGAGTTGCTTTTGCATTGATTGTGCCTTCAGATGTCAAGGACACCACATAGCTTATGTACGGATTTTCTGCTGTAGCATAATCGCCATACTCGCCTGTTGTTCCTTTAATCTTTACATCAAGACCAACGTCAACTGTAGTTTCCGGTTCAATTCCGAAAACATTCGGTGCCGCAAAAACTGCACCAACAGATGACAGTGAAAGTGCTGATGCAATAATAAATGATAATAACTTCTTCATAGTCATTCTCTCCTTATATTTATAATTTAATATACAATACACCAATTATGATAATTATACCTTAAATAACTGAATTTGTCAAGAACAATAAAGTAAATTTCTCTCACAAGTTTACCGTTAAAAATTCGCCGTCCTCGTATATCAGACACTGGTGGTTGCTTCCGCCTTTGGGGAGTGAAACCGAGCCGGGGTTTACGCAACGGATGCCGCCTCGCTCCTCGTCCATTGGGATGTGCGTATGTCCCTGCACGATTATATCCCCCTCTTTTGCTTTCGGGAAATAATCAACGCTATATACGTGTCCGTGAGTAAACCAAAGGGTTCTATCACCGTCCTTAAGGCACTCATAGTCCTCCATTATATCAAATGCAAGCACCATCTGGTCAACCTCTGCATCACAGTTACCGCGAACAGATATGATTTCCTCTGCAAGGTCGTTTAATATTGAGATAACGCCCTGCGGATTGTGTCCGTCAGTAAGTGAATTTCTCGGTCCATGATACAGTATATCTCCAAGCAGAACAAGCTTCTCTGCTCCGCTCTTTTCATATTCTTCAGCAAGACGTTTTGCCCACTTCTCCGAGCCGTGTATATCTGATGCTATCATTATCTTCATCATTGTTCCCCCTTTATGCATTTGGGCATAAACCCAAGGAAATCGGACGATATAAGATAGTATTTTATACCGTCATATTCTTCACGGATACGGTTTGCGTGGCTTGTGCCGTGCAAGTGTCCGTAGAAGCATTTTTTTACATTATATTTTTTTAACATATCAATAAACGCATTTCCCTCACACTGAGCCGACATCGGCGGATAGTGTGTGAATACATATATTTCGTCCGTTTTTGCGGTTTTAAGCGAGATTTCAAGTCTTGCAACCTCACGCATAAAATATTTCTCATCACTTTCGGTATAGCCCGAAAATCCGGGGTATAGCCAGCCACGTGTTCCGCATATTGAAATCCCCTCTGCCTCAAATGAGTTATTGTGCATAAACGAAACCGATTTATATCCGTTCTTGTCAATGAACTCATTCATTTTTGACATCGTAGTCCACCAGTAGTCGTGATTACCTTTCAGTATGATTTTCCTACCACTCAGGCTCTCAAGATAGTCAAAATCCGCTTTTGCCTCATCAATATATGTCGCCCACGAAAAGTCACCGGGCAATACAACGGTATCGTCAGGTTTTACCGATGCCTGCCAGTTCTCACGCAGTCTTTCGACATAATTCTCCCAACGGCTTCCGAATATATCCATCGGCTTATCTATACCAAGAGGTAAATGTAAATCTGCTATTGTAAAAATCATATTAACCCTTCTTTAGAAAAAGTCACAATTTTCATTGTGACTTATCGTATTACCGTTACACGTGATATTTTCTTTATTGACGGCGGACAGTTTAAAACCGGTCCGATTGCATCAATAAACTTTTTAAAATGCGGCATTGCGTTATGCTTTTCAATGGCAATCTCATTTGCCCATTCCTCTATAAATGTGAATTTTGCTTTATCATCATAGCCTTCAAACACCTTGTATGAAAGACAGCCTGCCTCTTTTTTGGTGTTCATTGTACACTCACGTGCAAGCTTTATAAACTCGTCCACGCAATCAGGCTTAACATCAAAATCAGCTACAATCGTTATCATAAGAGCTTTTTCCCTTCCAAATACTTTATATTGTTATTATACCATTTAATTTAAAATTTGTCAACGCTATATATTGACATTTTAAGTAAAATATGATATATTATAGTCACCACACAAAATCAATATTCTTGTTTATACCGGGTGTTTTTTTTGCTTTACGGCAAAAAATGCATGCTCTATTTGCATACTCGGTGTAAATATTGGATTTTGTGTGGTAACAAACCCAAGAGTTATGCATTTTTTCGGTGTGTAGCTCTTGCTACACACCTTTTTTAATTTGTTTAAAGTGTTTCTCTAATCTTACCACGCCAATCAACTAATGACACAAGCCTGACCGAAACGGTCAGGCTTGTGTCATTTATATCGAAGTATATAATCCGTAAAGTCTTGCATACTCACCGTTTTGTGCCATAAGCTCCTCGTGCGTACCCATTTCGGAAATTCCGTCCTCGGTAAGAACGATTATCTTTGTGGCATTACGGATAGTGGTAAGTCTGTGTGCAATAGTGAATGTTGTACGGTTTTTCGCAAGGCGTTCAAGCGATTTCTGAACTATAAGCTCGCTCTCGTTATCGAGTGCTGATGTTGCCTCGTCAAGTATCAGTATCGGTGGATTTTTGAGGAACAGACGTGCTATTGACACTCTCTGCTTCTGTCCGCCCGAAAGCTTTAAGCCACGTTCGCCGACATATGTATCATATCCGTCAGGCAGTGACATTATAAACTCGTGTGCACCGGCATTCTTTGCCGCCTCAATTATTGCCTCGTCCGTTGCGTCAGGACAGCCGTAGGTTATATTCTCACGTACTGTTCCGCTGAACAGATACACATCCTGCTGAACAACGCCGATATGGTCACGCAAGGATTTTAGTGTAATATCCTTTACAGATATTCCGTCGATTGTTATATCACCGTCGGTAAGCTCGTAAAATCTCGGCAAGAGATTGCAAAGTGTTGTCTTACCGCTTCCCGAAGGACCAACGATTGCGATGTTCTCACCCTTGTTTACCTTGATGTCGATATCCGACAAAACCTCGGCACTGTCAGAATATGAAAAGCTGATGTTTTTAAACTCAATATTTCCCTCGATTTCCTCAATATCCTTTGCCTCGGGCAAGTCCGTTATATCAGGTACTTCGTTCATTATCTCCGTAAAACGCTCAATGCCCGTGATGCCTCGCTGGAACTGTTCGGTAAATGCCACAAGCTGTCTTATTGCCGCCATAAGCGTCTGAATATAGAGAATATATGCAACAAGGTCAGGGGCATTGATATGTCCGTTTATCATAAATATTGAGCCGGCAACAACCACTGCTACGTACATAACACCGTCAAAGAACCTTGTACAAGCCTGAAAGCGTGCCATATATTTATATGACGTTTTCTTTCTCTCAAAGAACTTTTTGTTGCCGTCACGAAAACGCTCTTTCTCTTTTTCCTCATTTGCAAAGCTCTTAACTACACGCACACCCAAAAGGCTGTCTTCAACCTGTGCATTAAGCTCACCTATCTGCTCACGTTGTTTTTTAAATGCATCCTTCATCCCTTTGCGGAAGAATATGGTTGATAGCATCATAAGCGGCAGAAGTGCAAATATGATAAGTGTAAGCGGAACATTTATACCGCTCAATATTATAAACGCACCCACAATTTTTATGGTGCACATAAAAATTTCTTCCGGGCCGTGATGTGCAAACTCGGTTATATCAAATAAGTCGTTTGATATTCGTGACATTATCTGTCCGACCTTTGTGTTGTCAAAATAGTTAAACGACAGCTTCATCAGGTGCGAAAACAAATCGTTACGCATATCCGTTTCGATTTTTGCACCCATAACGTGACCTGTGTTTGCCATATAGTAATTTGCAAGAGTGTCAACAATCTTCAAGAAAAGGTATAAGAAGCCTATCCTGAGTACCGTCTGGAGAAGCAATGTCCCCTCGCCCACAGCCGTTGTTATATGTCGCACAAGCATCGGCAGTACAAGCTCACACACAGTAGTTAAACACGCACATATAAGGTCGAATATTATTATCCATATGTAGGGCTTATAGTATTTTGAAAAGAATTTCAGATTTGAAATCTTATGTTGTTTTGTTTTCATCTTATGTCACCTCTGTAATTTATTGTATCACATATTTTTTATTTTTTCAAGATTTTTACTGTTGTATTGACAAGTTTTCGTTTCGGGTGTATAATATAGAGAATAAAACTCACAAAGGAGCTTTTATGAAAGATACAACAGATATCCTCATTGTGGGCACAGGCGTTGCAGGACTTTTTTCTGCTCTTAACCTGCCTGAGGACAAGAACATACTACTGATAACAAAATCACAGATAGATAAAAGTGACTCGTTTTTAGCACAGGGCGGTATATGCGTTATGTACGACGAGTCAGATTATGATGCATATTTTGAAGATACGATGCGTGCAGGACATTATGAAAACCGAAAGGAATCGGTTGATATTATGCTCCGTTCGTCACGTGAGGTAATAGATGAGCTTATAGGCTATGGAGTTGATTTTGCAAGAACACCCGATGGTGAGCTTGATTTTACACGTGAGGCGGCACACAGCCGTCCGAGAATCTGCTATCACGAGGATATAACCGGCAAGGAAATAACCTCAAAGCTGATTGCAGAGGTTAAAACCCGCAAAAATATACGCATCACAGAAAATCTTGAAATGATAGATATAACAGTCTGTGACGGTCGTTGTACAGGAATTGTCGCACGATACCCCGACGGCACTATGACACAAATCAGTGCAAAGTACACTATCCTCGCAACAGGCGGTATCGGCGGACTGTTCAATAACAGTACCAACTACGCACATCTCACAGCGGATGCAATTGCAATTGCCTTAAAGCACGGCATTGAGCTTGAAAATCCCGACTATGTACAGATACATCCGACAACGCTCTACTCAAAAACAAAGGGCAGACGTTTTCTGATATCCGAATCTGTTCGTGGCGAGGGTGCTGTTCTTCTTGACAAGAATATGGAGCGGTTCACTGACGAGCTTCAGCCACGTGACACCGTTTCTGCAGCAATATGGAAGCAAATGAAAAAGGATAACACTCACCATGTATGGCTGTCAATGGCACCCATACCCAAAGATGATATTCTCTCGCATTTTCCTCACATATATAAGCACTGCTTAAAAGAGGGGTATGATGTTACAAAGGAATGTATTCCGGTTGTACCCGCACAGCACTATTTTATGGGTGGAATAAAGGTTGATAAGTATTCCAAGACAACAATGCCCAACCTGTACGCTGCCGGTGAAACCTCGTGCAACGGTGTACACGGCAAAAACCGTCTTGCAAGCAATTCCCTGCTTGAGTCGCTTGTTTTTGCAAAACGTGCGGCACTGCATATTGCAGGCGAATTTGACAATTGCGAAGCTATTGACCATACAGTAAATCTTGACGAATACATAGACTGCGACAAGGACTATAAAAAAATTGCACGTACTGAAATAGAAAGGATAGAGAACAATGAATGATATTACAATGCTTATGAACGCAGATGAGTTTATACTTTCAGCACTGCGTGAGGATATCTCGAGTGAGGACGTTACAACTAACGCCGTTATGCGTGAATACCGCAAGGGTACGGTTGATTTGATATGCAAGGAAGACGGAGTTCTCGCCGGACTTGACGTATTTATGAGAGTGTTCACTCTGCTTGATTCAAAAACTGAATTTGAAATGGATTTCAAAGACGGTGACGAAGTAAAAAACGGTGAAAAGATAGGTACAGTAACCGGCGATATACGTGTTCTCTTATCAGGTGAGCGTACAGCTCTCAACTACCTGCAGAGAATGAGCGGTATTGCTACATACACAAGCTCAATTGCAAAGCTGTTTGAGGGTGGTAAAACGAAGCTTTTAGACACCCGCAAGACCACGCCGAATATGCGTATATTTGAAAAATATGCCGTAAAGGTCGGTGGCGGTCACAATCACCGCTACAACCTATCAGACGGTATTCTCCTAAAGGATAACCACATTGCCGCCGCAGGTTCAATCACGAAAGCTGTAGAGATGGCAAAAGAATATGCACCGTTTGTAAGAAAGATTGAGGTTGAAACCGAAACACTCGATATGGTGCGTGAGGCGGCAGACGCCGGTGCAGATATTATAATGCTTGATAATATGTCACACGATACAATGCGTGAAGCAATCAGAATTATCGACGGACGTGCCGAAACCGAATGCAGCGGCAACGTAACACGCGAGAACGTTGCAAAGCTCATCGACCTCGGTGTTGACTATATCTCAAGCGGTGCTTTGACACATTCTGCACCGATACTTGATTTATCGCTCAAGAATTTACGTGAAATATAAGCCAAAAGAGGGTGTTGCGACACCCTCTTTTCGTAGCCATTTTTTCTTAGCACTGCCCCATTTTTATTTCTTTAAATATTTCATATGCACCTATTGCTGATGCCGTTTCGGCATCTTCTTTTTTTGCTATATCGGGGCTTTTTCCTGTTTCAAGAGAAATCAATTCTGCAAACATCAGATTCAGGGGTTCTGAACCGCCTATAATAACCCTTGCGTCCTTTGCTTCTTCTGTAATAGTCACAATATCAGCACAAAGCACCGCACCTGTAAAGAAGCTGTTGATTTTGGTCGCCTCTGCATTCATTTGTGTCTGCATAATCCGTACCTTGAACAATGCCCTGTTAAGACCGTAGGTTTTCGCAAACAGATACCCATTTTTAAGTGCATCAGAATCAAAATTCCTGTCAAACGGCAATGTTAGTGAGTTTTTAAGGATTGTGTTCTCTGAAAGTGCTTTTATCATCTCTCCGCTGATTGTTGTAATACAGGAAACTATCTGTCCGTCACTATCAGAGCGGACAAGCTTTGTATGCGTTCCAGGTAAAACCGCAAGAACAGCTCCGCTGACACCCGCTGATTTACAGAGCCCGAAAAACTCCGTTTCCTCGCCCCGCATCATATCCGCACTTTCAAGTGAAGCCATACCGCATTTCATACCGGGAATTAACCGGAATAGGTGGTTACTTACCTGAGGTATATGGAGAGTTTTAACACTGCCTGCAAGTGTTTTTATATCTGCAGGAGCTGTTATATGCGGTACTTCACAAATACCCAGCTCGGAATTACACATTCCCGAAACTACGACCTCTCTGACCTCACATTTTTCGGATAGCTTTTTAATGCCTTCGCCGATTATTCGGCATAGCTCCGCATTACTTCCCGTTTCTGCTGTACGTCCTGCACCGCACGGAATTTTTATCTGTTCTTTAACCGTTCCGTCACACACCCACGCAATTCGTGTGTTGGTTGTTCCTCCGTCGATTGTAAAAATGTTCATATCTTTTTATACCCTGCACCTGTATATCCGCCGCTCTCGCCATCCTCTGAATCAGAGAACCAGAACGAATAGAGCTTGCCGGATTCTACCTCAAATTTCATACGGAACGGTTTTTCGTTTAGTGATTCAATGTCAAAATCCCCAAGGTTAATTTCCAGACACGTGCTGTCCGCTTCTGTCCATTCACTCTCTGCAAGTTCATTCATATCCGCATCCATAACGGTAAATCGGATTTTACCGTCAAAATTTGCAAACAAGTATTTCTTGTCTTTGAACGTGAGCTTTCTTGTGATAAGAGTTCCCTTATCCTTTGCGTTCATAGAAACAAATCCGTCACGACGGAGTTTTGCAATTCCGGTTGCACCGTTGGCGTATGTTCCGTTCCCGTCTGTCCACGGAAGCTTACCCTGCGACATTTCACCCGCAAAGCCGATATAATATATCCATATTTCATCGCCCACTACCATACAGGTACCACCGACTGACTGCACATAACCCTTGTCCCATTCACCGTCTGCAATTGATGCATTTATTATAGGAGTATCAGTAGGACGTGTGAAATGGAAGCCGTCACGGCTGTACATCGCTACAAGCTCGGTTATTTTCGGCACTCCGAATTCTTCACCGATGCTGGGGACAGGACCACGCAACAGCTGTAACATTCCTACCATAATGCTCTCATACGCATTTGCATCAACATTGTACAACTGCGGTATAAAGCCGATATACGGAATGGGAAGGTTATCTCTGTCTGCCGTGAGCCACTGTACTTTTTTGCTCTCATCTGCAAAACTGAATTCATCAGATTCTGCGTACAAACGAGATCTTAAGACTTTCTCTTCTCCTGTTTCGCTGTCAAATCCATCAGAAGGCATATCACGTACACTGAAAACCCATTTTTTACGGAACGGATTGTAAAAAAATGTAGAACGGTCCCATACAGGGAATGTGAATTCTGCATTCTCCCAATGTATTCCGTCTGCTGACGTCATAAGGATAGCCGGCCAGTCCTCGCCCGGGCTTCTCAGAAGCATCTTGTATCTTTGGTTTTCATCGCACTCATCATCAATCCATACAGTTGTCGAGTCAGGACGCAAAAAGCCAAGGAATTTTTCTTCCGGCTTATCTTTTGCCATATCCACCATACCATCGCAGATACTGTGGTCATATGTAAGTATCTTATTAGTGCCCGGCTCAATATCCAAATCAGGGCGTTCCCAGCAAATACCGTCATCACTCTCTGCATATGCCATATTACGAAGCCAGCTTGCTTCATACCAGACCTTGAATTTTTTGTCTTTTGAATCATACCACACACCACCGCTCTTTGGTGTTGTACACGGCTGAAGATTTTCCGTTTCCCACGGCATTTCGGGCTTTAATACGGGGTTTCCCTCATATTTCTTTGCTCTGTGATACTCCGGCACAAGATCTGTTTCTTCGATCAGAAAATCGTCAACAAACAACTGTCTTCCTACTGTAATATCAATTACCCCAGGCGGATTTTCAAGATACGGTACCGGTTGCTTGTCACGGTATTGCTCACGCGGATATTTCGGTGGCCATTCCTCCGGCAATACTATGTTATTGTATAATTTTTCCATAATTTGCTCTCTCCTTATAATTGTTCTGTGTATGACAATGCAGCTTTTGTAACGCTCTCAAAATCACCGCATTCTATAAGCTTTTTATTAACTACATTTCCGCCTATTCCGACACCGACTGCACCCTGTGCTAAATAGTCTGTCATATTTTCTGCACTTACTCCGCCTACGGCAAGCAGTTTCACATCACTAAGCGGTGCGGAAATCTGCTTTATGTAGTTCTTGCCAAATGCTGTTACAGGGAAAATTTTTACAAAGTCTGCACCTGCCTTATCTGCTATTACAACCTCCGATGGTGTTAACGCACCGGGAATTGAAACCAAACCAAGCTCTTTTGTTTTTCTGATAATTTCAGTATCAGTGTTCGGCGATATTATGTATTTTGCACCTGATTCTTTTGCCACTGTCAGCTGTTCTTCGGTAACAACAGTGCCTGCACCGATGCAGATTTTTCCGTCGAAGTGTTCACATAATGCCGAAATTGTTTCACCCGTTTCTTTTGGATTTCCGCCTTTGGGGAATGTCACCTCAATAAGACGTATTCCACCTTTGTACATAGCCTCTGCTGCATTTAACGCTTCGTCTTTCGTTAACCCACGCATTATAACAATAATCTTGTTATCCTCTATCCATTTAATTGTATCCATTATATCACTCCCTGTATCCATTTTAATTCAATTTTTTCATCACCGATAAACAGCTCGCTTCCAACTGTTGCAAATGCAAAGCTTCCGTTTCTGTATGCCAAAAAACCCGTATGATGACCGCTGTACCTTATCCCGTCAATTTCAAAGTCGAATTCTTTTGGGGCACCTGTCAAAATTCCGTCACTGACAAGAGAGAAGCTACCGTCACAATAGACACATCCGCCCTCAATTGCACTTCTGGGACATCCGATTTTTGGTGTTTTTCTGTTCATAACTCCTCCTGCTTTTCGATATGGGTAATCAATTTATTTTTATATTACACTATTATTTTTACAATGTAAATTGCAAAAATCACTATTTATATTGTAATTCTTGTAAAACTGTGTTATAATTGTTACGAGGTGATATTATGCAACAGGAAAACAGAATAGAAAACGGTTCGTTATTGTTCCGATATGCGAAAGGGCCATCCATAACAAACGCATCGGAAATCCATCCCTATCATGAAATTTTATATTTCATTGGTGACACAGCTACTTTTTTAACGCAAAAAGAAAAGCTGTCTTTAAAAAAAGGAGCTTTGGTGCTGATTCCAAAGGAATGTTATCATCAATTTTCTATACAGAATCAGGACTTATATGAAAGATGCGTTTTGAATTTCCCAGATATTGCTGAGCTTTCTCTCCTGATAGAAAGTGTTATGAAAGAAATACTCATTATCCCCCAAATCCCCTCTACAATACAGACGCTTTTCAATCAGCTGATTCAAAGTTTTTCTCTTCCCTTTTCAGTGGGTGAACGTAGTATTCTTTTGCAGGCTGCCTTCGCACAGATTTTGCTGGAACTAAAGCTTTTATCATCTAAGATATCAGTAACACTACGTTCCGAACATAAAAATCCGATTATTGCAGATGCTCTGGATATTATTGAGAAAAACTACAAAAAATCTATATCACTGGCAGAAATAGCAAGCTCACTGCATATCTCACCCACTCTGCTATCGCATTATTTCAAGCAGGAGCTTGGAATATCCGTCTATCGCTATATCACCGAAAAGAGGCTTATTTTTGCACATAATCTTATTTCAGGTGGTGTTGCACCTACTCAAGCCTATCTGCAAAGCGGATGGCGTGATTATTCATCTTTTTACCGTGCATACAAAAAGATGTTCCGGACAATTCCGTCCGAAACATCTGATTAATTTTTAATATTGACTAAAAATATAGTTTGTTACTATCTGGGCAGTTTCTGCACGGGTTATATTATCTTTTGGTGCAAACTCATCATTGTCACGACCATCAATAACTGATGACTCATATCCCCAGATAACCGCCTCTCTTGCCCAATCAGCAATCAAGTCAGCATCGGTAAAGCCCGATAGTTCTGTAATATCTGTAGTTTCACCTGAGAGTCTGTACAGAATCATTGCCGCCTGCTCACGGGTTAACGGATCATTTGCTCCAAAAGTTTCATCATCGTATCCATCAACTATCCCGTTTGTTTCTGCCCACGCAATATATTCAGCATTTGAATCATTATCCACATCGGAAAATCCTATTTCATATGTTCTGTCTATGCCACAATAGTAGTCATACATCCTGCCGATTGTTCCAACAAATTCCGCACGTGTTACAGCCTCTGCCGGAGCAAAATTATCCTCACTTCTTCCGGGCATTATGTTTGAAACTGTATATAATGCCGTTAAATACCACGCATCCTCGGGTATATCCGAATATCCGAGTGCAAACGCATCACTCACTGTATCAGAAGTATCTTTGATGAAATCTGCATCATATATATCGTAGAGATTACATTCTTCTGTTATCTGTGCAAATGTTTTATACGCACCCTCCGAAGAAACACGCATATATGTATCAACTGCCTTATCATAATTATCTATTGACTCACTGTAGATACCAAGTGCCGTCATTGCAGAAAGTGCGTACGATAAATAGTACATTGGTGAATTATAGTTATGAGGAACAGCAGTCCACAATTCCTGTACCTCCTCATGTGTACTTTCACTCTCCAGA
The DNA here is from genome assembly GCA_017415105.1 of Clostridia bacterium. Taxonomy (GTDB): domain Bacteria; phylum Bacillota; class Clostridia; order UBA1381; family UBA1381; genus Ornithomonoglobus. The sequence goes on along the minus strand of JAFQJD010000007.1, from coordinate 23,537 downwards.
AAATCAGACACTACTTCTATGAAAACACTATTTAAATCATCAACAGTCGGATTTTCCAGTGCATATATTCTTTCCTGCCATTTGTTCAATATACATCCGTCTATTATCGCACCCGTCAGTTCTGTGAGCATATAATATCTCATTTCAGCGGAATTTACAGAAAATATTTTGCCATAATGACGTTCAGCGAGAACTTCAAGGCCCTGAGAGTGAACCTCCGCAGTATCAACACACGTCGCATTCAAAAGCGAACCATATCGGTTTTCTATAACAGGTGAATTTAAAAGTGCCGCAAAATGTCCGAATTCATGAATTAAAGTCTTTACCGTATAAGTACCATTAAATTCATAGTCTTCATACGGATTAATGAATATAAAAGGAACTTCTTTTTCCGGTAATGTGATTGTATACGCTCCGCTGCTTGGATTTTTCTTATCAGAAAGCCTTATGTCGTATACATTATTTGCGATTAAGTATTCAAAAGCCTGTGCAAGCTCAGGATTAACATCACCAACCACTCTTCTTGTATTAAGCAAAAGGTCATCCTCGCTCATCGGAACGACAAAGTAAGTCTGCGTTTCCATAAACGCATCGCCTACACTCATATATAACGGCAGAATAAATTCTTTTACACCGCTATAAAATTCTTCCATTTGTTCTTGTGTATGCTCCCTGCCATAGATTACTTCATTAGCATACTCTGCATAGTTGTCATAACCGTATATTTTTGCCATCTTGTTTCGCACACCCATAAGCTCAACAAAAAGCTCTGCACACGCATCAGAATCTCCATATATATCACTGTATTGGTTTGTAAGTTCAGCTTCTTTATTCAGCAATTCTGTAATTTCACCGTCATCCTCAGGCAACGCAAAATCGAGTGCGTTCTCGGGTGTACCAAACATTTCTGCAAGCAACTGCTTATAATCGCTATCATACAAAGAATGTATCATCTCGCTTATAAGCTCCGCAATTTCCACCGTTGTTTTTGATACATCATTAATATTCTGAATGTTTTCCTCTGTGAAGTCACGGTCTTTTGCCAGAGTGGCAAGTACCTGTGCATTCAAACCAGTTCGATAGATTCCAAAACATTCATCAATAAGACTCATTATCTTCTTATCATTACCTTTTTTAGTAATAAGTCCATTTATCTGTTCAATATATCCTTTAAGCTCGGTTATATCTACGGGCTTATAGACAAGATCTTCTGCGGTTATCTTCGGAAGCTCACGTTCTTCGTAATACTCACCTGTTGCAAGCGCCGGCACTGTGTTGAGTATAAGTATCAGTGCAGTTAATAGTGCTGTCAGTTTTTTTATCATAAAATCACCATCACCATTCATATCGACAAGCTATAGTCAGTAGTTTTATGCACGCATTGATATCTGAGACACTCGCAAGTTCTGACGGTGAATGAATATATCTCACGGGTACCGAAATGCCTCCTGCCTTTACACCCCCGCCTGTGAGTGCAATAGCACCTGCATCCGTGCCGCCATCAGTCATTATCTCGTTCGTGTATGAAATTGAGTTTTCGTCTGCCAATGTTCGGAGCGTCTTGATAACTTCTGCATCACAAAGCACCGAGCGATCCATAACCTTTATTGCTGCACCACCGCCAAGCTTTACATCGGATTTTGGTGCATCGGGCGTATCGCCTGTGTCTGTAACATCAACTGCAATGCCGTAATGGGGCATAATTGTGTATGCTGAGGTTTTTGCTCCTCGTATTCCGACCTCCTCCTGTGCTGTGAACACAAAATACAAATCGTTTTTACTTTCTTTTATCTCTGCCATCGCTTTAAGCAGTATATAACAGCCCACACGATCATCAAGTGCCTTTGATATTACTGTGTCACCGCTAAGTGCAAATGCACCGTCAAAAACGGCCGTGTCGCCTGTTTTTACGAGTTTTTTCGCTTCTTCTTTGTTCTTTGCACCAATGTCAATGAACAGTTTATTTATATCGGGTTTATCGTCAAATGCCGTTTCCTGTGCACCTATAATTCCGACCGTTCCGTTCTCGAAACGGACACGGCGTTTATGCAGCTCCTTTTTATAAAGACCGCCGATTGCACCAAAACGTATAAAGCCGTTATCGTCAATATAGTTTGCAATAACACCGATTTCATCAGTATGTGCGGCAACCATAAGTTTCTTGCCGTTACCCTTTTTATGTGCTATAACCGAACCTAATGCATCGGTTGTTACTTCATAGCCAAGCTTTTCCGCTTCTTCTTTCAAAAAAGTGTGCAAAACCCGTTCCTTGCCGGACGGTGCATCAAATTCTGTCAGCTTCTTTAATAAATCCATCTATAATCACGTCACTTTCTTTTACAAATACTTTGCATATATCGCATACTGCGTTTATATCGTCCTTATCCATATATGATACCAGTGTGTGCGAATAACGGCACGCAATCCCCACTGATGCCGTAACTGCACCGTGTGATGCAACATTGACTGCACCTGCAACAGATGCACCGGCTGTCGTTGTTTTGTTCTGCATCTTTATTCCGCTGCGGTTTGCCATTTTTGCTATTTCTTTTATGAACGCAGTGTCGGATATTGAGGTTTTGTCCATATACTCTATAACCGCACCGTTACCAAGGATTGCGGATGCTGATTTTATATCAGGGAAATCATCCGCATTTACAGTATCAACTATCAATGCGAAGTCAGGGTTTATGGGGTACGCCGCAATCTTCATTCCACGTCCCATAACCGAGCACGGTATTTCACGTTGAACAGAAAACACAAAATATGTGTCATATTTCGGAGCTTCGTCCATTGCCGAAAGTACCGGAATTGTTCCGAAACGGTCAAGTGCTTTACCCTTTATAAGTCTGCCTTTATCATCAAATTTCGTAGCAAATGCAATCGCATCACCGAGCTTAACTCGCTTTTGTGCATCCTCTTTATCCTTTGCACCTATATCAATATACAAAGCCTTAACCTCAACTGCAGCTTCACGTTCTTCCTTTTTCTGCAAGTGAATTGCTTTCATACCGATTACGCCCGGTATACGGTCCTTGCCGATTGCAACACGTTTTGAAACGATTGTTCTCGGGTCTATCGTGCCAACGGATTTAAATTTTATAAATCCCTTTTCGGTAATCTCACTTACAATAAACCCGACCTCATCAATATTAGTACCGAGGAGTATCTTGTATTTATCGCTCTCGCCTTTTTTGAAAGCGACAATATTTCCCATATTATCAACCTCAAGGCTATCGCATTTTTCTTTAATAAGAGGGATAAGATACGCCCTTGCCTCGTCCTCAAAGCCTGAAACGGCGTTAAGCTCGCTTAATCTGTCCATAGACAAAGCCATTTTGTATCACCCTCCAGTCCTTTTACAAATTCTGTTATAACTCTTGCAGTGTCCAAAACATCAGATATTGCAAGTGTTTCAACTGATGTATGCATATATTTAAGCGGAATTGACATCAATGCCACCGGTATTCCGCCGCCGGAAACCTGAATTTCCCATGCATCAGTGCCGGTTGCTCCGCCGTCAATTTCGATATTGTACGGTATCTCATTTTCAATTGCCGTCTTTTCAAGGCGTTCTGCAAGCTTCGGATGAATGTTCGGTCCCTTTGACATTGCAGTACCCGTTCCAACCTCAATGGCATTGTCGGAGTTATCGGGCGTTATACCGTGTGTAACATCAATGGCAATCGCCATATCCGGCATTACACCAAACGATGTTGTTTTACCGCCACGGCATCCGACCTCCTCCTGTACCGCCGCAACTGCGTAAATATCGCAGTCTAAGTCACAGTCCTTTATATCCTCCATAACCTTCAGGATTGCCGCAACAGACGCACGGTCATCCATTGTTTTTGAGCTGAACTGTCCTTCTCCAAGCTCACCTACCGACTGCGGTAGTGTTATGCTGTCACCCACTGTCACAATAGATTTTACCGTTTCTGCATCAAGTCCGGTATCTATTGCAAGCTCGTCTAACTTATAGCTTTTTTGGGGATCACCGCAAACCGATGGTGGGAACCCTACTACGCCCTCAATATCACGTGTGCCGTGGATTATAACCTCAGATGACGGCAGTATTCTCTGATCAACTCCGCCAAGCATTGAAAAGTAAATATATCCTTCATCGGTTATTTTTCTGACAGCAAGACCTATCTCGTCCATATGTGCTTCAAGCATTACCTTCGGTGCATTAGCTTTTCCACATTTTCTTTCTGCGATAACTGAGCCTAATGCATCAATTCTGACATCATCGCAATATGGTCTGAACATCTCCGCAATTGCTTCATTTATTCTGTACTCGTGACCGGACGCACCTCTCAGGTCGCTTAATTTTCTTATAAGATTTCGCATTTCTTTTTCCTTTATAATTCATTTACAAGTTTTTTGAACAGATTGCCACGTTCTTCAAAATTACGGAACATATCAAAGCTCGTTGATGCTGACGATAATATGACCACATCGCCATCCACTGCTTCATTATATGCTGTTTTTACTACCTCTTCATATGTCGATGCGTGAATTATTTTCACCTCATCGGCTCTTCCGGTAGCTTTTAAGGCATCTTCTATTTTTTCACTCGTTGCACCAATTAAAATCAGAGTTTTTACATGGTCTGCAATCGGCTCACCTATTTCATCATACGGTATTCCCTTATCCTTGCCGCCGCTTATGAGTATAACCTTTTCTGGGAATACGTTAAGTGTATTTATTGTTCTGTTCGGACTTGAGTCAATTGAACTGTTGTAGTATCTCACACCGTTTAAGGTTCTTACAAGCTCTATTCTGTGCGGAACACCACCGAACTCTTTTGCAGTTTTTACTATTACATCCTCATCCACAAGTCCTTCAACTGCCGTAATTGCCGCCATATAGTTCTCAACATTATGCATACCCGGAATTTTGATGTCGTTTATGTTAAGCACAGGCTTGTTATTGCATACTACCATATCATTCTCAAGCTTTGTATAGGCATTAAGCTTGCGTGAAAATATCTTTACGTCGCAGTGTGCAAGAGGAACGAGTGCCGCACTGTCCTGATTATCTGCATTTAAAACAAGCTTGTTATTGCGGTTCATATACTTGAATATGTTCGTTTTGGCATCTATATATTCGTTATAGTCAGTATGCCAGTCGAGATGGTTCGGGCTAAGGTTTGTTATAACCGCAATTTCGGGTGATTTCTTCATCGTATGGAGCTGGAACGATGACAGTTCAAGCACCACATAATCCTTTTCTGACATCTCATCAACATCTGAAAGCAACGGGTTGCCTATGTTACCGCCAAGCCATGTTTTATACCCGGCATCACTCAGCATACGGTGAATGAGTGATGTGGTTGTAGTTTTTCCGTCAGAGCCGGTTACGGCTATAATATGCGACGGGCAAAGCTCAAAAAACACTTCCATCTCCGATGTTACAACTGCACCTCGCTCACGTGCTGCAGTGAGTTCGGGTATATCAAATCTCATACCCGGTGTTTTAAAAATCAACTCATCTGTGAGGTTTGAAAGATAGTCCTCGCCAAGACAGGTTTTAACACCCAAACTTTCACATTCTTTATAGTTATCGCCAAGCCATTCCTCATCATGAACATCGCACGCAGTAACATTTGCTCCTGCCTTTACAAGATATTTTATAAGCGGCAGGTTTGATATTCCGATACCGATTACAGTAACATTCTTTCCATTTATATATTCTTTAAATTTATCAGCCTTTGTCATATTATCTACTCCCTGATTTATTATTATATTTATTATACTAAATTTATGTAAAATTGTAAAGCAAATTCAAGAAAAAACTCTCGATTACGAGAGTTTTTTCGTTAAATCTTTTACCACCTCTCCGGCTGCTATAAGACCGGCCGCCGCAGGAACAAATGCCGTTGATGCAGGTGTCCGGTCACCGTCATCAGGAATTATTGGTTTTTCCTTTGAATATACAACCTTAAGTGATGTTATACCAAGATTTTTGAGTTCGCGTCGCATTGTGCGTGCAAGGGGACACATTTCAGTCTTTTTTATATCCGTCACTTCAAGCATAGATGCCTCAAGTTTATTTCCTGTCCCCATAGAGCTTATTATCGGCACATCGGCTTCTTTTGCACGTTTTATAAGCTCGATTTTTGCCGTAACCGTGTCGATTGCATCCACTATATATGAATATACTGATAAGTCGTACTTATCCGCATTATCCGGCATATAAAAGCAAGGGTGAACTGTTACCTTTATGTCAGGATTTATAGACAACGCACGCTCCTTTGCCACATCAACCTTTAATCTGCCGACTGTATCTGTAGTTGCGATTATCTGACGGTTTATATTTGATTCTGCAACGGTATCATTATCAAAAATATCTATTGCACCGATACCGCTCCTTACAAGTGCCTCAACAACATATCCGCCAACACCGCCAACGCCAAAAACTGCAACACGTGCATTTTTCAGTTTGTCCATTGCCGGCTTGCCTAAAAGGCGTTCGGTTCTTGAAAAGCGTTCACTCATATTATTGTTCCACCACCTATTACCGTTTCACCATCGTAGAGAACCACTGCCTGTCCTTTTGTTATGGCTCTTTGCGGTTCGTCAAACTCAATATGAAGTCTGTCATCAGATGTCTGCCATACTGTAGCTTTTTGTGCTGACTGGCTGTATCGCACTTTAACTTCAGCACGAATAGCACTATCAAGCTTGTCTACCGTTATGAGGTTTATATCCTCTGCATCAAGTGTTTTTGAGAACAGGTCGGCATTATCACCAAGCACCACACAGTTCTTCTCACCGCAAAGCTCACAGACATACATAGGCTTCGGGAGTGCAAGTCCAAGACCTTTTCTTTGTCCTACAGTGTAGTGAATCAAACCTTTATGTGTCCCCCACACTTTCCCCTCAAGGTCAACGAAGTCGCCTTCTTTATATTTCTTGCCCGAATACCTTTCTATAAAGCCTGCATAATCACCATCAGGCACAAAGCAGATGTCCTGACTTTCTTTCTTGCGTGCGTTTACAAATCTGTTTTCCTCTGCAATTTCACGCACTTCTTCTTTTGAAAGTCCGCCAAGCGGGAACAGTGTGTGTTTTAACTGTTCCTGCGTAAGAGAATACAGAACATAACTCTGATCCTTTTTCGGATCTACACCTTTTTTTAATATATATCGTCCGTTTTCCTCTGCTATCTGTGCATAGTGACCTGTTGCAACATACGAATATCCGTTATACTCTGCGTACTCACCCAGAAGTCCGAACTTTATAAACCTGTTACAGTATATGCACGGATTTGGGGTACGTAGGTTCTCATACGCATCAACAAAGCGTGATATTACTTCTTCTCTGAACTCTTTTTTTAAATCGAGTACGGTATGATTAAATCCAAGCCTTTCTGCCACAGCTCCGGCATCGGCTATATCGCTCGTTTGGATATCAGTAAGCGATAAAGTTACGCCAAGCAGGTCATATCCTTTATTTTTAGTTAAAAATGCAGCAACGGAGCTGTCAACTCCGCCGCTCATTGCAATTATCGTTTTATTATTCATGATTAAGCCTTATCATTTCATCAATACATCTTTTAGCTTTTGAGATTGTGTCGTTACTTAGTACAATCTCCTCACCGCCTGCTCCCCTGCAGCAGTCCAGAACATCAACAAGTGTGGTAAGACGCATATTCTTACATATCAGCTTGCCCGATAACGGATAAAACCGTTTATCAGGACATTCATACTGCAGATGTTCGGCTATACTTATCTCTGTTCCGATTATAAATTCGGTTTTATCCGACTTTTTCGCATATGCCATAATATCTGCTGTAGAGCCTGCAAAATCTGCCATAGCAGAAACGTCAGGACGACATTCCGGATGCACTAAAAGCAATGCATCAGGATGTGCCGTTCTTGCCATTTCAACCTCGTCAGGAGTTACCGCTGCGTGAATCGGACAGCATCCGTCAAGAAGCATTATCTCCTTTTCGGGGAGCGATTCTTTAACAAACGTGCCGAGGTTTGTGTCGGGTATAAACAGTATTTTGTCATTCTTGATATTCTTTACAACATTCACTGCAGATGAAGATGTCACGCATACATCACAGATGGTTTTAAGCTCTGCTGTAGTGTTGACATACGCAACAACCGTATAGTCCGGATATTGAGTCTTTACCTTTTCAATCATTGCCTTATCCATCATATCAGCCATTTCACAGCCTGCCTCAGGGGTAGCAAGGATAACCTTTTTTTCGGGTGAAAGGATTTTTACGGTTTCTGCCATAAACCGCACACCACACATCAGAACAGTTTTGTTGTCAACCGATTTTGCTTTCACACTCAACGCATATGAATCACCTGTAAAATCAGCAATTTCAAGAATTTCGTGTGCCTCATAGCTATGTGCAAGTATGCAGATGTCATTTTCCTTTTTCAGCTTTAGTATTTCTTGCTGGATATCTTTTATTGTATTCATTATGTATTCCCTTTAATTTACATATTTAAGTGAGCACGGATACTCTACCTCACGTACAAGCTCCTCTTCGGCTCTGTCGTCTGCCATTTCTATATGGAATGTATAATCAATTTCATTGTCAGCATTTTTTACGATTGATACATCACTGACGGAAATCTGCTTTTGGGCAAGCTGTTCAATCATTTTTTTCTCATAACCTATTTCAGTAACACCAAACACGCGTAAAAGCTTTGTTTTATGTGTCTTTGTAAACTTCATTCGTGCATGAAGAAAATACTGAATTACAAGCATTATAATTGTCGTAAAAATGCCTATACGATACATTCCTGCACCAAGTGCCATACCTATACCTGATGTTGCCCATATACCTGCAGCGGTTGTAAGTCCTTGTGTTGAACCACGCTGGTGGAAAATAAGACCTGAACCCAAAAAGCCTACACCTGTAACAATTCCCTGTGCCATTCTTGATGGGTCAAGACGTACATCAGCATTTAAGAACTCAATGCTCTCTATCATATCATTGAAACCATATTTTGATACAATCATCATCATTGCAGACGCAACTGCAACAATGCAATGTGTTCTTATTCCGGCATCCTTTGCCCTGTTTTTGCGTTCAAAGCCTATAGCAAAACCGCAAATGCTTGCCACAATCATCCTGAACAACAGGTGCAGGTCATAGCTAAATATAAATTCCTTTACTGCTTCCATTAGTATCTCCTCCTGTATTTATTCTTTAAGTAAATATACGGCATACAATAAAAAAATATGCCGTATCAGTTTTATTTCATTTCACTTCTGCTTTCCATCGCCTTTATTATAGTAATCTTGTCAGCATACTCGATATCCGAGCCAATCGGGATACCGTGTGCTATTCTTGTTACCTTAACATCAAACGGTGCTAAAAGCTTTGAGATATATACTGCTGTTGCAGTACCGTTCACTGTCGGGTTTGTAGCAAGAATCACTTCACTGACCGCATTATCGGTAAGGCGAAGTAAAAGCTCGTTGATTTTTATGTCGTCAGGGCCTATTCCGTCCATGGGTGATAATGCACCGTGAAGGACGTGATAAAGTCCGTTATATTCGTGCGTATTCTCTATTGCTGAAACATCCTCCGGACCTTCAACAACACATATCGTTGCTCTGTCACGCTTAGGTGATGAGCAGATATGGCACGGTGATTCGTCCGTAAGATTCTGGCAGCACTCACACAGCCGGATTTTGCGTTTTGCACCGACTATTGCTGCCGCCATTTCTTCAGCTTCTTTTTCTGTCATATTCTCAAGCAGATAGAACGCAATGCGTTCTGCACTCTTTTGGCCAATGCCCGGAAGCCGCAGAAACTTCTCTATAAGCTCGTCTATTGCCGCGGAATACATCAGAATAACCCCGGAATATTAAGCCCGCCTGTTATAGCACCCATTCTCTCAGACATTATCTCTTCTGCTTTCTTAACGCCCTCGTTTACAGCCGCCATTATCAAATCCTCAAGAGTTTCAACGTCGTCCGGATCAACAGCGTCCGGATCAAGCTTGATTGAGATAAGCTCTTTTTTACCGTTAACAACAACCTTAACAGCACCGCCGCCTGATGTTGCCTCAACCTGCTCCTCCTCTGTTTCCTGCTGAACACGTTCCATTTCTTCCTGCATCTTCTGTGCCTGCTTAATAACGCTGTTCATATTCTGCTTCTGATTCATTCCTGCTCCTGAAAAACCCTTATACTTTCCCATCTTTAAAAATCCTTCCTTTGATTATATTTCTTCATCGTCTGACGGTATTTCGCTTTCTTCCAAAAACTCCTCTCGCTCATCATCATCCTCAATCTCGGTCTGCTCACCAACATCATCAGGTTTGCCTGACAAAAGCGATTGTCTGTCACCGTCTGTTATTATACTTGAAAACTGTTCAAAGAACTGACCGAACTTGTCAGTTTCTTCAGTTTTTTGTTCAGGCTCTGCCTCAACTACCGGCTCTTGCACCTCTTTTGTTGCAACCTCTGTCTTTGGCAGTCCGAACGGGTTTATAATATTGCGTGGATCAAATTCGTCACGCTTTACTATCTTTATTGTGTAATTTGTGCCCGTTACTTCTCTGAACACCTTGCGTATATCCTCAATATGGTTTAAGGCACTGCTGAACGTAAACGAGCCTCTGTTCTCCGGAACAAGAACAATCAAACCCTCCGCATCAAAGCAGACCATACAGTTTTTAAGCGGCATTATAAACGGACACTGTTTTTTGAGCATCTGCTCAATTGTTTTTTCCCAGTTACGTGCAAGTGCCACTGTAGGATAGTCAAAATTAAGCTCATCTTCCGGTATCGGCACAAACATACGTGAGGATATTTTCTGAGGTTCCGGCTCGGGCTCAGGTTCAAATTCAGCCGTTGCCGTTACTCCGTTTTTTAGTGCTTCCTCCACACGTTCAAGACGACGTATAATATCGCTGTTATCCGTTGCCGGTATTGCCGGTGCTACAGGCATTACGCCCGTTATAAGCTTGTTTTCAACTGCCGATAGCCTGTCCATAACAGCTTCGGGGTTACTATCCATATCAGGTCTTGCAAGCTTTATAAACGCAAGCTCGTATACAATACGTGATGATTTTGCAACCCTTGCATCCGCCATTGCATTTGAAATAAGAGTGGATGCACGGTTTATCTTATCGAATGTCAGCTTTTCACTCTGTGCTTTGTATTTCACAAGTGTTGCGGAATCTGTGTCAACAAGCGTTTCGGGATTATCCGAAATCTTGCAAAGCATCAGAGAACGCAGATGTGCAAGCTCAGATGATGCAAGCTGCGAAAGCTCTTTTCCGTCTGACACTGCTCTGTCAATAACTGCAACCACTCGTGCAGCATCCCCCTCTGCTATTGCATCGGTAAGCTCAAACACCGCATCTGATGATGAGATGCCGAGAGTTTCCTCAATATCCTTTGCCGTAACTTTGTTACCGCAAGCGGATATTACACGTTCCATAATGCTCAGACCGTCACGCATCGAGCCCTCGGCAAGTGCTGCCAAAATACGGTATGCATCATCTGTTATTTCGTATCCGTCAGCATATGCAATTTCTTTCATTCTGACGGTTATATCTTCGTTTCTGATACGTTTGAAATCAAATCTCTGACAACGTGAGAGTATCGTCTGCGGTACTTTGTGCGATTCCGTTGTTGCAAGGATAAACACAACATTCTCCGGCGGCTCTTCAAGCGTCTTTAAGAGTGCATTAAATGCACTTGCCGAGAGCATATGCACCTCGTCTATAATGTAAACAGTGCGTTTCGCATTTGAAGCAACGTAGTTGATATCCTCAATTATCTCACGGATGTCATCAACACCGTTATTTGATGCAGCGTCCATCTCGGTAACATCCATAATTGAGCCGTCAAGTATACCACGGCATACATCACATTCGTTACACGGGTTTCCGTTTTGCGGATTTAAACAGTTTACCGCACGTGAGAGCACCTTTGCACACGTTGTTTTACCCGTACCGCGTGTTCCGCAGAAAAGATATGCGTGGCCCACAGCACCGGACAGTATTTGATTTTTAAGTGTACGTGTTATATGCTCCTGACCGACAATATCGTCAAAGGTCATCGGACGCCACTTTCTGTATATAGCCTGATGTGCCATACTTTCTCCCCTCCGTATAGAACAAAGTGCCTTCAGTGCACGCCCACGGCAGGCATAGAAGGATAGCACTTTGGTCGTGCCCATGTGCGTTTCCAAGCATAGCGAGGAAAATTTCGCATGGGCATTTAATATTTTTTAACTTTGCAGGAAATACGCAATTTCCTGTAAAGTTAAAAAACGCCCGCGATTTCCGCGGACGGTTTAAATTATTTTGACCGCAATCGGGTATTCTTTAATAGCTGTTCTTAAATGGCTCCGAGCGAGTGACCCGTAACACATCACGAAATCCGCTTAGTGCTGCTTGGTTCCCCACCTGACACGGTTTACGGCACGCAATCGCACAGACTCGCTCTTCATCGCCAAATGTTTTCTGTATTACTTTTTGCTTATATAGTATTATACTATATTTTCACAAAAAGTGCAATAGATATTTACAACTTTTTTCAATTTGTATTATTACTTAACAACTATGTTTACAAGCTTGCCGGGGACTGCTATAATCTTAACGATTGTTTTGCCCTCTGTAAGTTCACGGATACGTGCTGATTCCATTGCCACAGCCTCAAGACCTGCACGGTCAAGGTCGGCTGCAACGCTCATCTTGTCACGTATTTTACCGTTTATCTGCACAACGATTTCAATCTCGTCATCAACTGTCTTTTCCTCGTCATATGCCGGCCACGGTGCAAGTGAAAGCAATCCCTCACCGCCAAGCATCTGCCACAGCTCCTCTGTTACGTGCGGTGCAACCGGGTTAAGGAGTGTTATGAATGTCTTATACTCGCCCTTTGTGATTGAACCCTTCTTTGAAACATCGTTTAAGAAGCTCATCATTGATGCAATTGCTGTATTGAACTTCATTCTTTCAAAGTCGTCGCCAACCTTCTTGATTGTCTTGTGCATTGCCTTTTCAAGTTCGGGGCTGTAACCATCTTCATCGGTCATAATGTTCTGCAGATTCCATACCTTCTCAATGAACTTGTAGCAACCCTTAAGTCCCTGCTGTGACCACGGTGTGCTCTGGTCAAATGCACCCAAAAACATCTCGTATGTTCTGAATGTGTCAGCACCAACCTCGTTTACAACATCGTCCGGATTTACAACATTTCCTCTTGACTTTGACATCTTTTCGCCGTTCTCGCCAAGAATCATACCGTGTGATGTTCTCTTCTGATACGGCTCCTTTGTCGGAACAACACCTATATCAAAGAGGAACTTGTGCCAGAAACGTGAATAGAGAAGGTGGAGTGTTGTATGCTCCATACCGCCGTTGTACCAGTCAACGGGTGTCCAGTAATCAAGTGCTTCCTTTGATGCTAATGCGTTATCGTTATGTGCATCAGCATATCTTAAGAAATACCAGCTTGAACCTGCCCACTGCGGCATTGTATCAGTTTCACGCTTTGCAGGTGCACCACAGCACGGACATGTTGTGTTTATCCAGTCTGTTGCATTTGCAAGCGGTGATTCACCGTTCTCGCCCGGCTTAAACTCTTCCATATCCGGGAGCACAAGCGGAAGTTCATCTTCAGGTACAGGTACCTGACCGCACTTCGGGCAGTGAATAATCGGGATCGGCTCTCCCCAGTATCTCTGACGTGAGAATACCCAGTCACGGAGCTTGTAGTTAACCTTACGTGTGCCAAGACCTTCTTTTTCAAGATAGTCTATCATTGCAGGGATAGCATCCTTTACTGCCATACCTGTCAAGAAACCTGAGTTTACCATTGTTCCGCTTGCAACATCTGTGTAAGCTTCTTCGTTTACATCCTTACCGCCTGAAACAACCTCAATTATCGGCAAATCGAACTTCTTTGCAAACTCCCAGTCACGTGTATCGTGTGCCGGAACAGCCATAATTGCACCTGTACCGTAGGTTACAAGCACGTAGTCTGATACGAATATCGGGATTTCCTTACCTGTTACCGGGTTAATTGCGTTAACACCAAGAAGCTTTACGCCGGTTTTTTCCTTTGCAAGCTCTGTTCTTTCAAATTCTGATTTCTTTGAGGCTGCCTTCTGATATTCTTTTACCTCTTCATAATTTGTAAGCTTATCAGCAAGCTTTTCAATTAACGGATGCTCCGGTGAGATAACTGTATATGTTGCACCGAAAAGTGTGTCACATCTTGTTGTGTACACAACCATTTCGTCGCCTGTGGTAAGTGTAAACTTAACCTCTGCACCTTCACTTCTGCCTATCCAGTTACGCTGCTGTGTCTTAATCTTCTCAAGGAAGTCGATATCGTCAAGGTCGTCAATAAGACGCTGTGCATACTCTGTGATTTTGAGCATCCACTGGCTCTGTCTCTTCTGGATAACCTCGCCGCCGCAACGCTCACAAACGCCGTTTACAACCTCTTCGTTTGCAAGACCGACATTACATGATGTACACCAGTTAATCGGCATTTCCTGCTTGTATGCAAGGCCCTTTTTGAATAACTGCAGGAATATCCACTGTGTCCACTTATAGTAGCTCGGATCTGTTGTATTTACTTCTCTTGACCAGTCAAACGAGAAGCCGAGCATCTTAAGCTGACGTGTAAAGTTCGCAATATTTTTTGCTGTGATAACTGCCGGATGAACATTGTTCTGAATTGCATAGTTTTCTGCCGGAAGACCGAACGCATCCCAGCCTATCGGGTAAAGCACGTTATAGCCCTGCATACGGCGTTTTCTTGCAATGATATCCATTGCAGTATAGCTTCTGGGGTGGCCTACGTGAAGTCCCTGACCTGATGGGTACGGAAACTCAATAAGACCGAAAAACTTTTCCTTATCCGAGCCATTTTCCGCCTCGAATGCATGAGCCTCTTCCCACTTGTCCTGCCACTTTTTTTCGATTTCTTTAAAATTGTAATCAGCCATTTCTATATACCTCTTTCTTAATCTTCTTCTGTAAGTATTTTTCCTGCATCGTCCCACAATCGCTCTATTCCGTAGAACTCACGCATTTCCTGTTGCATTACGTGAACTACAACATCGCCGTAGTCCATAAGCACCCACGAACCTGTGCTGTAGCCCTCTTTATGGCGAAGCTCTATATTAAGCTCCTCAAGCTGTTCTTCAACCTCATCGGCACACGCACGCACCTGAACGGTCGACTGACAGGATGCAATAACAAAATACTCACTCAGAGATGTTCGTTCTTTAACATCTATAACCTCAATGTTCGAGGCTTTTTTATCATCGAGTGCCTTTATAACAGCCTGTGATTTTTCGTATGCTGTCATTTGTTTTCCTCCCTTGATTTATGTTTGTTTTTTATACACATTTCGTTCCACGCATAAAGCGTGTTCGGGTGCATTATATTTCCCTTTTCTATATTGAACTGAAGTGAACGTCTTAATGCTTCACAAAAAGCAAGGTCAATATCCTCATTGCACAGTTTACGTAAGTTTTCTACCCCGTTAAAGTCACGGTATGGCTCTGTCATATCTGCAAGATATATAATCTTATCAAGTAAAGTCATACCCTTTCGTGCTACCGTATGATACCGGATTGCATCAAGTATTTCAGTATCGGATATTCCGTATTCATGCTCTGCCACTACAGCACCTATCGGTGCGTGAACAACGCCCGGGCATGCCAGAGTTTCGTCATCAAGCACGCATCCGTACTTTTTCGCAAGCTCTATTGCTTTATCATAGGGCAGGCACTTTGCACAGTCATGTATGAGTCCTGCAAGGTATGCCTTTTCTTTATCGCCGCCATATAAGCCTGCGAGCCTCACTGCTTCATCGGCAACACTTATGCTGTGCTTATATCGTTTTTCATCAAGCTCATTCTTCAGCTTGCTTTCAATTTCTTTTATCGTCATAAGGTGTATAGTCCCTTTTCTTTTATAAAAGCCACAACCGCATCCGGCACAAGGTTGGTTATATCCTCTCCCAGCTTTACACGGTTTCTTATATCGGTTGATGAAACCTCAACTATCGGTGCTGTTATCGGACGGATATCTGCTCTATACTGTTCTTTTCTTTCAGCTATAAGCTTCTCAAAATCAGAATTATTATCCCTCGGATAAACAAGCAATATACAGTTTTTAACCACTGTTTCCGGCTCGTACCATTGAGGCAAATCATAAAGCGAATCCTCACCGATTATGAAATATATTTCCCAGTCAGGATGAATTTTTTTGAGTTCTGTAAGTGTTTTTGCCGTATATGAATACTCGGTTTTTGAAACCTCATAATCATACGGAATGATTTTTTCTTCATTCACAAGTGCAAGCTCTACCATTTCGTGCCGTACAAAAGCATCCGTTATCTC
Source organism: Clostridia bacterium (assembly GCA_017415105.1). Classification (GTDB taxonomy): domain Bacteria; phylum Bacillota; class Clostridia; order UBA1381; family UBA1381; genus Ornithomonoglobus. The sequence continues at coordinate 7,178 of JAFQJD010000007.1, read as the reverse complement.
ACCGCGTTTATGCGGCGGCATACCTCCCGTCATAACCAGCACTTTATCAAGCTTATATTCACACAGTGCCGCACACGCAAGCTCAATATGCCCACGATGTATCGGGTCAAATGTACCACCTAAAATTCCAATCCTTTTCATTTTTTCGGAAGCTCTATTTTGCGATATTTTTCGTTTGAAGATTTTCTGTACAAGACGAACTTCCCGCCGATTGCCTGAACAGGCTCTGCCAAAAGTCGTTTTGCAACCTCATCACACGTTTCTCTTGTGTCAAGCATCGCAGTTTCAAGTATTGAAATTTTTATGATCTCACGTTTTTCAAGTGCCTCATCAATCGCAACTATAACGGTATCTGTAAGACCGTCTTTTCCTATCTGGAAAACCGGCTGCATTGTGTGTCCGATTTTACGCAGATATGCCCTTTGCTTGCCTGTAATCATCAGAATCTCCCTCTTAAAAATAGTCTGTAATATTTTATCACATTTAATTCTTTATGTCAAGTGTTTACGCCATTTATTATACAAAAATAAGTCTGACGACGCAGACTCATTTTTCGTTATTTAATATGTTACATAACTGCGTATCGGATTATTATACGGCAGCTTATAATACCGCTTGTGATAATTCGGATTTTTCGCAATTCTTGATGAGTTTTCCATTTCGGGGTCGAACACATACCACACACCATCAAATTCGATTTCTGTCCAGCCGTGTGCATTATTGTTTTTGCCGGTCGTTCCGCTCTGACAACGGCTCTCAAAACCTGCACAACGTGTCAGATACATAAATACTGATGCCCAACTGTAGCAGTTACCGTAGTGACTCCGCATCATCGGAGCAGCATATTTAAGCTCCCAGCCGGTAGCACCGCGTGGTACGTGCTGGCGTGCCTGATACGTGAAATTGTCACGGACATAAAAATATATAGCCTCAAGGTTTGCCTCGCTTTTCGGCTCGTTTGTGCAGATGCTCGCTATAACCTGATGTAGCTGTGAATCAAGCACAGCATCCCCGGTTGTGTATCTTCCGCGTGAATCAAACCTGAACCCGTCATATTCGCAGTTAACTGCAAACTGACCGGTGTTCTCCTCAACATAATAGAGATAGTGGTTTATCATATGGTATCCCGCACGAAGCCCTGTCGGCTCCCACATATACGAGGTCCATTTTTCATTTTCGCCTTTTTCGTGATTATGTTCAACCGTCGCTTCTGTTATATCATAATATGCCCAGTGCTCAGGCTCAACGTCTGTAAACACACGCACACGGTCATTTGCTTTTATAAATTCACGGTCAGCATACCGATCAAGAACACGGTTTAAAACTGTCACAAGCTCGGCACGTGTTATAGGATTTTCCGGACGGAATGTACCGTCACTAAAGCCGTTTATCCATCCATTTTGCGATGCAGTTGAAACTACACCGTAATACTCACTGTTCTCTGTAACATCCAAGAAACTGCTTTGTGCGTCAGTTTCATCAAAAAACTGACATATAAGCCCAAGCATTTCGCCGCGGCTTATGAGGTCTTCGGGGCAATATGCATCCCCGGTATATTTCCCCTCAATCAGACCTGCCGAATACAGAGCATTTACCGGCTCATAATACCACGCAGATTTCTCAACGTCCGAAAATTCACGTGTAACCTGCGGTTTTTCCGTCATAAGGTTATAAATAATCTGACAGGCTTCGGCACGTGTTACAAACCCGTCGGGATTAAAAGCACCATCGCCTGTGCCGTCCATATATTTTATATGATACTCGCCATTAAGCATAAATTCCTGTGCCGATGCCGATACCGGAACAAGCATAAGAACCGCTATTATAAACAGAATTATTTTTTTCATTTCCTATCCTTTATCAGCACAACAGTGCGTCTGAAAGTATCAGTACCGACTGTGTTTCCTGATCCCAGTCTACCGCTATACCAAATGCTTCTACCACTGCACGTATCGGCAGACACGTTCTTTCGTTTATAAGCTGTGGTGCAACGTCAAGCTCTGTATCAAATGCAAAAACCTCACCTGTTATCGGATCCTTGACTTCGTTTACCATTACAGCACTGTTAAGTGTCAGTTTTACGGTTATATATTCATCATAAACGATTGCCTGCTGTAATTCACCGTTCCAGTCAACTTTCTTTCCGAGCTTTTCCATTACGGCACGAATCGGAACAAGTGTGCGTTCATCTATTATAACCGGCCCCTGATCCTCAAACACAACCTGTTCACCGTCTACTACCACTTTTACGTTATCCTCTGCTTTTACATATATCGGGCTCATAAGTGCCGATAAAGCCATTACTAAACATATGATTTTCTTTTTCATTTTCAAATTTCCTTTCTTATTGTGCCATTTCGAGGAGGTGTCCCCTCATATCATTGTTTTCAACTGCTGTCGGATAGCTTTCGATTATTAAATCATCAAACTTTGTAAGATTGTAAAAATCTGATATATGAAGTCCTCCGCCCTTAAAGCCACGCACGTCTATAACATAGATGTATTCATATTCATTGACTGCCCACGTCACAAAAGCATTTGCATATGAATCTTTGATTATTGCAAGCTTTTTGCCATTGCCGACACTGCTTTTTATAACTGTAAGCGGATGGTCACCTGCTATAAAACAGCTGTATGTATTGTTCTGCAGATTTATGAGCGGAACCTTGCCCATTTTTTTAGTCATCTGCCAGTCTGAATATATCGTTACTTCAGTATCGTACTTTGGTAAAAACCTCTCCATAGTTTCTGTCTTTACCAATCCCTGTGGAATATTTTCCTTTGGCATCCTCTGCACAAATGAGCCCGAAAATGCATCCGTATCTGCTTTTTCAAAGGTTTCTAAATCAAGCGGTTTAAAGCCCTTGAGCCTTGCATATTCCTCCCACGCATAAAATGCACCACGATGTGTCCAGTGATGGTCAGTATTAAAGTATACCTTTTCATCTGCGTGTTTTACGATATTTTCAACTGCACGCACCGGTGTAACACTGTCTGAGAGCATCGAATATATATACTCAACCGTCTTTTTCTGATTCATATAAAACCTTTGCGGTCCGTAGATTTCGTTGGAGTCGATGAGTAACATATTATATACATTTGCTTCTGGCACCTTTTCGGCAATCATATTAACAATCTGTGCATAATACTCCGCCCTGTTATCCGGCACCTTTACTGTAGTGAACAGATAGCTGTTATTAAGTACGAAACAGTTACCGCAATCAGTAATTGTTTCTTCACGAATTCTGAATGTATCACCTAAATATGTTTCCTCATTTGCTAAAACATCACCGTAGTTATCGGTCGTAATCATAACTGAACGGATTGAATCAAGCCAGTTTACGCAAGCACCAAACTCCTCTGCAAGTGCACGTATCGGAAGCACGGTTTTGTCATTTATAATCTGCGGTGCCGTATCAAGAACAGTTTTTCGCTCTTTTTCCGCCTCTTTTATCAGCATCACATCACTGCCCACAGTAAGTATAACTGACTTTTCGTTATCAGATACCGTAACACTTCGGAGATCCACGTCCCAGTCTACGTTCTTGCCCATTTCCTCAAGCACGCCACGCACAGGTATCATCGTACGTTCATTAATAATGACAGGCTCCTGCTCTTCAAAAACAACCTTTTCATCGTTTACATACACGCTGATATCATCCGCTAAAACAGGTGTAGCACACAGAAAAAATGCCGTTATTAAAAATATTATTTTTTTCACTTTTCTGCCTTTCCTTATAAAAATAATACTCTTAAAATTTTAACACAAACCCCATCATTTGTCAACAAGCACAACATCAAATTTATTTTTATATTGCAATAATTTCCGAAATATGATATACTGAAAATAATATTAACGAAAGGCGAACGCATATGTTTACAAAAATAAATACCGTCGCCCTTACGGGTCTTGACGGAAACATAATAGAAATACAGACAGATATATCAAACGGTATCGTTGCGTTTGATATAATCGGATTACCTGACACAACTGTAAAAGAAGCACGTGACCGTGCGAAATCTTCAATAAAAAACTGCGGTTGTGAATACCCAAAAAAGCGGATTACAATGAATCTTGCACCTGCATCACTTAAAAAGGAAGGGTCAGGCTTTGACCTTGCAATTACGCTTTCAATTCTTGATGCATCAAAGCAGATTGATATATCAGACCGTGAAGAGGCTGTATTTTTAGGTGAGCTTGCACTTGACGGTACAGTAAAGCCAATCCGCGGCATACTGCCGATGGTGATTTCTGCATATGAGCACGGCATAAAGCGGTGCTTTGTCCCATATGATAACGCAGACGAAGCAGCAGTAATTGAAGGCATAGATATCTATCCCGTAAAAACTTTAAACGATGTAATTGACCATTATGACGGCATACGTCCGATTTCACCGTTTACCACAAATATTGATAACTTCGCAACCTCCGCCGCACTTTCACTTTGCGATATGCGTGAGGTTAAGGGACAGGAACAGGCAAAACGTGCAATTGAGGTTGGTGCAAGTGGTTTACATAATATTTTGATGTCGGGCCCTGCAGGAACCGGTAAGTCAATGATAGCAAAACGTGTCGGCACGATTCTTCCGGATATGACATTTGATGAGATGCTTGAAGTAACAAAGCTTCATTCAATAGCAGGAACATTACCTGAACGCACACCGCTTATAACGACACGTCCGTTCAGAAGTCCGCATCATACGGTGTCGGCAAATGCACTGTCAGGCGGCGGAAGTATACCACGGCCCGGCGAATTGTCACTTGCACACCACGGCGTACTATTCCTTGATGAGTTACCCGAGTTCAGGCGTGATACACTTGAAGTTTTGCGTCAGCCACTTGAAGATGGAATTATAACAATTTCACGTGTTAATGCTACACTTTCCTATCCGTGTAACATTATGCTCATAGCCGCAATGAATCCGTGTCCCTGCGGAAACAGAAATAACCCAAATCGTGTATGTACTTGTACACCTGCACAGGTACAGCGTTACCGTTCAAAGATTTCCGCACCGTTGCTTGACAGAATAGATATTCAGATTGAGGTACCGGCTGTGGATTATGACGACCTTTCAAAAATCGCTGACGGAGATACAAGTGCACAGATTAAAGAACGTGTAAATAAAGCCCGCGCAATTCAGCTTGAGCGTTACAAAAACGATAATATAACCGCAAACTCACAGCTTACCGCATCAATGCTTGATAAATACTGTGCATTGGGCGATGCGGAAAGCAAGCTTTTAAAATCTGCATTCGACCGGCTCGGTTTAAGTGCACGTGCACACAGTAAAATACTCAAGGTTGCACGTACAATTGCTGACCTTGACGGATCAGATGATATTAAAACAGCACACATCGCAGAGGCAATACAATACAGAAACTTTGACAGAATCGGGTACTAAAAAAGTCGGTTTTCAAAACCGACTTTTTTAGTGCTTACAGTGTTGCTGCAACTTCCTTAATTACCTTTGCCACCTGCTCGGCACATACTATTTTTCCCTCTTCTGTAAGATGAATATTATCATCCTCACGGATATACTTATTGACATCCTTTATAACCACAGAGAAAAGGTCGTTTATGATAACGCCACGCTTTTCAAGCTCCGGAACAATAAGATTGTTGAACTTGATGCTGTCTGCTGTTTTGTGATGAGTGTGTGCATCTCTTACAGGTGTGATTGTCGCAAAAATTACCTTCTTATATTTCTTCTGCAGCTGGTCTGCAATTCTGAGCATATTTCTCACATACTCGTCTTCGGGCGTGAAATGACCGTCGCCAAATATGTTGCAGGTATCCCAATGACCGTTGTTCCAGTGAACGATGTCCGAACCTGCCATATCAGCTGCCCAGCTGTCAAATATGCCGCGTAGTGTGTATTTCGAGAAACGGCAGTTGTCCTCGGGGCTGAAAACCTCAAAATCATCACCAAGAAGCTTTATAGTATTCTCGGTATAGTTCTGTCTTATTGAATCGCCTAATAATGTTACTTTAGTCATTTTTTTACCTCTTTCCGGAAAAATTTAAGATAGATTAATTATAATTCTAAACTTCAAAAAGTCAATGGAATTTTTCCACTTTTTTATGGAATTTTCAATCATTTCTTTTGTACACATCCGCAACGTCGCTTATAGTAACGAATGCGTTCGGGTCTATTGCGTGAATAATGGCACGCATACGTGAAATCTGAAATCGGTTAAGAACAAAATAGATTATTGTCTTTTCCTGATTTGAATATCCGCCAAGAGCAGTTATCTTTGTTGTGCCACACTCAAATTCCTGCATAAGAGCATCTGCAACCTCAGGTTTATCGGTTATAATCATAACCTCCTTCGAACGGTCAATACCCTCTACTATAAAGTCAATGGTCTTGAGTCCTACAGCATAGGTCACTATCGAATACAACGGCAAAGTCCAGCTTTCAAGCACTATACCGCATATTACATATAAAAGTGCGTTATAAATCATAACAAATGTTCCCACGGTCAGGTTAAGCCGTTTCGCAAATATAACTGCCATTACCTCAATACCGTCAACAGCACCGCCGTATCGTATCGTAAGACCGCTGCCCACGCCCGATATAAGTCCTCCAAATATTGCACATAGCAGTAAATCAGAACCTGCAATCGGTGAAGCCTTGCTGACATCCACCGGCAAAACCTCTGTAATCAGCCACGCACCAAGTGAATAAATGATTACCGTGAAAATTGAATATACCGTAAATGCCGCACCCTGCTTTTTAAGTCCGTACAGGAACAACGGTATATTAAGTATAAGCAGGAAAACAGAAAGTGTCAGATATCCGGGAGTAACCTGCCCCAAAAGCATTGATGTTCCCGATATTCCGCTATCATAAAGATTAACAGGGTTCAAGAACACCGTTACGCCAAAAGCATTAACACAACCTGCCACAAGAAGCATCACAAAATTCTGCCATTTCAGCGTTTTCAATTCCTGTTTTATATTCATTTAATCAAATCCTTTTCGCAATCATTATATATAATAATTATACTTTATTTCTCACTTTATGTCAACATTAAATCATAACCACCAGTAAACTGGTGGTTTGCACAGCCCCTATAAGGGGCTATTACAGGCTTAACCCCTACAAGGGGCATCGAAGCCTGGCACCGCATTACTATTTCAAGCAGCCGCTCACGTGCGGCTGTCTTTTTTGCT
>JAFQJD010000021.1 GCA_017415105.1 Clostridia bacterium | reverse complement strand
TCGAGTTTCCCTTGCGGTTGCTTGCTTTCTGCCAAATTGAACTCTACCGTACCCACGTACGCCGACGAATTCAATTTGGCAAAATATAACTTCCTTTTTCGAACTCTGCCAGCGTGTCGACAGTTTGTCGACACGCTGAAAGAGCCTGACGGCTCTTTTTAATTATAAAGGATTCACTACCGATAATGCACTGTATTGAGGCTTGAAATGCCCCTCGAAGCGTTTTTTGATATCATCAAATGTTATTGACTGATACACATCACGGTAATTGAAGTAATCAACACCCATAAACAGATACTGCATAAAGGTAGTTGCAAGGTCTTCTATATCGTTATGTGTACGGATATACCTTCCCCAGATAACCTTTTTTGCACGGTCATACACATCTTCTGAAAGTCCTGTTTCCCTTATCTTCTCAAATTCTGAAAGTATAGTTTCATACACCTTCTTCGGGTCTTTTGATTCGCCGTCAAGGCTTGTGAAACCGTAATCAAGCTGAAGCGTATAGTCAAGCGAGAATGTGCTGTTTATGAGATTCTCATCATAAAGCTTTTTATAGATATCCGAGCCCTTGGCAAAAAGCATTCGCATAAGGATACGGATTTCAATGTCCTTTTTGAGCAGTGCATCACCTGAAAGGTTTACATCATTATCCTTGAAACCCATCATAAACATCGGCGATGCTATAGCCATTGATTTTTCAACGTACTGCGATGCAACCTCTTTTGGTTCTTCAGGATATATCTTTTCAATCGGCTCATTAAACGGCTCGTTATTCTTTATTCCTGCCTCAATTACCGTTTTCGCACTTTCAATATCAACCTTTCCCGTAATCACAAGCGACATATTTGAAAGGTTATAGAATGTGTTATAGCATTTATAAAGATAGTCTGCCGTTATTTCACTTATACTCTCAACTGTTCCTGCAATTTCCTTTTTTACCGGATGCTCTTTATAAAGACAGTTTATATAGTTAAAGAACAGCTTCCAGCCGGGGTTATCATCGTACATACGGATTTCCTGACCGATTATTCCCTGTTCCTTTGCAACAGTTTCATCGGTATAGTACGGGCTCTGTACATAGTCAAGAAGAGTTGCAAGGTTTTCTTCAAAGTTTGCAGTTGAAGAAACAAGATATGCAGTTATATTAAACGATGTAAATGCATTCGCATTACCTCCGTAAAGAGAGAACTTGTCAAACACATTACTGCCGTCAGGCTGGTCAAACATCTTATGCTCAAGATAGTGTGCAATACCGTCAGGGACACTAATCGCCTCTGTTTCTCCGGGGACAATAAACTCCGAATCCACCGAGCCGTAACGAGTGCCGAAAATCGCATAAGTTCCACTGTATTCTTCTTTTGGGATTATATATACTCCGAGTCCCGATTCGTGCTTTGCACTGTATAAAACTTCACCGGTATAAGGGTTTTCTCTTTTATTAAAGTCAAGCATTACTCTGCCTCCTTTCCGGCAAGGAAATAAACAGTATCAAGCTGTAATTTCTTTGCAACAGCAACAACATCCGCTACAGTTACCCTTTTTATGTTCTCTATATACTCATCAAGACTTATATTTGTTCCTGCTACACTCTGCGACTGATAAAATGCAGTAAGTGCACGCTGATCGTCATTATAGGAACTACAGGTGTTTACAATAGCATTTATGCTTGATGTGAATTCGTGGTCAGATATATTACCGTTCTTGATTTCTTCAAGCTGCAGCATAACCTCATCACGTGCTTTTTCAAAATTCTCAAACTCTATTCCGGCGTTCACTGTAAGAATACCCTTGAACTTTTCAAGCTGTGATGATGCATAGTATGCAAGTGAGAGCTTTTCACGTACATTATTAAACAGCTTTGAATGTGCACCTGCACCAAACACACTGTTAAACACAGTAAGAGCAAAGCTATCCGGATCTGTCGGCTTTATATTCGTGAGATAGCCCATTGCAAGCTTGCCCTGTGCTACATCCATTCTTTCTGTTACTTCGTTAAGCTTATCAGTATCACGTGATATTATTTCTGTTTTTGTTACGGTGCCGGCTTTAAATTCAATGCCTGATATATATTCACGTACTGCCTTTTCTGCCTCAGATACATCGGCATCACCGCAGATATAAATATCAATAACAGACGAATTTATTATTGATTTGTAATAATCATACAGATCATTAGCTGTTATCGCTGACAGCGTTTCTTTATCGCCAAACCTCATTATTTCATATGCTGTGCCACGTGCGGTTTCTGACTGACAACGAGTTGATGCATACTGACGTTTATCGTTTATAAACGCATCTATTTTGTCAATTGCATTCTTTTTCTCCTGCTCAACAATTTTTTCATCAAACTTTCCGTCTGATACCTTAGGGTCAAAAATAACAGACATAAGAAGCTTTAAAAGCTCTGACAGCAGTTTTTCACCGTTAGGTGTATATCTGTCAGAAATTGTTTCGGCATCAAAATAAATAATATGGTCCTCACCCAGCTTCATTACTGTTGAGCCCATAGTTGCACCGTAAAGATTATCAAGGTGTGATGCTATATCCTCACGTGACGGATAAAGTCGTGATGCACTTCTTAATACCATCGGTAAAAGTGCATTGTATGACACATCTTCAGAGTTTAACGGTCTGTGTATATAAACACCCACAGACGTTGTTTTGAGCTTCGTCATACTTATATAGTTCAGGTTAATGTTTTCGTTTATTTTAATTCTTTTCATTTTCCATTTTCAACTTTCAATTTTCAATTCACCCCACAAGCTCCTCTGCTTCTCGCAGGCTAAGGTTCTTGTGAAGAGCCATATTTATTCCGTTTGCAACGGTTTTTGACATACGTTTTATTATAAGGTCAATGTCGTTGGTTGTTACCATAAGCGACTTGAACTCATCCGGTATATTTTCGCCGCCTAAAAGCTCTGCGGCGATTACTGTTGGAACACCCACCGCAATAACCTTTACTCCAAGCGAGTCCTCGTTAAGTCCGTTACGGTGATTCCCCACACCCGAGCCCGGTGCAATGCCGGTATCAGCTATCTGAATACTCGTTGTAACACGGTTTATATCAGCACCTGCCAGTGCATCAATAGCAATAACGGTATCCGGCTTTACGGTGTCCATAACACCTTTTACTATCTCAACCGTTTCGATACCCGTTGTACCCATAACTCCCGGTGCAATTGCCGATACGTTACTGTAGTTTTCATCAAAAACATCAGGCATATGCTTTTTGATATGCGAAGTTATAATGAGCTTGTCCACAACCTCCGAGCCCAATGCATCAGGCGTTATTGCACGGTTACCAAGGCCTACAACAAGTGTGGTTTTGCTATTACGGCACATCTCTCTTAAATCAGTTGCTATCATATTGCATACCGTTTCATAATCATCTGTACTGTTCTTTAAGTCAGGTGCATCTATTGTGATATATCTGCCCTTCATTTTGTTAAGTGTTCTTGCTCCGTTATCGTCAATAATATCAACAACTGTGCGTGTTATACTGCCGTGTGCAAGCGACTCAAGCTTTACCCCGTCTATTTCTTTTGCCTCACCACGCGAAAGCTCGTGTGCCTCGACTGCCATATCAGTTCTTATTCCCATTTCACAAACTCCTCCTGTAAATAAATCTACAGATATTGTTTGCCCTATGGGTTCGTTTTATGTATTTACGCCATCAACCAATACGGCTACAGTCTCCTCTGCCTTATCTTCACGGTTCTTTTTCGCCTCAGGGCTTAAAGCAACCGCAAGTGCGGCAATAATACAAAGTATAATAACCACTGCAAAGAGGTAATATTTGAGCTTCTCATTGACATACGGTGCAAGAGAAACATTTTCCTCCTCAATTACCTCTTGTTCGTTTTTTACTTCATTATTTTCTGTCATAAAATTCCCTCTCAGATATCCACCGTAATCTTCTTTATTTCATCAAGTGCACGTTCTGCAATTTTCGCATAACGCTCCTGTTTCTTGCGGATTTTAACATCAAGTCCCATAACTATACCGAAATTAGCGTTCATCGGCTGAAAATTGGTTATGGATTCGTTCGAGATATACGTCGCCAATGCACCCGTAACTGTTTTATTGTCATATTCAGGCATCGGTTTTCCAAGCAACTCACATGCCATGCTATAGCCTGCAATTATCCCGCTTGATGCTGATTCAACGTACCCCTCAACTCCTGTTATCTGTCCTGCAAAATATACCTTTTTGTGCTTTCTCATACGGTAGTATTTATCAAGTAGTTTTGGCGAGTTAATAAATGTATTTCTGTGCATAACACCATAACGTACAAACTCCGCATTCTCCAGTCCCGGTATCATAGAAAACACCCGCTTCTGCTCGCCCCATCTGAGGTTTGTCTGAAATCCTACGAGGTTATATAATGTTCCCTCGCTGTTATCCTGACGGAGCTGAACAACTGCATAGCTATCGTCTTTACCGGTTTTGGGATTTGTAAGTCCCACAGGTTTTAACGGTCCGAAGGTAAGTGTTTCAAAGCCACGCTTTGCCATTACCTCAACAGGCATACATCCCTCAAATACCTTGCTGTTTTCAAAGCCCTTAAGCTCTGCAGTCTGGGCATTTATAAGCTCGTTATAAAATGCCGTATATTCATCCTTTGTCATCGGACAGTTGATGTAATCGGCAGTTCCACGCCCGTAACGTGCCGCACGGAACACTTTATCCTTATCAATGCTTTCCTCTGTCACAATAGGTGCCGCCGCATCATAAAACGAAAGACCGCTCTCACCCGTAAGCTCAATAATCGCCTCTGACAGTGTCTCAGATGTAAGCGGACCTGTGGCAATTATTGTATATTCTTCAGGGTTTATCTCCGTAACCTCATCTGATACAACCTGAATATTGGGATGTGACTTTATCTTTTCGGTTATAAACTGTGAAAACCTGTCACGATCAACCGCCAATGCTCCGCCTGCCGGAACACGGCTCACATCCGCAGCCTGCATCATAACAGAATTAAAATGACGCATTTCCTCTTTAAGAAGTCCGCAGGCATTCTCCACTCTGTCCGCCTTCAGCGAATTTGAGCAGACAAGCTCGGCAAAATTCTCGCTCTTGTGTGCCGGTGAGAATTTTTTCGGTTTCATTTCGTAAAGCTTTACTTTTACTCCACGGTCTGCAAGCTGGAGCGCTGCCTCACAGCCTGCAAGCCCTGCACCGATTACTTTTACAGTTTCATTCATTTCTTTTCTTTCTTTCGCTCGTAATTACAGTTTTCGTTGTAGCAATATATCTTTGCACCGCGTCCGGTTTTCTTCATAAGAGTACCTCCGCACTCGGGGCATTTTTCGTCCTTAACGGGTTCATCCCACGCCATAAAATCACACTTGGGCCACTTTTCACAGCCATAGTAGGTCTTGCCCTTCTTCGACTGCTTAACAAGCACCTCACTGCCGCATTTCGGGCAATTGGCACCCGTTGTTACACGTATTGCCATTGTGTTCTTACATTCGGGATAGCCCGGGCACGCAAGGAATTTACCGAATTTACTTACCTTGTATACCATATTTCTGCCACACTTATCACAGATAACATCTGAAACCTTATCTTTGATTTCAACCTTTTTAACTGTTTCGTGTGCAACCTCAAGGCTCTTTTCAAACGACGGATAGAAATCCTTTAACACACGCACATATCCGGTATCTCCGGCTTCCACATCGTCAAGTTGCTGCTCCATATTGGCAGTAAACTCAACATCAACTATATCCTTGAAGCTCTGCTTCATAATATCTGTCGTAACATTACCAAGCTCTGTCGGAATAAGCTGTTTTTTAACACGCTGAACGTATCCGCGTGATACAATAGTTGTAATTGTCGGGGCATATGTTGACGGTCTGCCTATGCCGTTTTCTTCAAGCTCACGGATAAGTGACGCATCCGAAAAACGTGCAGGAGGCTGTGTGAAATGCTGTTTGCTTTCCGGCTTTACAAGAGCAATTTCCTCATTCTCTGTAAGCTTCGGAAGAGCCTTTGCTTTTTCTTCTTTCTTATCGCCCGACTCTACATATACACTCATATAGCCCTTGAATGTTACCTCAGAGCCTGTTGCACGGAATGTGTGTCCCTCGGCATCAATCTGGGCGGTTGTAATTCTGTACTCTGCACTTTCCATCTGACTTGCCGCAAAACGCTCCCATATAAGCTTATATAGCTTATACTGGTCATTTGAAAGCTTACTCTTTATATCATCAGGCTTTATGCGGATAGATGTCGGACGTATAGCCTCGTGTGCATCCTGTGCACTCTTCTTTGACTTATACTGTCTGCGGTGCACATTCTCACTACCGTATGTTTCTTTTAAGAACGCATTTGCTTCAAAAAGTGCATCGTCTGCAATTCTCAATGAGTCAGTACGCATATATGTTATAAGACCGACTGTGCCGAGCTTGCCGCCAAGATTTACACCCTCATAAAGTGTCTGTGCAATCTGCATTGTACGGCTTGCCTGATATGAAAGCTTTCTTGATGCATCCTGCTGAAGTGTACTTGTAGTAAACGGGGGCTGCGGATTACGTTTTTTGATCGCTTCCTTAACCCATTCCACATTGAATTTTGCATCAGTTATGTCTTTAACAACAGCCTGTGCCTCCTCGCCGGTTTTGAGACCTTTTTCCTTGCCTTTTTCGCCATAATAGCTTGCCACAAAGGTCTTTGCACTGTCCTTTTTCTTAAGAGTTACATCAATTGTATGATACTCCTCGGGGACAAAGTTTAAAATTTCCTCTTCCCTGTCGCAGATAAGACGAGTCGCAACAGACTGAACACGGCCTGCTGAAAGACCGCGTTTCACCTTCTCCCACAGAATCGGGCTTATTTTATAACCCACGATTCTGTCAAGAATACGTCTTGCCTGCTGTGCATCGACAAGGTTCATATCTATAGCACGCGGATTTTTGATAGCTTCTTTTACTGCCGTTTTGGTTATCTCGTTGAATGTTACTCTGCATTTTGATTTCGGATCAATGTCAAGAGCAGTTGCCAGATGCCAGCTTATTGCTTCTCCCTCACGGTCAGGGTCGGTTGCAAGCAACACTTCATCCGCCTTTTTGGCTTCTTTTTTGAGTGTTGTCAACAAATCGCCCTTGCCACGTATAGTGATGTATTTGGGTGCAAAATCGTTGTCTACATCAACGCCGAGATTACTCTTCGGCAAATCGATGACATGTCCCATTGATGCCATAACAGTATAATTCTTGCCCAGATATTTCTGTATTGTGCCCGCCTTTGCAGGTGACTCAACTATAAGTAGTATGTTTTTTGACATATTTCCCTCCGATTATATTAATTCATATATGTTACCGTTAAGCTTTCTTACAATCCCCTGCAGTTCAAGCATCACAAGCTCGGAATTGATTTCAAAGCTCGCAACACCCGTTATACGTGAGATTTCATCGATATGTAACGGTTCATTATTTAATTCACTGACGATTTTTATCTGTAAATCGTTTAATGCAGATAAATCAAGCGATTTCAGCTTATCCCGCTGTTTTTCCTCTGTCCTTTTCTCTGATAACGGAATAATTTCAAGATACGGATACTCATTTGTTATATCATCTGCTGTTGTTACAGGCTTTGCACCCTGCTTAATGAGCTTGTTTGTGCCTGCGGAGTCGGCATTAAAAATGTCTGCCGGCACTGCATATAGGTCACGTCCGTTTTCTATTGCATATGATGCGGTTATCAATGCTCCGCTTTTCTCCGGTGCCTGTGTTACCAATATGCCGTATGAAAGCCCTGCCATTATTCTGTTACGTCTCGGGAAGTTTTCACGAAGCGGACGTGTGCCAGGCGGATACTCCGTCATAACAACGCCGTTTTTGCGTATCTCGTTATATAGCTCTGCGTGCTCGGGCGGATATATAACATCAAGTCCACTGCCAAGCACCGCAACAGTCTTACCACCGCTTTTAATTGCAGTAATTCCGGCAATTGAGTCAATGCCCCTTGCCATACCACTCACGACCGTTGCACCCGAAAGTGCAAGCTCCTTTGCAAGCTTTTCCGTAACCCTTTGTCCGTATACGTCATGCAGACGAGTTCCCACTATCGTAACAGTCAGTAGTTTTTCCCATTCTATCCGCTCACCCGTGCAATAAAGCACATACGGCGGATCGTATATATTTTTCAAAAGCGGCGGATAACCCTCATCTTCTATTGTAAGAATATAGCCACCCATCTTTTCGGTTTTAAGATTTATATTTTTGGCATCATCAAGTGACTTGTCCATCAATGCTTTAAATGTACTGTCTGACAGATTATGAATTCCGTCCATATCTGTCGCATTATACACATTCTTCGCATTGCCGTACTTTTCAAGTACAGCAATGCGTTCTTTTGGCTTTATATCATCCTTTAAAGTGAACCAGAGCCAATAAATTGTATTTTCACTCATTATTCAACCTCCGTTGTCTTTGTGCCTCATACATCATAATCGCTGCCGCCACTCCGACGTTCAAGGATTCTGCTTTGCCGTATATCGGTATAATTATATGCCCGCACTTTTTTAATATGTCTTCCGATACTCCGTTGGCTTCATTTCCTACTATTATAATAGTCGGCTTTGTAAAGTCGGTTTGTGTATAGTCGGTACTGTCATCTTCCAACGCACCGCATACAAGATTAAAACCTTTTTCCTCTAAGGCAAAGAGTGAGTTGTAATCAAAGTCTGTTATTATATCAATATTAAAGAATGAACCCATACTTGAACGGACGGTTTTGGGACTGTATGCATCAGCACAACCGCAGGAAAGCAGGACACCGCCAAAGCCTGCGGCATCTGCAGTTCGGATTATTGTTCCGAGATTGCCGGGATCTGCAACGGTATCACAGTAAATATAAAGCTTTCCGGTATCAGGCGTAAATGCAGTTTCTTTTTTCTCTATTACTGCAATTATTCCCTGCGGTGTCTTTGTATCGCAAAGTCCGGAAAACAAATCGTTACGGACAACTATTGTGTCCGCTGCACACTGAAATTCTTCCGAAAAGCTTTCACTCATCGCAACCAGACGTATCGTATATCCCGAGGCAATTGCATCTTCAACCGATTTTTTGCCCTCTACTGTGAATACGCCATCAGCATCCCTTATTTTTTTCTGCTTAAGGGATTTTATATACTTGTATTTTTTATTTTTTGTTGTTGCGATTATCTCCGACATACATTTCCCCTTCTGCTTTTTTAATTACTATATAACAAAACAAAAATTTTTGCAAGTACTTTTTAGTCCTGTTTCTTATAGTTAAGCAAAATAATACCTCCGCTTACAAGAATCATTGTTATTATAAGGTTAAACAACTCTACGTTGCTTTCTTCCGGAAGCATTATTGCCGATAGTATCACACCCATTACAGGTGTCATAAAGTTAAAAATTGAAACTCTCGATACAGGATTGTGTTTTAACAGCACTCCCCACAATGAATATGCAATTGCTGAGAGTAATGAAAGATATGCAAGAACACCAAACGCCTTAAATGAGCCAACTACAACATTTCCACCCAGCATGAATCCGAGAATTACCATAAATAAACCACCCATCATAAACTGGTATCCGCTTATAACTACCGGATCCTCATCCTTTGAGAATATTTTAATCAATACCGATGAAAACGCATACGAAATTGACGAGAAAAGCACAAAACAATCACCCGTAAAATTCATATTAAAGCTCAGACCGTTAAGGTTTACAAGAATAATTCCGGAAAAACCTATCAGACACGCAACAACCTTACGTACTGTAAGCTTTTCCTGTCTGAATATAAGGCTTGCAATCAGAAGTGCAAAAAACGCATTTGAGCCGGTCAGGATTGTTCCCTTGACACCGGTTGTATTTGCAAGTCCTACATAAAAGAATATGTACTGTATCACAGTCTGAACACTTGCAACAAGTGCCACACGACCTATATTCTTACGCTTCGGGTATAAAAATTTGCGTCGTGCAATACTGTATATCAAAACCGTAAGTATGCCTGCAAATGTAAAACGTATACCTGCAAAAAGTATGGTTGAAGGTACATCCTTTGCCGGCAACATAAGCAGATAGCCGGTTTTAATAAACGGTGTAGCACTGCCCCATAACGCACAGCACAAAAGTGCAGCAAACGTCACAAATATCATATTTGAAAATAGTTTTGTACTTTTCTTATTATCTGTCATTTTTACATTCTCCTTCTCTGTATACGAAAACTATGATAACATATAAATTTTAATTTTTCAAGTATTTTTTGTAACAGAAATTTCCAATCACAGTTTTTCGGGCTGTTGAGTAGTATATTTATAGCAATTTAAAACAGGATGTGATTATGATGGATAATAATGTGATTTATGCCCTGCTTCTCACTATGCTTGCAGGTCTTACGACAGGCGTCGGAAGCGTAATAGGGCTTTTTGTACCAAGGACAAAGAAAAAGTTTTTATCGGTTGCACTCGGTTTTTCAGCAGGTGTAATGCTCTATATTTCATTTATTGAAATGTTTCCGAATGCACAGGAGTATCTAACGCAGAGCTTTGGTGAAATTGGCGGTATATGGCTGACCTGCGGTGCTTTTTTTGCCGGAATGGTTATTATAATGCTTATTGATAACCTTATACCCTCGCCCGAAAGCGACCTTACGGCACAGAAGGCAGGTCAGCACACATCAGGGCTTGAGCGAATGGGCATTCTTACGGCACTTGCCATTGCAATACATAATTTCCCCGAGGGGCTTGCAACATTTGCATCAACCCTTGATGATGTATCACTCGGTCTTGCAATAGCGGTCGCAATAGCAATACACAATATTCCAGAGGGTATTGTTACATCAGTGCCAATTTACCACGCAACCGGCAAAAAGAAAAAGGCATTTTTCATATCGTTACTATCAGGTCTTACCGAGCCTTTGGGTGCTGTTATCGGATATCTGATATTACGACCTTTTTTGAGTGATACAGTATACGGTATAATTTTCGGATGCATTGCCGGCATTATGGTTTATATTGCCGTCGAGGAGCTTATCCCAATGGCACGTGAGTATGACAAGGGCAACTCAATGATTCTGGGCTGCATAGCCGGTATGGTTATTATGGCAATAAGCCTTATAATGTTTATGTAAAATGCGAATCAAATTTAAAATGACTCAACTCGGTAAGAATTGAGCCATTTTTTTGTTTTATCTATTATGAAATTACTACTCATGTGGTGTAAATTCATAATAGATAAAAAGTCTACATTTTGGAGTGAGCTATGCGAACGACCGTCACGATAGTGACTTTTTTATATTCTCGCAACGCCTGTTTCTTTAGCAGTTTCTATAACTGCTTTTGCGACTGCAGCCGCAACACGCTTATCAAGAGCAGAAACAATAATATTTTCTTCTGTTATCTCTTCATCAGGTATAAGCGAAGCTAACGCATATGATGTAGCAACTTTCATTTCTTCGTTTATGCAAGTAGCTCTGCAATCAAGTGCACCTCTGAAAATGCCCGGGAATGCAAGAACGTTGTTGATCTGGTTCGGGAAATCTGATCTTCCTGTTCCTACTACCCTTGCACCTGCAGCTTTTGCAGCGTCAGGCATAATTTCGGGTGTGGGATTTGCCATCGGGAACATTATAGCATCTGTTGCCATTGACTTAACCATTTCTTCAGAAACAATATTAGGTGCAGAAACACCGATAAATACATCAGCACCTACAAGTGCATCCTGGAGTGTTCCCTCTTTGCGGTCTAGGTTTGTTACCTTTGAAATTTCTTCCTGTGCAGCGTTGTTTCTTTCATCACCCTGTACAATAATTCCGTGTCTGTCACAGAATGTAAGATTCTTAACGCCTATATTCATAAGGTGCTTTCCTATAGCGATACCTGCAGAACCGGCACCGTTAATAACTACCTTTACATTATGTATATCTTTTTTTACAAGCTTTAGTGCGTTAATAAGAGCCGCCGCAACTACTATAGCTGTACCGTGCTGGTCGTCGTGGAATATAGGAATGTCACATATCTCTTTAAGCTTTTCCTCAATTTCAAAACAACGCGGAGCAGATATATCCTCAAGGTTCACACCGCCGAAGCTGCCTGATAACAGGTATATTGTACGTACTATCTCATCAACGTCCTTTGACTTTATGCAAAGCGGGAACGCATCTACATCAGCAAACTCTTTGAAAAGTGTACATTTACCTTCCATTACAGGCATTCCTGCTTCAGGACCGAT
The DNA here is from genome assembly GCA_017415105.1 of Clostridia bacterium. Lineage (GTDB taxonomy): Bacteria > Bacillota > Clostridia > UBA1381 > UBA1381 > Ornithomonoglobus. The sequence goes on along the minus strand of JAFQJD010000021.1, from coordinate 57,327 downwards.
ATCGCCAAGTCCCAAAACTGCAGTACCGTCTGTTACAACCGCAACAAGGTTTGAACGACGTGTTAGCTCATAAGACTTATTTGTATTTTTCTGGATTTCAAGACACGGTTCTGCAACACCCGGTGTGTATGCAAGTGACAGGTCTTCTCTTGTGTTTATTTCAACTCTTGAAACAACCTCGATTTTACCCTTCCAGTCATAATGCTTTTTTAAAGATTCCTGTCTGATATCCATTATTAGTCCTCCCAGGGGAATTTGTACTGTGTAAGTCCCAATTCGTCACGTACTGCCATTATTTCCTTCTGTACTGATTCATTTATCGGAACACCGTCTTTTCTTGCAAGTCTTACAAGATGCTCTTTTTCACCTGCTGTATAAATACGCTCTGCACCAGGTGCTTTCTTAGATGCACGTACTGAACGTATAATATCTCCTGCTTTCTTTCTGCAGACATCTTCGCCAAGGAAGTGATCTGTATCAATAGCAATAAAGAAATGACCGAGATGGTAAGGTGACTTGTTTCCGTCTGCATCTTTACCGTCAAGTGATTTTCCGTATGCACCGTCCTGCAAAACAGAAGAAAGGAATTCAACAGCCATAGCATAGCCGTAGCCCTTATAACCAGCAAGGTCCTCACCTATACCGCCAAGAGCTGTGAGTGCTGCTGAGCCGTTACGTATCTTCTTAAGTGCTTCACCTGCATCACCCTCTACAGCTTCACCGTCAAGACCTATTACTGTGCCCGGATGAACGTCCTCGCCTATTCTCTCGTAGTATTCAACTTTACCGTTCTGTGTAATTGATGTTGCACAGTCAAGGTTGAAGTCAAAATCCTCGTCTGTAGGAACACCGATAGTAAGCGGGTTAGTACCAAACATTCCCTCTACACCGAAAGTCGGCGCAACTGACGGACGTGCGTTTGTACCTGTCATACCGATACAACCGGCCTTAGTTGCCATACTTGAATAATAGCCTGCAATACCGTAATGGCATGAATTACGTACAACAACCATACCCATACCGTATTCCTTAGCCTTATCAATAGCCATCTGCATTGACTTATAGCCAATAACCTGACCCATGCCATTATGTCCGTCAATAACTGCTGTTGTCGGAGTTTCTTTTATTATCTCAAAATTTGTAACCGGGTTCTGGATACCGTCACGAATTCTGTCAAGATAAACGGGCTTGAAACGGTTTACGCCGTGTGATTCAATTCCTCTCTTATCTGATTCAAGCAACACATCTGCACAAATCTCTGCATCCTCTCTCGGGATACCGTAGCCGACAAAAGAATCAATTACGAAATTTGTAATTGTATTCCAGTCTACAATGTTATTCTTTTTCATTTTTTGTTCCTCCAAAAACTCATTTTGCATAAAAAAAGCGCACTTATCCCATAAAGTAAGTGCACTCCTTGTCTCCATGCAAGAATAGTATATTATGTTTTTACGGAAATGTCAAGTGTTTTTTTATTAATTTCGTCATATTTGTACTTTTTTTATTACCCGCTCAAAAAAGCTTGAAAAAATTTATAGAATGTGATATACTAAAATGGGTTTATATGTAATACGATAAACAATTTAATTATTTATGAAAGGATATACATCAATGGATTTACCGTTAAGAGAAATTGAGCTTGCTGCAAAGCGACTCAAGAACACTATTCATAAAACCAAACTTGAAAAATCTACTACTTTCTCCGATATGACAGGCGGAGAGATTTATTTAAAATATGAGAACCAGCAAAAAACCGGTTCATTTAAGATACGTGGTGCATCTAATAAGATTGCCGCACTTGTTGAGCGTGGTGAAATCAAATCTGCCGTTGCATCATCTGCCGGAAACCATGCACAGGGTACGGCATACGCATCAAAGGTACACGGTATACCGGCTGTTATCTGTATGCCAAAATCAACACCTATTGCAAAGGTTGAGGCTACAAAAGGCTACGGTGCAAAGGTAGTGCTTCACGGCGACTGCTATGATGATGCATATAAAAAGGCACTTGAAATTGCTGAAAAAGAGGAAGCAACCTTCATCCACCCCTATGACGATTTAGAGGTAATGGCAGGTCAGGGTACTATCGGTATTGAAATCTTAGAGGCATTGCCTACTGTTGATATTATAATCGTGCCTGCAGGCGGTGGCGGTCTTTTAGCCGGTGTTGCTGCGTGCATAAAACAGATTAACCCACGTGTAAAGGTAATTGGTGTTCAGGCTGAGGGTGCTCCGGCAATCGCAATGTCGTTTGCCGAGAAAAAGCATATAACCACAGACTATTCACGCACCATTGCTGACGGTATTTCTGTTAAAATACCCGGCAAGCAGTCGGTTGAGCTTATAAACAAATATGCCGATGATGTTGTAACGGTAACAGAGGCAGAAATTTCAGAAGCAATTCTGCATCTTATAGAACGCACAAAGCAGGTGGTTGAGCCTGCAGGTGCAACTACTCTTGCGGCAGTTCTTTCAGGCAAGGTTGATGTTGCCGGCAAAAAGGCTGTATGTGTGCTCTCAGGCGGTAACATAGACGTTTCGTTTATAACACGTATCATCGAGCTTGGTCTTTCATCACGAGGCAGAAACTTCAAGTTCCGTGCAAAGCTTCTTGATATACCCGGAAGCCTTGTGCATATTTCAAAGGTCGTAAGTGATGCTAATGCCAATGTTATAATGGTACAGTATGACAGAATGAGCAAGGACCTTGACCCGAATGAGGTTATTATACATATGGGCTGTGAGGTCGGCGGCATTGAGCATGCAAAAAAAGTAATAGAAGCACTGGAGAAAAACGGCTACAGTATTACTATTGAGTAAATCACGAGAGGAATATTTCTATGATTGATAAATCGCTTATATCTCTAATGTACGAAACAGCATCAATACAGCGATGGAACGACCACATCCGTCCGTCTGCAGGTTTTACAGAGCTTGATAAGCAGGCACACAAAATGTTCTATGCGTATGTGCTTGCAAAGTGTGAGGGCGTAGACCACGTAGATATGCAAAAGCTTGTTGAGGGCGGTATAGCGGAGTTTTTCCACCGTTGTATTCTTACAGATATAAAACCGCCCATATACCATAAGCTTATGCAGGAGAAGGGCGAACAGATAAACAAATGGGTAATTGAACAGTTACGCCCGTCAATGGAGAAAATAGGCGGCGGATTTTTCTCACGCCTTGAAAAGTATTTCCTTGACGACAGCTATGCTGTTCTTGAAAAGAAAATCTTAAACGCCGCCCACTACTATGCAAGTAACTGGGAGTTCAAGATTATCTATTCAATGAACAAATACACCTATGACATCGAAAAGGTAAAGGCAGGAACGTACGATGACTTAAAAGCCTGCAACACATTCGACGGTTTTACACGTTTTGAACGTGATGCATTCCTGCAGGAGTTTATGTCACTTATAGGCAAGCTTCGTTATCAGCAACGCTGGGCAAAAGCTGTAAGACTGCCTCAGACATATGTTATGGGACATATGCTTGTGGTTGCTATCCTTTCCTATTTTATGACACTTGAGCTTGAGAGTCCCTCTAAAAAGAGACTTGTAAACAACTTCTTTGCAGGACTTTTCCACGATGTTCCCGAAGCTCTGACACGTGATATCGTGTCACCGATAAAGAAATCGGTTGAGGGGCTTGGTGAGATACTTGCAGAAATTGAGAGCGAACAAATGCATAAGGTTGTCTACCCCATGCTCCCCGAGGAATGGCATGATGAGATTTCATATTTCACAAATGATGAGTTCTCATCAAAAATACTGGTTGATGACGAGCCTGTTATAAAGAGCTCCGATGAAATCAATGAAAAATATAACCACGACAAATTCTCACCCATTGACGGACAGATTATACGTGGCTGTGACCACTTATCAGCATTTATCGAGGCGTTTATGTCTATCTCCTACGGTGTAAGCTCCGAGCCGATTGTAAGCGGTTACAAACAACTTCGCACAGACTACAAAGACAAGATAATCGGCGGTATCAATTTCGGTGTGCCGTTCGGGTACTTTGATATAAAATTATGAGAAAGCAACAAACATTAGATACTTATGATAAGGTCAAGGAAAAAGCCTTACGGCTCCTTGAGTTCCGTTCACACTCCGAATTTGAGCTTACGCAGAAGCTACGCCATCATGGTGCATCAAGTGAGCATATTGAGGACACACTTGAGTTCTGCCGCCGTTACGGCTTTTTAAATGATGTATCGTATGCCCAACGCAAGGCTCATGACCTTATATACCTCAAAAAATACGGAATACGACGTGTAAAAAGCGAGCTTAAAGTTAAAGGCATTAGTGACGATATAATCGAAAATGTTATATCCGCCATAGACCCTGATGCAGAATGTGATGCACTCGTGGGACTTGTTGAAAAAAAGCTTCGTGGCGATTTTTCGGACAAGAACTCGGATAAGTGTATCAGATATTTCGTATACAGAGGCTATGATATTTACGACATAAAAGATGCAATGCAGACAGTAAAAGAGAGGAGCGACTGCACCGATGAAATATAATATAGGTATGGTATCGCTCGGCTGTGCAAAGAATCAGACCGATGCTGAAACTATGCTTGCAATCTTAAAGGATGACGGCTACAAAATCGTCAATAACCCCGAAGAAGCAGATATAATAATAGTAAACACCTGCGGTTTTATTGATTCGGCAAAGCAGGAGTCAATAAATGCAATACTTGAAATGGCAGAATACAAAGACGGACGTTGCAGGCTTCTTATAGCAACCGGCTGTCTTGCTGAACGCTATTCAAAGGATATTGCAGACGAACTACCCGAGGTTGATGCAATCCTCGGCACAGGCGATTATGACAGAATTGCAGAGGTAATTAAATCTGCATTTGAATCTGACACAATGCCGGTTATAACGGATAACATTGACCGAACACCTGAATGTGCACTGCCAAGAATACTCTTAACCCCACCCTATTCGGCATATCTTAAAATTGCCGACGGGTGTGATAACAACTGCACATACTGTGCAATCCCCAAAATACGCGGTCATTTCAGAAGCCGTGCTATGGAGGATATATTAAAAGAAGCAGTACAGCTTGCAAATGACGGTGTAAAAGAGCTTATTATCATCGCACAGGATACAACACGCTACGGCACGGACATTGGCACATCTCTTGCGGAATTGCTTGATAAGCTTGCAGAGATTCCGGGTATAGAGTGGATTCGTGTTCACTACTACTATACCGAGGCAATAACAAAAGAGCTTATCGACACAATGGCAAAGCACGATAAAATCTGTAACTACATAGATATGCCGATTCAGCACGCAGATAACTACATACTTCGCCGTATGGCACGCCGTACAACAGTTGAAGAAATAGAAGAAAAAATCAGCTATATGCGTAAAACACTTAAAAACTGTTACATAAGAACATCAATAATTGTAGGTTTCCCCGGCGAGACGGACGAGCATTTCGATAACCTTTATGAGTTTGTTAAACGTACACGTTTTGACCGTATGGGAGTATTCACATACTCACAGGAGGAAGGAACTGCAGCAGCAGACTTCCCCGACCAGGTGGATGAAGAAATTAAAGAAGTGCGTTATGACAAGCTTATGAGCCTTCAGCAGGGAATTTCGCTTGAGCTTAACCGTGCCAAAATCGGAACGACGCTTGAAGTTATAGTCGAAGGCTATGACGAAGACAATTACCTGTTCTACGGCAGATCACGCGGCGACAGTATTGATGTTGACGGCAAAGTATACTTTGGCACAGAGGATGAGGTTGTGCCTGGAGAAATAATAAAAGTAAAAATTCTTGATGCGTCAGAATATGACCTTACAGGACAGAGGATTTAAGGAGGATATACATATGAATTTACCAAACAAACTGACACTTTTGCGGGTTGTGCTTGTACCCGTATTTATAGCTTTTATGACAGTAAATACATTATGGGCAAATATTGTGGGACTTATTGTTTTTATCATAGCATCTCTCACAGATATGCTTGACGGTAAAATCGCCCGTGCACGCAACCTTGTATCAACATTCGGTAAGTTTGCAGACCCACTGGCGGATAAGATGCTCACAACCGCAGCATTTCTCGTTTTTATGCAGAAGGACATCATCGGTGCGTGGCCGGTGTTCATAATCCTTGTGCGTGAATTTGCAGTATCAGGCATACGCCTTGCAGCAGCCGCTGAGGGCGAGGTTATCGCAGCATCGTTCTGGGGCAAGTTCAAGACGGTTACACAGATGATTTCAATAATAGCCGGAATTATACTTATGTGTATACCCGCTATCCCCCACACTGCACTTATAACTGCAATTCTTGTATGGATATGTGTATTCTTCACTGTCGTTTCCGGTGTTGAATATGTTGCAAAGAACTGGAAACTTATGAAACTGAATTAAGGAAGGCAATAACAATGGAAAATATTTTAAAAGAACTTAAATTCGATGAAAAAGGTCTTATCACTGCAGTTGTTCAGGACAGTGCGACAAAAGAAGTGCTTATGGTTGCATATATGACAGCCGAAACCCTTAAAATGACACTTGATACAAAAAAAGCCACTTTCTTCTCACGTTCAAGAAACAAAGTATGGGTAAAAGGCGAAACATCAGGTAATTACCTTGATGTAGAGGGCGTAAAGGTTGACTGTGACGGTGACTGTCTTGTGGTATTTGCTCATCCCAACGGTCCGGCATGCCACACAAATAACCGCTCATGCTTCTATAGAAGCATCAAAGACGGTGAGCTTGTTACAGATACACGTCAGGGCGGAACAAGTGATATTCTTATGCGTGAGCAGGCGGTTATTATAGACCGTAAAAAGAACCCTGAGGACGATTCTTACACCAACTACCTCTTTAATAAAGGTGAGGATAAAATCCTCAAAAAAGTCGGTGAGGAGGCCGCAGAAGTCGTTATTGCCGGCAAAAACCGTGATAAAGACGAAATCAAGTACGAAACCGCTGATTTACTCTATCACCTCTCTGTTATGCTCGTAGACAACGACATGACCTGGGACGATATTTTTGAGGAAATGGAAAACAGAGCATAAATTCAGTAACGCAACACCTCCTGTTTGCATAGTATATACTACTATACGGACCGGAGGTGTTTTTTATGGTTAATTTCTGTATGTGCGGAGCATCAAAGGCTATAGGATTATCCATACTGACCTTTACGGTCGGTGTGATAATCGGTATGCTATGCCCTATTCAGGTGCTTGCAGTAATAGAGCTTGCTATGCTGATTTTATTAGGCTATCTGTGTCTTTTTAAATGGTGAGGAGGTAATCATATGAAAATTGTTGTTAAAAGAGTACCAAAGGCATTATCGGGAATTGTAAAACTGATTTTCGGGTTTTAATTACATAAAAAGTATGAGAGCATTTGCTCTCATACTTTTTTATATCTCCTCAATTATCGGCAGTATCATCGGGTTACGCTTCGTTCTGTCATAGATATACTTCGCAACCGAGGTCTTGATATTGTTTTTCATCATCGCCCAATCAACATTACGTTTCGTAAGGCTCATTTCAACCGCTTCCGCTGATATATCCTTAATCTCATCTATAAGCTGTTCCGCCTCACGTACATATACAAAGCCTCTTGATATAACATCAGGCTTCGATACGATTTCACGTTTCTCATTGTCTATTGTTGTTACGATGATAATAAGACCGTCCTGTGCAAGATGCTTTCTGTCACGCAATACAATATTCCCGACATCGCCGACACCCAGTCCGTCAACAAGCACCTGCCCTGCCTGAACATTTCCCGTTATCTTTGCACTGTCCTTATCCAGTTCAAGCACTGAACCGTTTGTAAGCACGAACGAGTTCTCTTCGGGTATTCCCATATCTTCCGCCAGACGGCAGTGCAGAACAAGATGACGATGCTCACCGTGAACCGGAATAAAATACTTCGGTTTCACAAGCGACATTATGAGTTTCAGCTCCTCCTGACACGCATGGCCTGATACGTGAACGTCCATGAGTGATTTATATATCACCTCAGCACCTATCTTAAACAGCTCGTTTATTACATTTGAAACTGCCTTTTCATTACCCGGAATCGGAGATGCAGAGATAATAATAAGGTCGTCTTTTGTTATTTCCACTTTACGGTGGTCTGAAAATGCCATTCTTGTGAGGGCACTCATCGGCTCACCCTGTGAACCGGTCGTTATTATTACTACTTCATCAGGTCTGTATCTCTTAATGCTGTCCAGGTTAATAAGTACACCCGGCGGTACTTTCATATAACCGAGCAGAATGGAAATCTCAACGATATTTTCCATACTCCTGCCCGAAATTGCGACTTTTCTGTGGTTCTTTGCCGCAGCATCTATAATCTGCTGAACACGGTGAACATTTGACGCAAACGTCGCAACTATTATTCGCTTGTCACAGTCTTTGAATATACTGTCAAACTTGTGACCAACAGAGCGTTCACTCATTGCATAGCCCGGTCTTTCAACATTTGTTGAATCTGACATCAAGGCAAGAACACCCTCCTTGCCCAATGCACCAAGGCGTGCAAGGTCTATTACATCACCCACAATCGGGGTTGAGTCGATCTTAAAATCACCCATATGCACCACTGTACCCGCAGGTGTCTTGATTGCAAGTGCAACAGAGTCCGCAATTGAGTGGTTTGTTGTAATAAGCTCCACTTCAAACAGCTTGCTGACGGTTACTGTTTCTCCGTGTCTGACACGGATAAGCTTCACCGAACCGAGCAGGTTATGCTCCTTAAGCTTGTGTTCAACAAGCCCGAGTGTGAGCTTTGTTCCGTAAACCGGAACATTGATTTCCTTCAGAAAATACGGCAGACCGCCGATATGATCCTCGTGTCCGTGTGTCAAAAATATTCCCTTTATTTTCTGACGGTTATTAACAAGATATGTTATATCGTTAATAACCATATCAACTCCGGGCATATCGTCATCCGGAAACGCCATACCGCAATCTACTATTATGATTTCATTGCTGTACTCAAAGGCGGTTAAGTTTTTTCCGATCTCATCAAGACCGCCTATGGGTATTACTTTCAGCTTTTTGGTTTTTGCCATTTTATCCTCCTTATATTTATTTTTTGTCCGACCTGATTACAGCACAATAACAGTGCCTCACTTCTATTATTATACCACAAATTCGCTGTAATAGTCAAGTAATTTGGATATAATCTGTAAATTGCAACAAAAAAAGCGGAATCTCCGCTTTTTTGTTAATTATCTTTGTTGGTATTCTGCTATAATCGCATCTGCTTCGTCCTTGAATATATATTTGGGTGAAAGGACAAAGTCACCGATGACATCATATGCACGTCCGTAGATTGCAAAGTCATAGTTGAGGTTTTCGCCGTTTAAGAGTGAATACTGCAAATCGTAGTATCCGGTTATCTCATCTGAATCCTCATGCTCGTGCCATACTCCATCATTGTCAAAATATCCGAACGGATTTAACTGCATTATATCCGACTCCAAATCGTCAAGATAGAGCTGAACTCGGCTCTTCGGGAGTCCTGCAACCTCCATAACCTTGTTCGAGAGAAAGCATGGGCTTGTTCTCACGCCCTCCGCTTCTTCAATGTCATAATTCGCCCATATCATAAACGGGGTTGTGTACATACGTGTCTGCTCTTCTGTGGTTATATCGTCAAGCGACTTGCCGTAAAGCTCCTCAAAGAACTCGTCCTCAACCGCCGGGAGATGGTCACCAAACATTGCTACAACTACCGGCTCCGGATAGTTCTCAAGCTCCGTCAAAAGCTCCTGTAATGCTATATCTGTCTGACGTATGCACGACAGATACTGTTCCGTTTTCGGATAATATCCCTGCATACCCTCAAGCAGAACGTCCGCCTGAAAATCTTCGTAATCAAAACCGCCGTGGTTCTGCATTGTTATATTGAATATAAATGCTTTATCGCCTTTTTCCTTTGCATAAAGCTTGTTTAAAAGCATTCTGTAGTTGCATCTGTCACTTATATATTTACGCAGATATTCAAAGTCCTCGCCGTTCTCTTCAAAATCCTCAGAGCTTATGAAATCATCAAAGCCGATATAATCGTATATGATATTTCTCTGCCAGCCCTTTGCGTAATACGGATGAATTGCAAGTGATTTATATCCAAGGTTTTCCATATGTGATGTCAATGAATACGGCATCTTACTGTCAATTATATGCATATACGGGATAGTGGGTGACTCAAAAAGTCCTGTATTCATACCTGTTAAAAACTCATATTCAGAGTTACAGGTCATACCGCCGAACGGTGAAACGAGTGTTGTTCCCTTTATAGTGTTCTTCTTGAGTGAATTGAAGAACGGCATATATTCCTGGTTTGTCTTGAAATCACCTACCGAACGCAAGTCAGAAAAGCTTTCGTTCATTATGACAATTACGTTTGGCTTATCCTTTATATGTGTTATCTTTTCATCATATGCAGAGAGTCTCTCGTTTACGGTCATTGGACTGTAATCGGGTTTTTTATCAAGACCCATCTTTGTAGCATTTACATAGAATCCAACTGCCGAGCCGTGGTCACGGTTTGCATTTCTCTGGCTGAATACTGATACATCATAGTACGAATAGTCAACATTTGTTACAAACAACGCACAAAGCACTGCTGCAAGAAAACCTGATGCGTGCATTATCCATTTCTTTTTGTTAAGTTCAATCTTCAACGGGAACTTGAACGCAATCATAAAGTGTACAATTGCAAGTGTTGTTGCACTTATGATTTCATACTTGAGCTTGAACTTATATTGCGTTGCAACACCCATAGCCGTTCCGATTGCCATAAAGTCTGTCGGCATCAAGGGCGAGCCACGGAATGAATATATTATAAAGCTTATCGCATTATAAAGATACGATACTGCAAGTGCAGTAATCGCAGAAACTCTCATACTTCCCGTAAACATCAACGCCAGACCTGCAAAAACTCCGTAGAACGCCACATTTACTATGTACAGAAAAACTCCGCCGAAATATGCACCGTAAAACGGGATTGATATATTCATTGCACCTGCAAGTGCTATTATGTATGCAACAACAGGAACTATTTTTTCGGCTTTTCCTTTAAGTTCAAATTTAAAACCACCGAGAAAGAATATAAGTCCCGAGCACAGAAGCGACATTATAAAGCTTATCAGTTGCTCCGGGCTCTTGTGAACCTTAAACAATACAAAGTTTGCACACGAGAATGACCACATAAAAAGTGCAAATGCCAACGCAATACCAAACTTCCATTTTGTATTAGTTTTTATTTCCATTTTAACTCCTCACATAACTCAATTAGTATATAATCAATTCTTTATTTTCAAAACAACGTAAGTATTATAACACAAAATTCTTTGTTTTTCAAGAATATATTTGCACAAAAAAGTACATTTTAATATTATTATCTTTTCAGACGTCGAATTTTGCGAAAATATATTTATTTTTACTAAATAGAGTTACTTTTAATTGACAGACGAGGAATTTTATTGTATAATATATGTAACTAATCTTTTATATGAAGGAGAATTATTATGTCAAAAGTATATAAGTTTCTCGCATTTGACTTCGGAGCTTCATCCGGACGTGCGATGCTCGCAAAATTTGACGGTAAAAAAATTGAACTTGAAGAAAAACACCGTTTCTCAAATGATCCCGTAAATATTAACGGCGGTCTGTACTGGGATGCACTTCGCCTGTTTTTTGAAATAAAACAGGGTATTTTAAACTGTGCACACACAGGTGACGGTGATATTGATGCTATAGGTATTGATACATGGGGCGTTGACTACGGTCTTTTAGACAAGAACGACAAGCTTCTTTCCAACCCCTACCACTACCGTGACACAAGAACTGACGGTATGTATGATAAGGCATTTGCCATTGTTCCGAAGGAAGAAATATTCAATGAAACAGGTATTGCATTCAACTGGTTTAACACAATCTATCAGTTGCTTGCATCAAAGCTTGATGACGATTCAGCACTGAAAGAAGCAAAGACAATGCTATTTATGCCTGACCTGTTTAACTTCTTCTTAACAGGCAAAAAACGCACAGAATACACAATTGCATCAACATCACAGATGTTTGATTCAAGAACTTATGACTGGGCATACAACTTGCTTAACAAGCTCGGTATTAAAACAGATATGTTTGCTGATATGATTTATCCGGGCGAGATTGTAGGAACTCTGAAGCCTGAACTTGCAGAAGAACTTGGTGTAGGCGAAATACCGGTAGTTGCTGTTGCATCTCACGATACAGGTTCAGCTGTTGCATCTGTTCCGGTTGTTGATGATAAGGATTTCATTTACATATCATCAGGTACATGGTCACTTATGGGTGTAGAGCTTGACGCTCCGAATGTATCAGATGACGCTTTGAAGTATAACTTCACAAACGAAGGCGGAGTTAATAAATCAATCAGATTCCTTAAAAATATAATGGGCTTGTGGCTCATCCAGGAGTGCCGCCGTCAGTGGCAGCGTGAGGGTACTCTCCTTTCATTTGACGAGCTGGAGCGTGAAGCACGTGAGGCAGAACCGTTTGCAAGTCTTATTGACCCTGACTATCCTGCATTCCAGACTCCGGGAAATATGCCCAGACGTATTCGTGAATACTGTGAAAAGACAGGTCAGAAGGTACCCGAAACAACCGGTGCAATCATCCGTGCAATCGCAGAAAGCCTTGCGTTCAGATACCGTGCTACGGTTGAGGGTATGGAGGATGTTACCGGCAAGAATTACGATGTTATAAATATCGTTGGCGGCGGTATCAAGGACAAGATGATATGCCAGTTCACTGCTAACGCTACAAACCGTACTGTATCTACAGGTCCGGTTGAGGCAACAAGTATCGGTAACATCATTGTTCAGGGTATTGCAATGGGTGCAATAAAAGACCTTAAAGAAGGCAGACAGATTGTACGCAACAGCTTTGACATAACAGAATACAAGCCTGAAAACACAGATGCATGGGATGATGCATATACAAAGTGGAAGAATATAATTGCAACAACACAGAGGTGAATTTATGGGAAAGAAATATAAGTTAAACAACTTTAAAGAGCTTGCGGATTTTATCGCAAACCGTGACCCGAACGGAATTTGTATAAAGTGGCTCGAGGGTGACGAAGAAATTACAAGAACATATTCGAAATTCCGTTCGGATATAGATGCACTTGGAACATATTTCTACTATAACGGTCTTAAGAATGCCAGAATCGCCGTAATAGGTGAAAACAGCTACAACTGGATTCTGACTTATTACGCAACCGTAATCGGCGGAAATGTTATTGTTCCTATCGACCGTGACCTCACCGCTGATGCAATAATCAACGTGTTAAAGGACAGTGAAGCAAAAGCACTTATATACACCGATTCATACAAAAAGATAATTGACGATATCGCAAAGGCTACAGGTGTAAAGCCGATACACGTAAATCAGTTTGAAGAAATCCTTGAAGAAGGCAGAGAGTTACTCGAAAAAGGCAAGGACAAATATCTCAAAGCTGAAATTGATAATGATGAGATGTCAACTCTTATCTACACTTCCGGTACTACAGGCACTCCCAAGGGTGTTATGCTTTCACAGCGTAACATCGTAAGCAATGCCTGCAATGTTATCGAATATGAGGAGATTTACGGAACTTCAATGCTTGTACTCCCCATCCACCACACATTCGGATTTACCGCAAGCGTTGTTGCTGTTATGATTTTCGGTCAGCCGATCGCAATAAATACAAACCTGCGTACATTCCTGCCCGAGCTTAAGATTTATAAGCCTCAGAGTGTTTACGTTGTACCGATGTTCATTGAAGCTATCTATAAAAAGATATGGAAAAACATCGAACAGAAAAAACTTACTGCGGTTTTCAAAGGTCTGATAAAGACAAGTAACGCACTACGCAAAGTCGGAATTGACAAGCGTAAGTCAATGTTTAAATCTGTAACAGAAAACTTTGGCGGTAACCTTACATTGCTTGTAAGCGGCGGTGCACCGCTCGACCCGACCTATGTTAATTTCTTTGACGCAATCGGTGTTACACTTCTCAACGGATACGGCATAACCGAATGTTCGCCAATCGTTGCAGTTAATCCGCTTGACAACATCAAGCATGGCAGTGTCGGCATGGTTCTACCCGATACAGAGGTTAAAATCATCGACAAGGACGAAAACGGAAACGGTGAAATCTGCGTTGCAGGAAGCGGTGTAATGCTTGGCTACTACAAAAACAAAGAAGCTACTGAGGAAGCCTTTGAGGACAGATGGTTCAAGACAGGCGACCTTGGTCACCTTGATGAAGATAATTTCCTTTATATCTCAGGCAGAAAGAAGAACCTCATTATCCTTAACAACGGTAAGAATATTTACCCCGAGGAAATTGAGGAAATGATTATGAGAATACCTGAGGTTATAGAGGTCGTTGTCTATAGTGAAAACGACGTTATGACTGCCGAGGTTTATACAGAAAACGAGGATGCTGTAAATACCGCAATCCGAAACCTCAACAAATCCTTACCGAACTACAAAGCAATTAAGAACATTAAGTTCCGTCAGACAGAGTTTGAAAAAACCACAACAAAGAAGATTAAGAGAAATACAGTTGTTAAAGGCAACTAAAAACAACAAAAAGCAAAGCACGCCGGGGATTAAGGCGTGCTTTACTTTTTGGGGGGCTTCCGCATGGGGTTGCGGAAGCGTATGAAAAAAAGGATGGTATTTCGGGCTGTATTGCACAGCCCGTCAAATAGAACTGTAATTCAGAATTTAGTTATTGGATTCCTCGGTGAGCTCTACTGATATTTCCATTGTATTGCGTTCACGCAATATTTTGAATATCAGCTTGTCACCCGGTTTTTTCTTGTCACGGATTTCGTTTATTTCAGAGGTTGAGGAAACATCCTCTCCGTCTACCTGTAAAATCATATCATCTACTTTAAGACCTGCCTTTTCTGCTCCGCTACCCTCCTGAATTGTACTTATAAAGAGTCCGTATCTTGTTTCGGTTATGCCTATACCAACGTACGGTCTGCCTGTTACATAGCCCGATGTCATAAGATCGTCTATTATAGGTTTCGCTTCTGATATTGCTATTGCAAAGCCCATACCCTCAACACCGGTTGTCGAAAGCTTAACTGAATTTATGCCGATAACCTCACCATACTGGTTTATCAGTGCACCGCCTGAGTTACCGTTATTGATTGCAGCATCTGTCTGTATAAGATTGTAGGTTCTGTTCTCAATAGACATTGTACGGTTAACAGCACTTACTATTCCGGCTGTTACAGAACCTGAAAACTCCATTCCCATCGGGTTACCGATTGCTACTGCAAGCTCGCCCACCTCAACGGTTGTCGAGTCACCCAGCACTGCCGCTGTAAGCTTTTCTCCCTTATCCGGAGTTATCTTTAATACAGCAAGGTCTGTTTTTGAATCCTGACCGATAATTTCTGCAGTATATGCAGTTCCAGTATTAAGAACAATCTCTACTTCTGTCGCACCTGCTATTACGTGCTGATTTGTTACGATATATCCGTCTGTTGTTATTATGATGCCCGAGCCTGAACCCTGCTCGATAAGCTCGCCCTGCTGTGACGGGTCCTGACTGTAGTAATAGTTTCCGCTGAACGGGTCCCAGAATCGCTGTGCCTGCATTTCGGTCTTATTTATAACGCCTACTACAGACGGACCTACTTTCGCCGCTATCTCCGGAACAGTAAGGACATCTCCCTCTTTCTTTTTTGCAACAGTTGTTGCGGCATTGTTGCTTTCATCATTCTCACGTGTTGAATATATCACGCCATTTGACCGCTCGCCGCCACCGCCTCTGTTATAGAACATATCAACGCCGGTTGTAATCGCAACCGTAAACATACTTGCCGCAAGTGCCGAACAAAGTGCCACTACCCATGTTTTAGGCGTTTTTTTCTTTTTCGGTTCCGGTCTTTGATATATAACCATATCTGTAGAATCACTGTATGGATATTGTTTCATAGTTATCCCCTCCTGCTACTTTATGGTTTAATGATAACATACACTTATTACCTCCGTATGACAGCATTGTAAATATAAAAAATATATTTTATGAACAAATTATGAATAATCCCAACATCGGTTTAAACAAGGAAATACTTGACAAAGCTTCAAATGTGGGATAAAATATAATAGGTAATTTATTTTTTCGGAAAGGTATTGATTCAATGAAAAAAATCCTTATTCTCGACTCAAACAGTATAATAAACCGTGCATTTTACGGAATCCGTACACTCAACGCACCCGACGGCACTCCGACAAATGCAATTTACGGTTTTTTGAATATCCTTACAAAGCTTATTTCCGAACATAAGCCGGACTGTATTCTTGCGGCATTTGACCTTAAAGCACCGACTTTCAGGCATAAAATCTATTCTGAGTACAAAGCAAACCGTCACGCAATGCCCGACGAGCTTGCAGCACAACTGCCTGTTATGAAAGATATTCTCTCACAAATGAATATTCCTATTCTTCAACTTGAGGGATATGAAGCGGATGATATAATAGGAACGGTTTCACGTATGTGCGAAGAAAAGAAAATGGAATGCTTCATCGCAACCGGTGACCGTGACGATTTACAGCTTGCAGGAGGCGGAACTACCGTTATTCTTGCGTCTACAAAATCAGGGCAGAGCATCACGGAGCTTTATGACGAGACCGCTGTTTTTGAGAAATATGGTGTAAAGCCCGAAGAATTTATTGATATGAAAGCTCTTATGGGCGATTCATCAGATAATATTCCGGGCGTTAAAGGTATAGGCGAAAAAACAGCATCAAAGCTTATCTCGCAGTTTAGCACAATTGAAAATATGTATGAAAACATTGACGAGGCAAATGTTTCTGAAAAAATTAAAAACAGCCTTATTACAGAAAAAGAAACTGCATTTTTAAGTAAAACACTTGCTACAATAGATAAGTATGTCCCGATTGAAATTGACCTTGAAAATTCAGAGTTCAGTGAGGACTCATCAACATATTCACCGGATCTGTACACTCTTCTGATGCATCTGGGGCTGAAAAGCACTATAAAAAAATTCGGGCTTACAGCGTCACAGAACACAGAAACTGCTCTTAACGGTGAGTTTTTCAGTGAACGCACAAGCGAATGTATTGCATCACGCAGTGAATTTGTAAAACTCGTATCCCAGCTTGGTAACAAGCTTGCAGTTTATATAAAAACAACTGATGGTACACTTTCTAACATTGCATTTTCGGACGGCAAAAAGGCATACTGTGCATCATCCCAAATTACAGATAACAGTCTGCTCGGCGACCTATCCCCCATTCTTTCAGATGAGGCTATTAAAAAGTACGTTTATGACATAAAACCTGCAATAGTTGACCTTAACGGTATCGTTGAAATAAACGGTATTAGTTTTGATGCACAGCTTGGTGCATATCTGATAAATCCGTCAAAGAGTACTGACCTTGAATATACTGCAGCAGAGTATCTCGGTGTATATCTTGACAGCAACGAAGTCGCACAAATGTCACTTTTTGACGATGCTCCCGACGATAAGGATGCAAAATATGCACACATCATATTCGCACTTTCAGAGTTTATGAAAGAAAAAATCGAAGAAAACAATCAGCATACTCTATATTATGATGTAGAGCTTCCGCTTGTCCGTGTACTTGCAGATATGCAGATTGAGGGCTTTCGTGTGGATGCAGATGAGCTTACAAAATTCGGTAACTTCCTGCAGGATAACATAAGAAATTTTGAAAAAGAAATCTACGCACTTGCCGGTGAGGAGTTTAACATCAACTCACCAAAACAGCTTGGCGAAATCCTGTTCGGTAAGCTTGGCCTAAAAGGCGGAAAGAAAACAAAAACCGGATATTCTACAAATGCAAGCGTCCTTGAAAAGCTTGCACCTGATAACGAAATAGTTCGTATCGTTCTTGAATACAGAACATATCAAAAGCTCAAAAGCACCTACTGCGATGGCTTATCTACACTTATAAACCCCGACACACAAAGAATACATTCCGTATTCCATCAGACAGGCACGGTTACGGGACGCTTAAGCTCGTCAGAGCCTAATATGCAAAATATTCCGACAAGAACAGAGCTGGGCAGAGAATTGAGAAAAATGTTCACTGCCAAAGATGGTTGTGTACTGATTGATGCTGACTACTCACAGATAGAACTGCGTGTACTTGCCCACCTTGCACAGGATGAGGCTATGATTGATGCGTTCAGAAGCGGTGAGGACATACACGCCGTTACTGCTTCAAAAATCCTAAATGTCCCGATTGATGAGCTTACAAAGGATCAGCGTAACAGTGCAAAAGCAATCAATTTCGGTATCGTCTACGGTATGAGTGAATATACTTTATCGCAGGACCTCGGTATTTCATTCAAGGAAGCGAAGAATTATATGAACGAATACTTCAATAAGTATGCAAATGTTCGCCAATACCTTGATTTTCTGAAAAAATTTGCCCACGAAAACGGGTATGTAAAAACTCTTATGAACAGAATTCGTTATATTACCGAGCTTTCATCACCACAGGCTATGGTACGTGCTTTTGGTGAGAGAGCTGCTATGAACACACCCGTTCAGGGCAGTGCGGCAGATATTATGAAATGTGCAATGGTGCGTGTATATAACAAGCTTACATCTGAAAACCTGAAAGCAAAAATCATACTTCAGGTACACGATGAGTTGATTATAGAAACACCACTTGATGAGGTTGAAACTGTAAAGGCTATTCTTAAAACAGAGATGGAGAATGCTGTGACACTTGATGTACCGCTCGTTGTTGATATGGAAACAGGCAGAAGCTGGTATGATGCAAAATAGGAGGACACAATGAAAAAAATATCAATATTTATACTTGCCGTATTGCAGTTATTTCTTGTTACAGCTTGTAAAACCCAGCCAACCGAAAACGGAAAACTTCAGGTTTATACATCATTTTATGCAATGTATGATTTTGCAAAGCAGATAGGCGGCGACAAGGCAGATGTATATCTTCTATGCCCTGCCGGTCAGGAACCGCACGATTTTGAGCCGACAGCACAGGATATTGCAAAGCTCTCAGATGCGGATATATTCATTTATAACGGTATGGGTATGGAGCATTGGACAGATTCGGTTACTGCCTCGCTCGGCGGTGATGTAGTTAAAGTAAAAACAACTGACAATATAAAGCTCAATAAGTTTACTGCCGGTGACCCGCACGTATGGCTTAATCCGGATAATGCTTATATACAACTAAAATCAATTGCAGATGCTTTTAAAGAAAAAGACCCTGCCAACAAAAATTATTATGAGAAGAACTTAAAAGAGAATAAAGAAAAAATCCAACGGTTGATAGCGGATTTGGAAACTGCAAAAAATATGTTCAGTTCACATAGAATTGTTGTTTCACATTATGCTTACAAGCACCTTTGCCATATGCTCGACATCTCGCAGTATGCGGTAAATACATCTGATAATTCCGGTGAACCTACCCCGTCAAGAATGGCAGAGATTGAAGATTATATCAAAGAAAACAATATTAAATATATTTTCACCGAGCCGTTGAGCACAAGCGATATTATGAAAACTATTGCAGAGGATACCGGTTGTGAAATTCTTGTTCTTGACCCGTTTGAGGGAAATGCAGAAAACAAGGATTACTTCAAGGTTATGTATGAGAACATAGCTGCACTTACAGAGGCTTTAAATTGAGAGGCATATTATGAACAATGAAGTTATAAATGTGGAAAATCTGACATTTGAATATACTGATACCGCAGTTTTGAAGAATGTAAACTTTAAACTGTATAAGGGCGATTTTCTCGGAATTATCGGTGCTAACGGTGCGGGAAAGTCAACTCTTATAAAGCTGATTTTAAATCTTCTTACACCAGACAGCGGAAAAATTGAGCTTTTTGGCACTGATTTTGCAAAAGCACGCAAAAAAATCGGCTATGTATCACAAAAGGCGAACTCTTTTAATTCCGATTTTCCTGCAACTGTTAAAGAGGTTGTGCGTGCAAATCTGTTTGCCGAAAAAGGTCTGTTTAAGCCATACACAAAAAAGGATGATGAAAAAGTATTGTCTGCACTTGAGCTTGTTGGAATGACGCAGTATCGCAACAAGCTCATCGGTTCATTATCGGGCGGTGAGCAACAGCGTGTGTTTATTGCACGTGCACTTGTACGTGAGCCGGAGCTCTTACTTATGGACGAGCCTACGGTCGGCATTGATGCAAAATCCGTCCACGATATAATGGAAATAATTAAAAACCTTAACCGTAACGGTATGACTATCATTATGACAAACCACGATACCCCGACATTACTTGAGGTGTCAAACAAGCTTCTTATTTTCTGCGAGCACGGTTATGAGGAGTTTGTTACAATGTCTGATTTGTCACTTGAGCGGATTTCGGATATCCTTGCAGGAAAGAGGTTGCATAAGCATGCTTGATATATTCACTTACCCATTTATGATAAAGGCGTTTTTTGTGGCGTTTATGATTGCACTGTGTGCACCGTGCATCGGACTGCCGATTGTTTTGAAGCGTTTTTCAGCAATCGGTGATGCAACATCTCACTCCGCACTCGGCGGCATTGCTTTCGGTCTGCTTATCGGAATAAACCCTATAATAGGTGCGGTTGTATTCTCTATAGTTGCAGTATTAAGCGTCGAGAGGCTTCGCAAAGCGTTCGGTACATACCACGAAATTGCAACAGTTATTGTAATGTCTGCCGGAATCGGTCTTACTGCAGTGCTATCGGCGTTCATTAAAAACGGTTCAGCTAACATCAGCAGTTTTATGTTCGGCTCAATCGTTGCAATATCAGATTTTGAGCTATGGCTGTCACTTATTCTGTGTGCTGTGGTGCTTGTTATGACTTTTCTATTGTATAAAGAAAATTTTGCTATAACCTTTGATGAAGAAGCCGCTGCATTAAGCGGTATACCGGTACGGTTGATAAATTTTATAGTTATGCTTCTCACCGCAATACTGGTATCTGTTGCATCGAGAATCGTGGGAGCACTTATGATTTCATCACTCCTCGTTATTCCCGTTGCAAACGCAATGCTGATTTCAAAGAGTTACAAACAAACATTGACTTTATCTATTGTATTCTCTGAATTCATAACACTTGCAGGACTGTTTGTTTCATTTTATATGAACCTGCGTCCGGGCGGTACAATCGTGCTTATGGGCGTTGTAATTCTCGTTATAACAGCAATAATTAAACCGAAGAAATAAAAATGCCGGAGGCTGAATTTCAGCCTCCGACATTTTTTATTTTACTCACACATTAGTTGATGCGATAATCTTGTTGGCAACCTCCATAGGTGCTCTTTCATATCTGACAAACTCAAACGTAAACGTACCTCTGCCGCCGCTCATAGCTCTAAGGTCTGTAGCATACTTGTGCATCTCTGACATCGGAACCTCTGCCTCTACGAGGTTAAGTCCCGCTCTGTCACTTTCGCCCATTCCCATAATTCTGCCACGACGTTTGTTGATATCACCTATAACATCACCCATTATCTTTTCAGGCACATAGCTCTTTAAGTAGCCTATAGGCTCTAAAATTACCGGTCCTGCCTGCTTCAAGCCTTCCTTATATGCAAGTGATGCTGCTGTCTTAAATGCCATTTCTGATGAGTCTACCGGATGGTATGAACCGTCAAGAAGTACTGCCTTAAGATTAACAACCGGATATCCTGCAAGTACACCCTTCTGTGCACTGTCAAGCAAGCCCTTCTCTATAGCCGGGAAATAGTTCTTCGGTACGCTTCCGCCGAATACCTTTTCCTCAAATATAAGCTCTTCTGTAAGTCCGGGTGAAAACTCAATCTTAACGTGTCCGTACTGACCGTGACCGCCTGACTGCTTCTTGTGCTTACCTTCTACTGTCGCTGTCTTTGTGATTGTTTCTCTGTACGGTGTTACCGGCTCTTCAAGCACAACATTTACGCCATACTTATTCTTAAGCTTACTTACAATAACGTCAATATGCTGTTCGCCCTGACCGTTTATAAGTGTCTGCTTTGTTTCAGGATTGTTTGTTACAGAGAATGTCGGGTCCTCATCCATAAGCTTTGTAAGACCGCTTACAATCTTCTCCTCATCGCCCTTTGCTTCAGGCATAACTGCCATTGATAGTACAGGCGGTGGGAACTCGATACCGGTAAGAATGATATTCTTGTTCTTATCACAAAGTGTATCACCTGTTGCTGTATGCTCAAGCTTTGCAACACAGCCGATATCACCGGCTTTAACTGATTTTACTTCGGTCTGCTTCTTACCGCAAAGTGTAAAGAGCTTTCCTATCTTTTCAGTTTCGCCCTTGTTGGGGTTAAAGTATGATGCATCAGACTTAATCTCACCTGAATATACTCTGAAGAGTGACATCTTACCTACATACGGGTCTGCAATTGTCTTAAACACTACTGCTGATGACATTTCTGCCTCTGTCTGAACAAGTTCAACCGGCTCTGCTGTATCTGCCTTTCTGCCGACCTCTTTAATCTCTGACGGTGCAGGCAGATATTTGCCTATACCATCCATAAGTGAACGGATACCGATATTATCCTGACCGCTACCGCAGTATACAGGGTAAATTGTACCATCCTTAACACCCTTGCGTATAGCCTGCTTGATTTCGTCAAATGTAAATTCTTCCTCATTGAAGTATTTAACCATCAGTTCTTCATCAGTACTTGCAATAGCTTCCATTATCATATCACGTAACGGAGCAACTATATCTGCCATACCTTCCGGAACAGGGATATCTACTCTTTCTGTACCCTCATAACGGCGTGCTGTCATATCTACGATATCTACAAAGCCCTTAAACTCATCGCCCTCTCTTATAGGATACACAAACGGTGTTACAGCTTTGCCAAACACTTCCTTCATTTCCTCAAGTGTCTTTTCGTAGTTTGCACGGTTATCGTCTATCTTGTTTACAAAGAACATTATCGGGATATCCTTGGTCTTTGCATAGCCGTAAACCTGCTCTGTACCAACCGACACACCGCTTCTGCCGCTCAGGACAACCAATGCCGAGTCTGCCGCTCTTACGCCCGCTTTAACATCGCCTGCGTAATCAAAAAATCCGGGGGTGTCTATTACGTTATATTTCATATCCTTCCAGTTAACGGTCTGGAGTGTTGTATTTATAGAACACTGTCTCTTTATTTCTTCACTGTCGTAATCAGATACGGTAGTACCGTCTGCAACAGAGCCTAATCTCTTAATCTCGCCTGCGTTAAAAAGCATTGCCTCTGCAAGCGTCGTTTTTCCGCACTTTCCATGTCCCATTACGACAATATTTCTTATGCTGTCCATATCTTTTATCCTCCTTTAAAGAGCTATGCAGCTCTTAATAATATACTATATATTTACCACAAATATTTTGTCGCAAACAATATTTTATTCGTCATTTTCCACTAATATACAAGAGGATTTTGTAATATTTATACAATCACTCGCCCCTACGGAATTTGGCAGGCGTTACGCCTTTATATGTCTTGAATGTTTTTATAAAATAGCTCAAATCGTTAAAGCCGCACGCGAACGCAACATCGGTGACACTTATATCGCTCGTTATGAGCTTTCGTGCCGCTTTTTCAATACGGTAGGTGTTAAGATACTCAACCGGTGATTTTCTTGTCATTTCCTTAAAGAAATAACAGAAATATTTTGATGACATATCCGCCGCATTTGCCATATCTGTGAGAGTTATCTGCCGGTCGTAGTTATCACGCATAAACATAAGTACGTTTTTTAGCTTATGCACGTTTTTATCGGCTGTTATCTCGGTAACGCCGCTTATATGGGAATAAAGGTGCGAATCAATTATCTCGCCGAAAACCTTGTACATCTCTCCTATCACCTTAAACTTATACCCCGATGACTTGTTTTTCATCAGCTCAAACACGTTTTTTACAAGATTGTGTATTTCTGAATTGTCAAATTCAATATACTCTTTCAGAAAATATTCATTATTTAGCAGTCCCTCAAAGAAATATCTGCTTCCCTCAAATGCCGCAGAAAGATATGATATATCAAAAACAATACATTCATATCTGCACTTTTGCGGTGTTGCTGCATGGATTATTTCGGGATTTACAAAAAGAATATCGTTTTGTTTTGCCGTATATGTACTGTTATTAAGACGGACGTTAAGCTCACCGTCAATAATACGTATCATTTCAAGCTCGCTATGCCAATGTGAAACCATTTCATAGCGTGGATGATGCTCATTTATTTCATAAATTTCAATCGGGAAATCCATTGTTCCCCGCTGCAGAAGTTCGTTATAACTCATATATATCACCAAATCTGAATATTATTATACTTTTTTCTATTATAACACAAGTAATATATAAATTTCAAGTATATAATTATATTATAAATTATTTAAGGAGGACTATTATTATGGCAGAAAACAGATATGTAGGCGATTATCCGGTTATCGGTATCCGTCCGATTATTGACGGACGCCGTGGTCCTATGAAACTTCGTGAAAGTCTTGAGGATCAGACAATGGCTCTTGCACTTGCTGCAAAAAAGCTTTTTGAGGATAACCTTTACTATTCAAACGGTGAACCCGTAAAGGTAGTTATCGCTGATAAGAGTATCGGTCGTGTGCCAGAGGCAGCGGCTTGTGCTGATAAATTCAAGAAAGAGGGCGTTGATATAACCCTTTCAGTTACCCCCTGCTGGTGCTACGGTTCAGAAACAATGGATATGGACCCTAACACAATAAAGGGCGTATGGGGCTTTAACGGTACAGAAAGACCGGGTGCGGTTTACCTCGCAGCTGTTTTGGCAGGTCATGCACAGAAGGGCTTGCCGGCATTCGGTATCTACGGTCACGAGGTTCAGGACCGTGATCAGGTAACAGAAATCCCCGAGGACGTTAAGGAGAAACTTCTCCGTTTCGGCCGTGCGGCTGTTGCTGTTGCTACAATGAGAGGTAAGTCATACCTGCAGATTGGTTCACAGTGTATGGGTATTGCCGGCTCAATCATTGACCAGGATTTCATTGAGTCATATCTCGGTATGAGAGTTGAGTCAGTTGACGAGGTTGAAATCCTACGCCGAATGGAAGAGGGCATCTATAACGAGGAAGATTATCAGAAGGCCCTTGCATGGACAAAGGAACACTGCAAGATGGGACGTGACGATAACCCCGATTTCGTTAAGTTCAGCGACGAAGAAAAGGAAAAACAGTGGGAATTCACCGTTAAGATGTACTGCATCATAAAGGACCTTATGGCAGGAAATGACAGACTTCCCAAGGGCTTTGAGGAGGAAATGGTTGGCCACAATGCAATAGCAGGCGGTTTCCAGGGACAGAGACAGTGGACAGACCACTGGCCGAACTGTGACTACCCCGAGGCACTTTTGAGCTCAACCTTTGACTTTGAAGGTGCTCGTGAGCCATACACATTGGCAACAGAAAATGACGTATTAAACGGTCTTGGCATGCTATTTATGAGACTTCTTACACACCGTGCACAGATATTTGCCGATGTTCGTACATACTGGTCACCCGAGGCAACAAAGCGTGTTACAGGCTATGACCTTGAGGGCAAGGCAAAAGAGAATGGCGGTATTATCCACCTACTTAACTCCGGTGCGGCTTGTCTTGATGCATGCGGTGAGTGTAAGGATGAAAACGGCAACGCTATTATGAAGAAGTGGTGGGAGGTTACAGACGAGGATATCAAGAAGATGACCGATGCTACCGTATGGTGCGAGGCAGGCTTTGATAACTTCCGTGGCGGCGGTTTCTCAAGCCACTTTACAACACGTGCGGAAATGCCCGTTACTATGATAAGACTTAACCTTGTTAAGGGACTTGGTCCGGTTATGCAGATTGCAGAGGGCTGGACAGTTAACCTTCCCGACGAGGTTTCAGATACTCTTATGGAAAGAACAAACCCGACATGGCCGTGTACATGGTTCGCACCGAGATGCACAGGTGAGGGTGCGTTCAAGACTGCATATGACGTTATGAACAACTGGGGTGCAAACCACGGTGCTATTTCATACGGTCATATTGGTGCTGACCTTATCACAATGTGTTCAATGCTCCGTATCCCCGTATGTATGCACAACGTTCCTGAAGAGGACATCTTCAGACCTGCGTGCTGGAATGCATTCGGTATGGATAAAGAGGGACAGGATTACAGAGCTTGTGATACCTACGGTCCGCTTTATAAATAATAAAATCACATATAAGACGGCGAAGCAGATGCTTCGCCGTCTTTATGCATTATATTGACTTTTTCGGCAAAATATTGTAAAATATTCCCATAATGACTTTAAAAAGGAGTGCAAACTATGGAACTAAACATTGCAATATGCGACGATAACCAAAGTACAATAAAGGATGAGAGCGGTTTAATCCACTCGGTTTTGGAGAATCTCAATATAAGGCACTGCATAGACGAGTATACATCTCCTCTTGATTTACTGCAGGCACCAAAAGCTTATGATATTGTTTTTCTTGATATCGAAATGGATGAGTTAAACGGAATACAAACCGCAAACAAGTTAAAATCAATTAATAAAGATTGTCTGCCTTTCTTCGTCACAAATCATCCGACGTATCACGAAGAAGCAAGTAACGAACGTCCGTTTCGTTTCTGGACAAAGCCTATAGAGCGACATACTTTAGAATACGGAATTAAGAGTGCTATCAAAGAACTTCAGTCATCAAACTATTATATCAACATAAAAATTAACAATAAAAAAACACCTGTATGTGTTCAGAATATTATATATATTTATATGGAAAATAAACGTCTCCACATCATAACAAAAAAAGGCGAAATTATTACTGATGACACTCTTAAAAATGTCTATGCACAAATTAAAGACCTTGAGTATTTTACAGAAACCTGCAGAGGTTATTATGTCAACCTCAACTATGTTACAAAGCACACACATGACACTGCTATCTGCCAATGCAAGGAAACCACATACAAGGTGTGCATATCAAGGCGTAAATACAAAATTTTTCACAATAAACTTATAGAATGGGTGGCAAGCAAATGATGAGAATAGATTTAGGTATGGCTCTCGGAATAGCGTTGGAATATATATTTTTTATTTACTATGCTGATACATTATTTTATCAAAAGAGAAGCAAATGGCTGTGCTATTTTATAATAGCAATAAATTATCTTATACATTTTCTGATATGCACTTTCGGTAATGTTGTTCTTAATACTGCAGTATTTGCAGTTATTAATTTGCTGTGCTTTACTTTATGTTATCATATAAAATTAAAAAATGCTTTATTTCAAAGTTTTATATTGGTAATTCTTTCAATATCAAGCGAATTGTTAGTTATACTCATCCCATATCTCGGCATATTCCCCGATAACACAGTAACAATGAGTCCGACTCAATCAATGATTTTGACACTTGCAAGCAAGTCATTATATTTAATTGGAGTTCTTATAATCAGCAAATTATTCTCTAACGATATTAGAGACTACGGAACACCTCCAATAGCTTTAATTTCTATACCTACTATAACTATTGCAATATTAGTTCTTATTATAAAAACTAATATTGTCTCTAATTTTTTATCAATAGCCTGCTTTCTTCTAATCCTGATTAATTGTATTTCATTATTCATAAATAAGAGAATGACAAATAAGGATTTGGAAATTGCGGAACTTAAATCCGAACAGACTAAAGAAAATTTACAGTTAGAGCATTATTTGTCTTTAAAGGAAAAAGACGAAAAATTACGCATTCTTCATCACGATTTAAAGGAGCATCTGATGGCTGTTGCTTCCTTGGTCAGCAAAAATGACGGAAACAATACCGAAGCTTTAGAATACATCAAATCACTTTGTATTGAAGAAGAATCATCACAAGCTGTTGATTATTCTGATAACTTTATGCTTAATTGGCTTCTCACAAAAAGAAAAGATGAGTGTCTTGAAAAAAGAATAGATTTCAAAATTGACCCTATACAGGCTCAATTATCTTTTATAAACCATCTGGACGTAGTTTCATTATTTTCAAATCTAATCAATAACGCTGTTGAAGGGTGTGAAAATTCTGACATAAAACATATTCATTTAGATATACATATGTCAAACGATAATTATGTCATTATAAATATGGAAAACTCATCCGATACAGAGCCACTTGTAATTGACGGCAGATTGCGTACGCATAAGGATAATAAAAATCTCCATGGAATAGGCATGAACAGCATACGCCGTACCCTAAAAAAATATGACGGTAATTTAAAATGGGCGTATGACCCAAAGGATAAAATCTTTTGCACGACCATTATTATGCAGAATAACACCACAAGAACTACCATTCAGGCAATATAGCAACCACTCAGTGTAAAAATATTTACTTTTTTCCTGCTCCTTTATATAATTTTTTTAAAAAAGGAGGTAAAGGACCATGAAAAAAGCTTTGAATAAGGCATTCGGTTTTGCTATGAGAACTCTTCCTATGGTTATGGCAACTTTGCTTGTAATTCATACTAACTCAACTGCAAGCCTTGCTAACGGTCAGCCGACACCGCCGGCTTCTCTTAAGAAATACAGAAAGTTCTGATTGTTATGGAATCTGTATCAAAGAGAATCTTAGACTATGCTGTATTGCATAAATATGTAGATAAAGAACAATATGAAGAATATGTATATATGATGACACTGCTTCTCAATATCGTAGTAACCGACATCAGTTTATTGCTTATAGGCATCGCTATGCATATGGTATGGGAATGTATTGTGTTCTGGCTCATATATAAGGCTTTACGCAAATACTGCGGTGGATTTCATTTCAGTACGTCATTCAGATGTTATTTATCCACCATAATAATGTGTCCTATTGTCTTGTACATAATTAAATTTGTGCCAATCAGCATGGTTATCCTTGCATTAATAACATCAACAGCAACATTGGTATTATTGGTTCTGGTTCCCGTCGAGGCAGTTAATAAACCCCTTGACAAAGATGAAACCATTGTCTTCGGAAAAGTCGCAAGAATACTCACTGCAGTTGCATTTATAATTTTTCTTCTTACGGCTTTGCTGAATCTATACATAATAGCTAAAGTTATGACATTAAGCATTGCATCTGTCACTGTTTTTGTTATTGCAGGAAAACTGCATCTTGAGTATTTGCATAAAAAATCACCAAAAGCATCGGTATAACACCGGTGCTTTTATTTTTAAGAACTACCACTCAGGATTAAATTCCTTCCACTCGAACTTTTTCAGTTGACTGAAATCTATTTATGTTGTATATTGGAGATGTAAACAAAAAGTACTTTTGAAACTGTTTACAAAATCTGTGAGACGTCACAGGCAGAAGTCAAAAAAGCAAAAGTTCAACAAGAAAGGACGGACAATATTATGAAAAAATTCAAAAAACTTTTAGCTATAGGCTTGGCTACAATCACAACAATGTCAGCAATGAGTTTATCAGCAATGGCAAATAACACTGATGTACACGGAACTGTAGATTCATTAGACTATTTCCAAAAGGTTTCATATACTATCGACGAAAATGGTAATATTACACCGGTGTATGATGGGATCTCTTTGTTAGGAGCAGGGCAGCCTTATGAACCCGATAGTAATTCTGCTGACGCATATTTATATGGAACAGGCTCTACTTCCTACCCAGGTTGGCATATGAACGAAACAGCAACTTTTTCTTTTACTCTCACAGGAAACTCTGCTATATATGCCGATTTTATGATAGGTGCAACTTCACCAAGTAAAAGAGTTTATTTTCAAGCTGCGCCACAGGGAGCATTATCCGGAAGTATTCCGTTGGATATAAGTATTGTACCGATAACTTCAGGTGGAAGTACATTAAGTCCAAAAATACTTTATCTGAAATCATCACCTTTTGATTCTGTTTCATTCAACTCATTTACAACAGGTGTATTTTATGCTATTAAGATAGAGTTGAATGATTTGGCAGATAAATCCAAATCTTATTCCGGAATAATCAATGTTCAGGGCAGTGATTTTTAATTCTATAGCCACCGTTTAACGGTGGCTATAATTCCCAAAGAACTATATATAGGAGGGCACAATCATGAAAAAGAAATTATTGGCACTAATTACAGCAATTGCGACCACAATCACATTGACAACACCCATCCATGTGGCTAATGCACAACAGCATTTAAAAATGGGCGACTATGTAAAAATTGGTACATACAATAACACTCCTATGATTTTCAGATATGTAGGTGATGATGAAAACGGCAAACTTATGGTATGCAAAGACATTGTATGTTACAAGGCTTTTGATGCAATGTATGATGACAGCGAAATCGAGCTTCGGCATAGTTTAGGCAGCCATCTCTGGTCTGACTCATCCATACGCACATGGCTTAATTCAAACGAATCGACTGTTACATATACACCATCCGAAACCCCATCCAAAGATAAAGTCGAACACAGAAAAAATCCATATGATAAAGAACCGGGGTTTCTGACAAACTTCAACACAAAGGAAATCGATGCAATAAAAACAGTAACATTAAAAACAACATTAAGTGAATACGACTCTGTTTTAGCAGATGGCGAGCATGAAACATATACTTTTTTTGACAGCTTCGAGGGTGTCGCAACTGTGCAGAAATATCAGAACACTACCGATAAAATATTTCTCCTCGATGAAAATCAGATGAATATGATTATCCAAAATCTCGGCACAGATTTTCTTTACTGGGAAAATTGGATTTATGAAGGAGATTTTGAAGAACTTACCGATAATTACAAAACTATATATTCATTAAGAACTCCACGCCTGACCGGGTTGCCTCAATGTACTGCTCATATATGGCTCGCAAACGGAGAGCTCACATATGGCGATATAGGCACCGCAAGTTCAAGCCACGGCATCCGTCCCGCATTCTATCTGGAGAATAACACAGAATTTACAGAAGGCAATGGTTCAAAGGAACACCCATACATAATTTCAAATAAGCCTGTTGAGAACTCTCCACTTCCCTCACCCGAAAAAATTCTCAAGGTTATAAATGATAAATGGGATTTATCTCTTTCAATCAATAACAAAATATTAAATTTTAACGATGCTAAACCATTCATCGACAGCAATGACCGCACACAAATTCCGGTACGTGCAATTGCCGAAGATCTGGACTATAGTGTCATTTATGATGATACTACCAAAGATATAGTAATCAGTGACGGAGTTAAAACCATACTCCTTACTGTAGGCAGTAATATCCTTAAATATGACGATATAACCATCGAAATGGATACAACAGCACAAATTATAAACGAACGCACCTATATCCCTGTCAGATTTTTAATGGAGGCATTAGGATATAAAGTAGAATACAGTAAAAAAATAACAGGCTATATAATTGACGAAAATGGTACTATTATTCCTGCACATAATTAAACAGATTCTAACAAATCATAACCACCATGATGGTGGTTATGATTTAAGTGCACACAATAATATGATAAAAGAGCCACCATTCAAGCACTATACGCACCACTCAGAAACAATTTATTGACTGCACTTTCCTTTTAGTATAGTATGTTCTTAGTATAGTATGTTCTTGAAATTCAATTTTTAACTAATAAAGGATTATATTATGAAAAAGAAGAACTATTATTTAGTTTACAAGGACAAGTATGACAGAATACACTGTCACCCTATCGGACTGGCACTTAAACTGATGCGTAAATATAATAATATGTCTTTATCCTATGCATCATCTTCACTAAACATTCATCGAAACACTTTAAGTAAATACGAACACGAAGAATCAAATATTCCTTTAGTAGCGTTCGGAGAACTTGCAAAGCTCTATAACATGCCGGTTATGGATTTGTATAATGAACAGGATATGCTCGACATAAGAATAAATATAAACAGAAGAATGTAACCGTCGGTGGAGAATTAACTCCCCGATTTTTTTATCATTTGAAAAGTTAATAAAAAAACATTGCCGGTTTTGTATAACCTGAACAATTTTATTTAAAATATTGAAAAGTTAT
This sequence comes from Clostridia bacterium, assembly GCA_017415105.1. Lineage (GTDB taxonomy): Bacteria > Bacillota > Clostridia > UBA1381 > UBA1381 > Ornithomonoglobus. The sequence goes on along the minus strand of JAFQJD010000021.1, from coordinate 25,285 downwards.
GGCAAATCGTGTTGTTTTATGATAGAATAATTATATATGATTATCAGGAGGATAAAACTATGGAAGAATTGTTTGATAAGATTAAAGACGGTGCATCAAAAACAAAGGATGCAGCAGGACGTCTCGCTAAAGAAGTTGCAAAACGTACATCAAATGCAATCACAAGCACAAAGCTTTCATACGCTATAAACGATGCTAACAACAAAATTAAGGATATATACGCCGAAATCGGTAAAACTATTTATGAGAAATATCTCGATGGTGAAGCAGTAGATTCAGAGTTCACAGACGAATTCGAAAAGATAAATGCGTATATGGACGACATAGAAGCATTGCAGGCAAAAAAAGCTGAGCTTAAAAACATCCTTCGCTGCGAGAACTGCGATACATTAAACCCCGCAACATCTGAATTCTGTTCAAAGTGCGGTGCAAAGCTTACTGCATCAGACGTGGCAGACGATGCCGAAGATGCCGATGAAGATGTTGAGGACGTTATAACAATCACACCCGAAAAAGGTGAATAATGAGGATTTGATATGTATTTTGATAAAATAAAAAAAGTTGCTAAAGATGCGATAAGAACTGTGAGCAGCAAGGTTGAAGAAAAGCTTCTGCGCACTGAGGATGAGGAAGATATGATAGAGCTTAAATCAGCACCGGATATGTATGATGAAATTGATGATTTTTCAGAAGATGCCGATTATATGGGTGAAACACGCAGATTTGATATGAAGGACGCTCTTAGCCGTTTTAAAAAGCATAAGGACGAGCTTGAGGAAACACTTTCAGACATCATGGGAGGTTCTGACTCAAAACCCGACAAGGATGCTGATGTAAACGACTTTATAGAAAGTAATTTCACTGACCTGAAAAAGGATATATCAGAGTCAATTTCGGATATTGATTCAGATATTTCCGACCTTTCTGCCAATTATTCACGTGAAATGACAAGAATAAATGCAGATATAAAGGTTTTAAGTGAAAGCATAAGAAAGACCGCTGAAATCACCCAAAAGAACAATTCATCAATTGCTACACTCTCAGACAACCTTGAGTCGGCAATAATGGATATCAACAAGAAACTCAGTGCTATTTCTTCTTCAATTTCAAGTGTGAACAAAATAAACGACAGCATATTTGACCTGAAAAATTCACAGATTAACACAAAGAACGTACTCGGCGAGCTTGATGTATCGTTCGGACGTCTGAGGAAGAAAATGAACGCAGGTGTAACAATCCTGAGCATTATTTCGGCAATAGTTGTTGTGCTTGAAGTGATAAATCTTCTGTCATAAAACAACGGCAAGGGTATGCCCTTGCCTTTTTCTTTAAGAGGTAGTTATGAAAAACATAATTGATAAGTTATACAACACAAAAACTCTTGATGATTCGGAATTTGTTGAGCTGATTGACTGTACTGATACAGACTATCTTTTTTCACAAGCCGTAAAACAAAGAAAAAAATATTACGGTACTGATGTGTATATCCGTGGTCTTATTGAGATTTCAAACTATTGCAAAAACAATTGTCTCTATTGCGGTATACGTCGTGATAATATTTCACTCACCCGCTACAGACTGTCCAAGGACGATATACTAAGCTGTGCAGACGAAGGGTATGAGCTTGGTTTTCGTACATTCGTACTGCAGGGTGGCGAGGATTTGCATTATAGTGACGACGAAATCTGCTCGATTGTATACGGCATAAAGAACAGTCATCCCGATTGTGCCGTAACACTCTCAATCGGCGAAAAATCAAAGGATAGCTACCGTGCATATAAAAATGCCGGTGCTGACCGCTATCTTTTAAGACACGAAACAGCAGACAGTGAGCATTATAAAAAGCTACACCCCAAGTCTATGAGTCTTGAAGTCCGCAAGGAATGTCTGTGGGATTTAAAAGAGCTTGGCTATCAGGTAGGCTCGGGGTTTATGGTCGGAAGTCCGTACCAGACAAAAGAAACGTTGGTTAAGGACCTGCGTTTTTTAGAGGAATTACAACCCGATATGATTGGCATCGGACCGTTTCTGCCACACTGCGACACACCGTTTGCAAACGAAAGCAAAGGTTCAATTGAGCGTTGTCTCAATCTCATAGCAATTCTCAGATTGATGTTCCCCTATTCACTGATTCCATCAACCACTGCACTCGCCTCAATTTCGCCCACAGGCCGTGAGAGGGGCATTTTGGCAGGTGCCAATGTCGTAATGCCAAATCTTTCTCCAAATAGCGTGAGAAGCCTTTATTCCCTTTATAACGGCAAGCTTTCAACCGGTAGTGAAGCGGCAGAGGCAAAAAACGAGCTTTCAAAGCTTATGCAGTCAATAGGATACAAAATCGTTACAGATATAGGAAATGTTAAAAGAAACGAGGCGTGACGCCTCGTTTCTTTAGTTGCAAAGTTGTTTATATTTCGGTTTTTCTGACGGATCATCCTCACCCGGTGCTAAGAACGCACATTTTTCAGGAGGATAGAATTCATCCATCGGGAATTCGATTCTGTCAAACAAATCACACGGATTGTCATCAGTTGCACCTACGCACTCTTTATGCGGTACACAGTAATCATAGCTCGGGATAAGGAGCTGAACTCGTCTTTCAAGCTTTACTATTGAGAATACTCCAAGCGATACGAATACTCTCTTGCACTCTCCGCCGATTACCAATGCATCATCGAAAATCTTGCATACTGAATCAGGCACTGACGCAAGGTCAAAATCATCATCACAAGTACAACAACAGTTCTTGTCATTTCTTACATCAACAAGCTTTGCACCAAGTGTTATAGGCTCTACCACTTCCACTACTGCATACGGCATATTTGTCTTTTTCCAGAGCTGTGCATCAAAATCATTCTGCTTATACTTTGATGAGAATATTTTTGCATTGCCCTCTGAACCAAACAGAATTACACGCTTATTGAACACCGAAAGTCCCTCTACAACGGTCGGTCTGCCTATTCCTGTATAAACCTGAAGTGTTATCTTAAAGAAGTACTTCAGATCAATCGAGTAGAAACCACGATTAAACGGCACACTCTCAATATCTGAGAATACCCAGATTACCTCTGCCTTTGAACATTTTACATTTATCGCACGGTCTACAACCTCCTGACCGCACTGTGTAAGATATACTCTTACATCTTCAAGACAATCTTTGTCTCGGCAGCTATCAAAAATTTTATCTGTATGTATGCAAACAGCTTCTCTGAAATTTGTACCGCAGTTCTGCGGCTCACAACATTTATCCTGCATAATTATTCTCCTTTCTATAATTAAGGGGGTTCCCTTTAGAATATATTATGCACCATAAAGCGTGTGTGTTCTTATTAAATCCCCAAATATGCCTTTAAAGCATCAAGGTTTTTTATTGTATCGCTATAGCCCAGATCATAAAGTCCTGCCAAAACATCAGGATTCCCTTCAAATCTTCCCACATTAAGCGGTTCGGACGGGCTTATAACAAAGATTTTGCCCTCATTATGCAGTCTCTCCATTTCGTCACAGTCATTATTATAAACACTGTTTGACGCTTCAAGACTTTTTATAAACTCCGGATACTTTGCGTATTTCTTTTTTATCAGTTTATTCATACCACTTCCTGATAAATCTTTTCTGTAATCTTTGTGACGTGTTCTTACAACCACAACCTTATCATATCCGTTCTCTGCCGCCCACTGATACGGTACTTTTTTCGAGCAACCTCCGTCAAAATATTCCACACCGTTCAACTTTATCGGCTTTGAAATAATCGGCAATGACGCAGATGCTTTTACCGCTTCATATATATCAACATCACCGTTTTTCTCAAAGTATTCCGTTTCTCCCGTTTCACAGTTCGTAGCAGCAGCAAGAAACCGCATCGGAGAATTTTTCACTCTTTCCTTATCGAAAAACTCAATGTCCATAAGTTCACCGAATATAAACCCGAACCCGAACAGACCTCTATCCCTTTTTATTGCATTAAGTCCCATATACCGGCTGTCGTGGCGATAGTTTAAAGTAACCCGGATTGTTCTGCCAATCTGTCCCGACACATAATTGAGTCCGTTCATTGCCCCTGCCGATACACCAAGCACACAACTTAGGTTTATATGATTCATCATTAGTGCATCAAGAACTCCTTCTGTATATGTACCACGGAATGCACCACCCTCAAGCACGATACATCCGTCAGTTATATTATAGCTTGCCGTCCCTTTCGGGAACCTGTCAATATCATTATATTTTTCCATTCTCATTCCTCTTTACATATTACAATATCCTGATTATAGCACAATTTGAAAATTTGTTCAAGACGTTTTCCGGTATTTCCATAAAATGCAAAAGCTCCCATTTAAGGGAGCTTTACAGGTCAGCTGATTAGCAGCAAACATTATTGTTTGAGCAACCGCAATCGCCGTTGTTGCCGCAGTTGCAGATCAAAAGGATTATGATTAGTACCCAGATCCATTCGCAACTGTTACTGTTGTTACCGAATAAACACATAATTCTGACCTCCTTTTTCCTGAATTGTAGTATATACTATTCAGGATCGGAGAAATGTGTTACATCATTTGATTTGTTCGTCAAGCTCGGTAAAAATATATGTTCCATCCTCTGATTTCGTGAAATACACATAGCTTACAGGCTTACCTGCTTTAAGTATAACAGACGCCCAACCCTTGCCGTGTACGGTAATCGGGGCATATGAACATTCAGGATAGTTAGTATCAACATATTTTGAAAGTTCTTCGTGCTGTTTTTTGAATCTGTATTTATTAAACGGTCCCTTACCTGCCGCAACCGAATACACAGCCGCTATGGCAGCAGTTGCAAGCATCAGTTTTTTTCCTGTCTTTTTCTCGCTCATATTTTTCATTCCTTTCTATATTTCGTGATATTCACTGTATATCTCACGTTTTGGGACATTCCGGTCTGTCGCCGCCGCTTTTATTGCATCTTTTTGTGTCATTCCCTCCGCAATATACTTATCCACGTGGTCCTTAACACTCATATCCTGCCAGAAGCACTCGCCCTCCTGTTGCTCTTTTGCACCCTCAATAACAAGTACATATTCACCCCTCGGTGATTTTTCTGCATAGTGCTCGATTGCACCGTCGATTGTTGTGCGTATTATTTCTTCGTGAAGCTTTGTAAGCTCACGTGCAAGTGCAATTCTGCGTTCACCACCAAATACCTCTTTCATATCGTTAAGGGTTGAGAGTAGCTTATGTGGTGCTTCATAGAATATCAGCGTATGTGTATCGTTTTTCACACTGCTCAAGTGCTCATAACGGTTTCTTTTATTGGTAGAAAGAAACCCCTCAAAAGCATATCGTGCCGGCGGAAGCCCCGAAAGTATCAGCGCTGTTATTCCTGCAACAGGACCCGGAACGGATGTCACTTCTATTCCGTTATCAATTGCAAGCCTTACAAGGTCCTCACCGGGGTCTGATATTGCAGGTGTTCCTGCATCTGACACCTGTGCTACATTTTTACCCTCAAGTAAAAGGTTTATTATATACTCACCCTTGGCTTTTTTGTTATGCTCGTGATAGCTCGTAAGTGCCTTTGTTATTCCGAAATGATTAAGTAGCTGAAGTGTACGTCTTGTATCCTCTGCCGCAATCAAATCGACCGTTTCAAGTATTTCAAGACAGCGTTTTGAAATATCTCCAAGGTTGCCTATCGGTGTGGCACAAAGATAAAGTGTTCCCTTTTCATCTGCCATAAATCTCATCTATCTCCTTTGTATAGTTGCCGTGTTCGTCATATACAAAAAGCGTCGGCATAATTTTAAGGTCACTTTTCGCACATTTTATACCGCAAACAAGAACAAGATTGACCTCCTTGCCCTCTGTCGGTGCAATAAGCCGCATTATTTTCGGCTCAAGCTTGTACTGTCGCATAGCGGAAAATATTTCTGCAAGCCTTGACGGACGATGTACCATAAATAGCCTGCCATGCGGTTTTAAAAGTTCTGACGATACACGTATCACATCATCAAGATTGCATTTTATCTCGTGACGTGATATTGTTTTATTATCCGTTTCGTTTAATAGTCCTGAGCCGGTACGCATATACGGTGGATTTACTGTTACCGCATCATATGTACTTTTCCCAAACAGCCTTGGTGCATCCTTTAAGTCGGCACACTGTATATTGACTTTTTCCGTAAGCGAGTTATACTCTACACTCCGCTTTGCCATATCCGCAATTTCAGGTTGGATTTCCACAGCATCAATATGCTCTGCATTTGATTTTGCTACAAGCAGTAACGGAATTATACCCGTACCTGTGCATAAGTCCATAACCTTGCCGGTTACAGACTTTGCAAAATCAGAAAGCAGAACTGCGTCAATCCCGAACCTGAACCCACTATCCTTTTGTATTATGTAATAACCGTTTTGCAGGTCGTCAAGCGTTTCGTTAAATTCCATCATTCTCAATTACTGCAAAGCTGATTTCGCCCTTTGCGGCAGTTTTGCCGTCAACTGTAGCCTCGACGTTGGCTTTGCCCATACCGTGACGGTATGTTACAAGCTCGGCTCTGAGCTCCAATGTATCGCCAGGCACAACCTGCTTACGGAACTTGAAGTTGTTTATTCCCGTAAATACGCCAAGCTTGCCTTTGTTCTCCTCCATACCAAGCAGGAGCACTGCTCCTACCTGTGCAAGTGCTTCACAGATAAGAACGCCCGGCATTATGGGGTTACCCGGGAAATGCCCCTGGAAAAACGGCTCGTTTACCGTTACATTTTTAATACCTGTAATCCACTTTCCCTCTTCCATATCCGTAATCTTGTCTACTAGTAAAAACGGGTATCTGTGTGGTAGTATTTTCTGAATATCTATATTTGTCATCATAGTTTTCTACTCTCCTTTTATTCTTTAATGTATGCTTTTTTATGATATATGTGTGTTGGATCGGTAGTTATATCAATATTTCCAAGTGCAATACCCGAACCCTTAACAACACATTCTGTAATATCCTCTGCAAGATGACACTCCACGCCGATTTCCTTTGCGATACGCTCGTTAAGTCCGTAAAGCAACGAACCGCCACCGGTCATCATTATTCCGTCAAGGATAATATCTCCCTGAAGCTCGGGCGGTGTTTCCTCTAAAACCTCACGCACACGCTCGGTTATATTGAACACGAACTCGTCAAATATCGTATATAAGTCGTTTGAGGATACCGTAACCTTCTTAGGGAACCCTGTAATTGTGCATATGCCCTTTGCCTCGCAGAGTATTTCCTTATCCCGCTGTATAACGCCACCTATTGTCTGTTTTAGCTTTTCCGCTGTAACGACGCCTATATGAAGCTTCATTTCACGACGCATAAACTTGATTATTTCGTCTGTAACCTCATCACCGGCAATTTTAAGTGAACGGCTCACGACTACGCCGCCAAGTGACATAACCGCAACATCAGTAGTTCCGCCGCCGATGTCTATTATCATACAGCCGTGCGGCCGCCATATCTTACAGCCGGCACCCAGTGCCGCCGCAACCGGTTCTTCGATTACATATATATCCTTTGCCCCGACCTCACGTGCTGCATCTATAACCGCACGTTGCTCAACGTCAGTAACTCCCGACGGTACACACATCATAATCCTCGGTCTGCCACCTACTTTGCTGATTACACGTTTTATAAGACGACGTATCATTTCAAGTGCAAGTGTATAGTCTGATATAACACCATCACGCAAAGGATGTACTGCTTTTATATTTGGAGGTGTTCTGCCAAGCATCTTGCTTGCCTCGCTACCAACCGCCACAACCTCGTTCGTGTCAGTGTTTACAGCAATGACCGTCGGCTCTTTTAATACGATACCTCTGTCCTTTATGTACACAAGCATCGTTGCTGTTCCGAGGTCTATACTTATATCGTTTGTGAACATTGTGTTCTCCTTGTTTACATTATTTCTTTTTTATCAATAAGCATACTTTTTCTGTGTGATGTACAAAAAGTTGCTGAAAATCCGTCGATATACTTTTCTGCAGCACTAACCACAGTTTCAGGTTTTAAGTTGTATGTGCTTCCACATGAAACTGTCATACGTACTGTCATAACTCCGTCTGTAAATCCGAGCTTTTCAAGCTCAAAGATATGCGGACGGATATCCGAATCCCTTATACCGCTTTTTGTTTTTTTGGGTACAACAAGCTCTTTTTCGTTAAGTAGTTTTTCGATATCACACGGGCTCTCACACTCGATTTCTGTGATATATTCTGCCATATTGATTTTTGTAAGGTCAATTTCCTTGCCCTCTACACGCCTTACGGCATATACCGTAAACCCCGGCGGCATTCTACGATTAAGCTCGTCTTTTATCTCATTATCGGACATATCCGTAACAAAACCGACCTTCATATACTCGCTCTCACTTGTAACACACACCGGCAGGGGCTGTGCTATAGTCATTACCGGATGCGGATTAAAGCCCTGCGAGAACTCAAAGTTAAGTGCAGAACGTCTTACTGCCCTGTGAAAGCATCTTACAAAATCAAGGTGTGAAATGAATTTCACACGGTCATCACGTCCGTATTTCACTATATATTTAGCCATTGTCTGCACCTCTTCTCTCGGTACATACACCGGTTTTAAATCTGTGAGCACCGCATTTTGAACATTCAAGTCTGCAATGCGGAGTGGTAGATTCTGCTTTTGCCTTTTCGTTTTCGTTCATCAAGAATTCCTTTGTTACTCCTACATCAATGTGATCCCACGGCAAAACCTCATCGTACGAACGCTCACGTGCAGTATAGAAATCAGGATCAATGCCGGTTTGGTCAAATGCCTGCATCCATTTATCAAAGTCAAAAAACTCACCCCAGCCGTCAAACTTACAGCCAAGCTCAACCGCCTTTATAATTGACTTGCACAGACGTCTGTCACCACGTGAAAACACTCCCTCAAGGTAGCTTGTCTTGTTATCGTGATAAGTATATCGGATACGCTTTGACGGAATCGAATCCTTTATAAGCTTTTGCTTGCGTATAATTTCCTCACGCGAATTCATTCCCACCCACTGAAATGCCGTAAACGGCTTTGGCACAAACGAAGATGTGCTGACCGTTATATTTATGTTCTTTGCACGTTCTTCTTTGGGTATTTCAAAATACACATCAAGCACACGGCCTGCAAGCTCTGCAATACCGCATACGTCTGTATCTGTTTCTGTCGGTAAGCCTATCATAAAATACAGCTTTACATTTGTCCAGCCACCGGCAAAAAGAAGTGCGGTTGACTGTAAAATATTTTCCTCTGTTATATTCTTGTTTATAACATCACGGAGCCTTTGAGTGCCTGCCTCGGGTGCGAATGTTATTCCCGATTTTCTGACCTTTTGCACCTTTTCCATAAGCTCAAGCGAAAAGTTGTCTATACGTAATGACGGAAGTGAAAGACCGATTTTCTTTTCCTCGGTTATCTTTAAAAGTCCGTCAGTAAGACACGGTAAGCCCGTAAAATCACTTGTTGAAAGCGATGATAGCGAAATCTCATCAAAACCGCTTTTTGAAAGCAGGTCATCTGCAAGAGACAGCAATGTTTCAGGCTTTCTCTCACGCAGCGGTCTATAGATATAACCTGCCTGACAGAATCTGCAGCCACGCATACAGCCACGCATAACCTCAAGCATCACTCTGTCGTGAACAACCTCACCAAACGGTACTATAATAGTGTCGGGTGCATAAGTTGCGTCAAAGTCCTTAACAACACGTTTAAGTATTGTTTTTGGTGCATTGGGGTTATTTGGAGTTATCGTTTTTACTGTCCCCTGTTCCGTGTACTCCACATCATAGAATGAAGGGACATATATTCCATCTATTTTAACAAGGCGTTCCAAAAGCTCTTTCTTGCTTTTTTTGCCTTCTTTTTTCCATTCCTTAAGTACGTCCATAGTTTCATGGACCTGCTCTTCTCCCTCGCCAAGCATAAAGAAATCAAAAATATCAGCAATTGGTTCTGCATTGTATGCACACGGACCTCCGCCGTATATTATCGGATATTCCTCGCTTCTTTCCGCTGCAAGAACGGGGATTTTTGCAAGGTCGAGCATATTTACTATATTTGAGTATGAAAGCTCATACTGCAACGTAAAACCAAGCATATCAAAATGCGTAACTGCATCGCCTGTTTCAAGTGCAAAAAGAGGCATATCATACTTTCTCATTTCCTGCTCCATATCATCCCACGGAGCAAACACACGCTCGCAGTATGTATCCGGGCGTGTATTCAAAGTATGGTATATTATCTTAAGTCCGAGATGCGACATTGCAATCTCATACACATCAGGGAAACAGAAACCGAAACGTATATCGACGGTTTTCGGGTCTTTTATCACCGCATTAAGCTCACCGCCCGTATAACGTGTCGGTTTTGTAACCTTTGATAAGATTTTATCTTTTAGTGTTATCATTCTTCTGTTTTTTCCTTTTTCTTAAAAAGTTCTGTTATTCTCTCAACAAGCTCGGGTGCATAGTCAACAAGCTTTTCTGCTACATTTGAGCCGCCGCCTGCCGAAACAAATCTTACACTGCCCATCTTTGTTATAACAAGAAATCCCTCCGGCTTTATTGATGCACCTGCACCAACACCGCCACCAAAAAGATTGTTTCCTGCATTGTTTGTTTCCTTGAACTCGCATCCGCCACCGCCGACACCGAACGATACCTTTGACATCGGTATTATCATTGTGCCATCCGGTGCGGTTACAGTTTCGCCCAGAATGCTTTCTGATGTAAACATTCCGTCAAGTGAATTGATAGTGCTTTCAATGAGGTCTTTAATCGGATTTGCCATTGTTTATTTCTCCTCTCTTTTTTATAAGCGGCATAGCACGCAGAAGTGCAATCAATGCCAGCCCTATAACATTGTATATTTTCGTTCTTATTATGCTCTCAAATTCAATAAATATTTTAGATTCGGTGAATTCAGGTTTAAAATCAATCATTATGTTTTTCATCCTGATTCTGCGTTCCATAAAACCCACTGTGTTATACAAAAACGCCGATGCACCGCCGTATATCAGTCCGGTGTCCATTGCATCGTCTGTGCCCAAAACTGCCGTAATTTTAAACTTTTCAATCCTTACAAGTTTTTTTGTAGTGTAGCCTGCAACATCCTTTATGAGCCGTTTTACAAGCTCTATGTTTTCTTTTATAAACCGTATTATTGCAAGCGGTGACGGTTTATCTTTTTTTGTATTTTCCACTTTTGGGTCAGGCTTCTTTTTTTCTTTTTTTCCGGAACGTGTTTTTACGGTTATAAATCCGTATTTAACTCTGTAATCATGTACAAGCCTGCTGTTTTCATATTTTGCATATATTTTTATTCTTACGGGGATATGCAAGAGGAGTGCAAAAATCGCAATTATTATCAAAATCACAACCAATGCAGTCATATTACATTCTCCCTTTCATATAATTATTCCTCTGCCTTTACCTCTTCTGCTGTATCTTCCGTATCTTCTATAATTGACAATTGTTCTCCCGTTTCCATAAGCTCGGGGATTGTCATCTGGAAGTTAATCGGCGGCAGATCCTGCGGCGTTTTTAATCCGAAGCAACGCAGGAATGTATCGGTAGTCTTGTAGAGTACAGGGCGTCCCGGTGCATCAAGTCTGCCGGCTTCCTCAATAAGCCCACGCTCATAGAGTCTGCTCACACAACCGTCAGAGTTCACACCTCTTACCTTTTCTATCATACCCCTTGTTACGGGTTGTTTATACGCAACTATTGCCAATGCTTCCATTGCCGCATTTGATAGTGGCTGATTACGCTGTTCGCCAAGTATCTCACGTATGTAGTTATAGTAATCAGGACGTGAGCAAATCTGATAGCCCTCAGAAATCTCTATTATAGCAAAGCCACGCTTGTCCCTATCATACTCGGCTTTAAGCTCCATTGCCGCCTCATCAACTTCATCAACCGATTTTTCAAGAACTACGGCAAGTTTCGCAGTTTTTACCGCCTCACCTGCAGCAAATAATATGCTCTCAATAGCACATTTCAAGTTTTTCATCAAATCTTATCCTTTCGCCTTGTTTTTATGTTCGCTTATGATAAATTCCTTCTTCTTCTCATCATAGTCAGCCCGTATTTGATTGAGCTTTATCATTTCAAGTAATGCCATAAATGTTGCAATCATTTCCGGTCTTGAGTCATCCGGTCTGAATAATGACGAAAACTCAACTTTCCGCTTTGCCTGCAAAACATTTTCAATTTTTACAACCATATCGTCAACTGAAACAAGCTCACGGCCTACAATACCGTAAAATGCACGTTTTTCAGGCTTTGCACGACGTATGCGACGTGCAAAAATCATATCGAATGCGTCTATAAGCTCGTCTATCGTATGGTCAATGTTGTATTCAGGGATCGGGAATTTAATGTCCTCTTCCTCACGGAACACCATATACTTTGACGAAAACTCACTTTTTCGCATCTCCTGCGATGCTTCCTTGATTTTCTTATATTCATAAAGACGCTGTGCAAGCTCTTCTCTCGGGTCTTCCTCGTCCTCTTCCTCGTCCTTCGGAAGAAGCATCTTCGACTTTATGTACAGAAGCTGTGACGCAAGAATTATGAACTCGCCCGTATTGTCAAGCATCGTCTTTTCAATACCTTCAATCGCTTCAAGATACTGGTCTGTTATCTCAACAATCGGGATGTCCCATATGCTTACTTTATTTTTCTTGATAAGCGTTAAGAGCAAGTCCAAAGGCCCCTCAAAGCTTTCAAGCTTATATTTCATTTCTTCCATTTATACCACCATTATAACAAGTTTTTCAAGTCCCATAAGCATATAGTCAAATACTACGCCCACACCTGTACCTATTATACTGTCAAACGCTCCCGTTGCCGAGAGAAGTATTATAGCAATAAAGCTGTATCTTTCATACTGCTGTAGCTTAAAATACGCACGGTTTGACAGGAATACGCCAAGTATCCTTGATCCGTCAAGCGGCGGAATCGGGATAAAGTTAAATACCATAAAACACAGATTGAGCATAACAAACCGCATAAGGATATATCCGATATTGCTCATAGAATCCGCAAAAATTCCGGTCTTTAAGTATATAACAAATATTACGCCGTATATAAGCATAGCAACCACTGCAAGCAAAAAGTTTGTAATGGGACCTGCTAATGCAGTAAGTGCCATTCCCTTTTTGGGGTCTTTATAGTATCTCGGATTTATCTCCACTGGTTTTGCCCAGCCAAAGCCTGTAAGAATCATAAGAAGCGTTCCTACAGGGTCAAGGTGTGCTAAAGGATTCAAAGTCATTCTGCCCTGATATTTAGGTGTCGGATCACCAAGCTTCATTGATACCCAGCCATGTGCAAGCTCATGGAACATAAGTGCAACAAGAACCATAGGTATCATTATTAATTTATCTAAAATATATGCCATTGTAACCATTTCTCCTTATCGCAGAAGTATCTGTATTCTATTATACCCTTTTTTTGCCGTTTTGTAAAGGTAAATCACAAAAATTTTACAAAAAAACGGACTGTTTTAACAACAATCCGTCCTTATGCATTATTTTCTTTCAAGTTTGATATATTCAAACTCCGCAAGAAGCTCAAGTGCTTTTAAAAAGTCACTTAACTGCTCCTCTGTTTTTGCCCTTTTATTCTCCCATTCCGCCTCGGTAACTACAGTTTTAAGTGTCTTTTTACCGTCACATAGACAGAACACACGGTTCATAAATGTTTTGTCAAACGAATGCCACCTTCTCTCAAGCGGGATTCTCATAAGGTCTCTCGGAACGCCTATACAGTTGCGTTCTATAACGATATCCTCAAGCGAGTCAAACACGGGAGTTTCTGTTGCTTTTTTCTCTGCCTGAACCAATTTAAGTTTTTTTGCATACTCCTCTATTTTGTCACATACAGAATCAATTACTTCTCTGTTTACATCTTCGCCACCAAACGCACGTACATTTGCGATTTCTATATTTTTCCAGAAATTAAACCTGTCCGTTGCGTTTGTTCCCTCTCGTGGCGGACAGGTATTGGCAATATCATTAAGGCGTACTTTTGCATACTCCACTGCCGTTGGCAGGAATTTTTCAAGTACATCTTTTTCGCTTACTGCGATTGCCGCAATCGTTGCGGTATATATCCAAAGCGATCTTGCGAATTTGTTATAGTCAATATATCCGTATCTTTGTGTTGAGTTATGCCATGAATAGAAAACAGTTTCAGGCATAATAGTCGGCAGGCCGACCGTTATATCTGAGAGGAAGCAATCATCATCCCAATGGTCGCCCCACCATTCGTCGATGTACGGAGATTTATCTGAAATTGATGCATATGTACGCCAGATTCCCTCCATTACCATATTGCCAAAAAACGGCACAGGTGACGGTGCATACTGTAGCCTAATTAACTCCGAATCAAACGCTGTAGGTATGCCGTCTACATTTACCGCACCAATGCAACGGTCATAAAGCACCTCACCAAAATACTTTCCAAACGCACAAAGTCCGTAGGCCTCAGGCGAAAGCATCAATCTGATTGAATATTTCGGTTTTGGCAATTTGCCCTCATCCACTGCTTTCTTTATAGCGATAAGTGAATGGATTACACCGATTACTCCGGCATTGTTATCATCCTCAAGTGGTTCTGCAGTATGGGCTATAACCCACAGCTCACGCTCGCTCTCTCCCGGAAGAAATGCAGTAACCGCCGGCATTGTATCGGCGTATCTGTGAGCATCGGTCTGCGCCTTTACAATTACATCGCCCTTTTTGCATGCCTCTGTAAGTTTTCCGTGAATTCTTGGTGTTACTGAAAAACCAATAAAATTACGTTCGTCAGCATTAACGCACCATGAATTTGTTTCGGTTGCACCGTTTATCCAGTGTGTGCTGTCAGGCTTTTCTTCATGTGATGATACCGTTCCGCCAATGAAGCCTGTTGCTCCTCTGTCAAGTATGGGAACAAGTGTTTTTGCACCTACAAATACGCCGTAAGGAACAAGAACAAATGCACCCTCTACATCCTCACCGCCCATCATTCTGTCCCACGGCACAACACGTGTCGTAACACCTTCGGGCGGTGTCGGGACTGAATATCTTACAATCGCAAACGGCTCTTTTTGATAATCTGCGATTACTCTCTCTCCGTCCCATTCTGAAACAACAGACAGTGTTGCATAGCTTACATCCCACGCCATAGGTAATGCCGCATCATAGCACACATTCTTTCCGTCTGATACAAAATTATATCGTTCTGCTTCAAGACCGTTTTCTTTAATAAGGTCAAATATGTAATCTGCCGCACGATGCTGTGCAGGAGTTGTCTGCGGCAACTCTCTTTCCATCAGTGCAACAGTGTGTTTTTTCAAAAACTCCGCACTTATTGAATTTTTAAAAATATCAATATATGATTTCATAATATTACCTCCTGTGCGTATTTACCTTATTATACACCTTATGACTTTCTATTGCAAGAAAATCTGTAGCCAAAATAAGAAAAAACGCAATAAAAAAGGCCCCAAAGTAGCCGTGGAGTCGAACCGGAATTTCTACCTGGAAAATCCAGGTGGGTCGCTTCCCGCAGGCTTTACAAGTCCACTGGCAATCACATAAGTGAAAGGAGGCATGTGCGCCACCCATCGGAGTAAGCATCCCTTAATAAATGTGTTGGTAAAAAAAACGGTTCTTACACGCGAAACCTCAGGGGGTTCTTCTTTAATTAGAGTATACCACATTTTATGTTAAAATACAAGTGGTATTTCATTACATTTGCGTTACAAATTATTCACCTTTAGCCGCTTCTTCGTCACGCTTAACAAACTCATCAAATGCTTTCTGGAGCATTGCCTCGTCCTCTATCGGAACAAGCTCTGCTTCTTCGCTTTCGATATCGCCCTCTACTCTCATAATGAGAACCTCAAGGTCGTCTGTCTGCTCTTCTTCCGGCAGGCACTCGATCATAGCAAAAAATGTTTCGCCGTCAAGCTCATAAACATCAATTACTTCAAACTCGATCTCTACGCCGTTTTCGTCTTCCAATAAGATAATATTGTTCTCCATATTCTTTTCCTTTCTTAAATATATTATATACTTATTCTAATATATTTACCAAAAATTGTCAACTGTTATTTTTGCGTTTCATATACGTTTCAAGTATCAGACAGGCAGAAACGGTGTCTATTACACTCTTTCTCTTATCGCCACGGGTGTTGGTTACGTTCAAAAACTGCGATGCACCAACCGTTGTGAGACGCTCATCAACAAACTCAATTTTGCCGTTATAAATCCCGCTCAACCGTTTTGCGAATTTATAAGTTGCATCGGCACGAAAACCTTCTGTGCCGTCCATATTCTTCGGCAGTCCTATTACAATCTCCTCGGGCTTGTACTCGTTAATTATTTCACCAAGCTCTGCTAAAAGTTTCTTTATTCCGCCGTTTTTTACCGTACCTACGCCCTGCGTGGTAATACCGAGTGGGTCAGTAACCGCAACACCGACTCTTGCATCACCAAAATCTATTCCCATTATACGCATAACAACACCCTCTTAACTGAATTTAACAATAGCCATAAGCTCATCATCGCATTTTACCGCAACCATATACCCGTCATCTGTTGTGCCGTAGCAACAATTCACAGTCGCACCGTATGCAACAGCTTTGCGGTACATTATCTCAAATCTGTGTATCTCTTTTTTGTACACATCACCAGGAAGGATACATTTTACAAGATCAAGATAGCAGACGTTGTTCATATGATTGTTTGCATCAATAAAATTACGGTCTATATAGTATTCCTTCTCTGTCTGATACGCCTCTGCTTCTTTAAGCTTTGCAAGCCACGGCCCGTCAAAGTTTGTGCGGTCCTTCTCCGTTCCATATCGTTCACCGATTTCCGGTGTTACACGTTCAAGCCTGCCTGTTGCAGTGTCTATTCTTGCCCAGTTAGAGCTACCCACAACTGCAAGCTCACCGTCCTGTGTATATATTTCAAATTCACGGCTCGCAAGGAATCCACGCATATCGTGGCTCCACGTACAGCATTCCACCCATTCATCAAGCATCGGGCGTTTATATATTTTTATATCATATGCAGTCAGAAACCAACGTATATCCGTTGTTTTCATACTATCGCCTGCCTTTTCGCTGTGCATTGTTGCAATATCCTCGAACATTTTTAAAATCGCACTGTCAGACAGCTCAAGATTCTGATTCGTGTCGCTGTAGCCTATATAGAACTTTTGCTTTAATACCACTTTTTACACCTCTTTTACCGATTTCACTACACGTAACACCTGCATAACCGTGCAAGTTCATGTGTACGTTTCCATGAAATCATTATAGCACAAAAATACATATAAATCAATAAAAAGATAATCTTTAAATTTTTCAAAAAAAAGTATTGACAAATACAGGCTTGTCTGTTATAATATCTTATGTTGTTGAAAAACAGCACCTAAATTAAATATGCGAGGGTGGCGGAATAGGCAGACGCGCACGTTTGAGGGGCGTGTGGTTACACCATGTGGGTTCAAGTCCCATCCCTCGCACCACATACCGATGCGTTGTTTTTCAACGTATCGGTTTTTTTGTCTATGGAGGTTTTCGTTATGCAAAAAGAAACATTAAAGCGGTACCACACACTTACACTATTCGACTGTGGTAAGCGAATTATGGAAAAAGAAGGCAGATTTCCGCTTACAAACAAATGGGGACGTGCCGTAAATATCACGCTTCGTGATACGGTTGTTCACCCTGATGGCTGGGCAGGGACGAAGCTATCGCTTGAATATACAGATTTTGGCGATGATACGTCAGTTATCTTTGCGTTCGGTAAGCCGTTTGCAAATGACAATCCCGATACCGCAAAGCATACACTTACAATCACAAAGGGCAGCATAAAGCTTGGTGATACAGAATACAATCAGAAAACAAACACTTCAGGTTGTATTGATATAGAAATATCAGAAACACAACTGTGCGTATACGGCAACAAATTTGCTGTTAATGCCGCAGAGCTTTCGGGCTATCTTGATATATCTGCAACAGGCGGCTCTGCCGTTATGACAGGCTTTTCTGTACAAACTCCGACAAAGCCATATACAGAGGAAGAACATACAAAAAAGCTTATCGCATGGCGTCACGCACAACTTGATAAGGCTGATGAATGTATTGATAAACTTGAAACTTACATAAAAGAAAACCCATCTGTTCTCCCCAAACGCGGCGGTGAACTTATTGTTCCGCTACGTCTCGCAGACCTCGGTGACACAACAACAATCCGAGTTATAAGCTACGGCACACGCAATGCTGCACTCTCAATCACAAAAAACTGTTACGGCAATGACTCAAAACCCGAACAAATTGAGCTTTTATGGAAACAGGACGGTGAAAACTATTACGCCGACATAGACATAACCCTCGATGTTGCAGGAAATACAAAGATAGAATACTGGGCAAACCTTGAAAAAATCGTTCGCCAGATTGCTGTTCTGGATAAGGGGTATATGGCGGTAATTCCGTGGATAGGCTCTAACAAGCCATTTGTTGACGAAGAAATCCACCGTTTTGATTTGCCTGGCGATTACTGGTTCTATGCACCACGTATCACAGAACCGGAGGATGCAATCGAAAAATATCTGCCGTTTATCAGAAACTCACGCAAGTATGGCGACAGAACAGTGCCGTTTGTAAATGCCGGACAGATAATCCCGCAGGCAGAAACAGATACACTTTTTGAGCTTGATAAAACCTCGCAGGAACGCGGCTTTGCACAGATAAAACGTCAGATGCAGATTATGGGCTATGATGAAATGGAGCTTGTGGCAAGCTACACGCCCGATGCTGTTACGATAGGAATACTCAACAGACTCAGTGTCAAGGGGCTTACATCGCTCTGTGCATGGCAGAACTGGCACGACGGTGGCTGGGAAATAAACCACTGCGGTGTATCCAACCAGCCCTACTACCCTGCCGACGATAATTTCAGACGTTCAGATGTAAATAAAAAGGGACTTATGTGCTTTACAATGGGCAATTCCTCCTGTAACAGAAACTACAGCATAATGGCACTTGACAGTTGTCCGTCAAATGCCGTTCCGGGAGAAAGATATCTTAATAACTATGTTGTAAATCAGGGAGTTGAGCGTTTCTTTGATGCTTTTGACGGATACATCGCAGACAGCAAAAACAATGACTCTCTTATGACTGTTACGGTGGCAATCGAGTCGTTCAGCGGTCGTATGGACTGGAATGCAGCAAATGAAGCGGCAATACGCCATATGGTAAAGCGTGCCTCAACTGAAAAGATAGTGTTCACATCTGCCGCTGATGTTTCAGACTACCATAAACGTAAAAATCTCAAAATGCAGGAGGCGTATTTCTTCCAACCGGATTATTACTACGGCTACGGAAACGGAACAATGCCCGGAAGAATTGATGACAGGCTTGAGGCTATCACTAACGATTACCTTGCCGTTATAAGACGGAGCAGTATGCTGCCGATGTATTTCTATGACTACACAATGGAATGGGCAAGCAAGGAAGAAGAACCTGAAAGAAACGAGTTCGGTCAGGTTGACCCGGATGAGCATAAAGCATCCGAATGTGTACCCAGACAGGTCTACCGCGAGGATATGACAATCACTTCAGAGATGTCGGGAAACACAATCCGAATTTATGCAACAACTCCGATTCCTAAAAGGAAAATGGTTACAGGCGTGTTTGATGTTCTGTTTGAAGCGGATTTTACAGCAACAATTGACAAGCCCGATGCGACACTTAAAAAGATAACGGATAATTGGACAGGTAACACACATTTGTTTATTGATATGGGCGCATTGGATGCAGGCGAAACAGTGCTTGAGATAGAAATTTCCGGTACTCCGAGAACACCCGTTGATGCTGAATTTATAAAGGACGGCTTTGCCGCTATGTGGTTTGGCGAGCACGCATATTTGAGAAGCTGTGACCGTGATGGTGCAGTGAAAGTCACAATGCCGGCTCCCGACAGTGCATACTTAAAGCTTATAAGCGGTAAAAAGGTATGTGCAAAGGATGGAGAACTCAACTTCACGGTAAACACCGCATGGTTTGATGAATCCCCCACTCTTTACGGTTTCCCCAAAGCTGAATTTGAAAAAGCTTTAGAAAGGGCAAAAGTGGAATATGCAGGCAAAACCACCTGCAGTCGCTGGTCAGGACAATAACACAAAAATACGGATGCATCCGCATCCGTATTTTTCATTTTGTCAATCTAAAAATGCACCGTTTTCAATGAGAATCTTCTGCACATCTTTAAACGGGACCTCGCCTGCAGACGTATTATTTGCCGCTGCAAGTGCCGCAGTTATGCCTGCAGCTTCACCCATTGCAATACATGGCGGCATCACTCTTACTGCAGCAAAGGCATATTTATCTGCAGAAAGACTTTTTCCCGCAGTAAGCAAATTATCTACACTGTTTGAAATAAGACAAGAAAGAGGAATATAGTAATTTGCCCCGATATGTGTAGTATAATTCACCCTGTCTTTTTGATGAATATCTATGGAGTTAGCACAAACTGCAATACGGTCTTCAAACTTTCTGGCATCTTTAATGTCTTCAAGACAAAACACAGTTTTTCCTACAATACGTCTGCTTTCTCTTATACCAAGATCAGAAGCGGTTGCCACAAGTTCAATATTCTCAAGACCGGGAATGTTCTTACGCATAAATTCAATCAGCTTCTGAATCTGCAATCGCTGTTCTATTTCACCTTTTGTAATTTCTTCTACGCTAAGTTCGTTCATCTGTTCATCTATCTGTGCCATATTCACCGAATATGTACCGTTGGGATTTTCAAACATACGGATTGTGGGAGTTCCACAAGGGAATGTTCCGTCTTTCTTGCCCTGCTCAATGGCATCCATATAAAATCTTTCACGTCTTTCTTTCGTTTTTCGCATATGCTCGTCCACAAACGCTTTATCCACACCTGAAATAGTAAAGAACATAGAGTTTGTCTGCATAATCCCGTCTTCATTGCCACGCATAGTTTCTGCACCTGCTTTATAGGCAAGAACTGCACTGCCTGTAGTATCTATAAACATTTTGGCATTGACTGAAATGATGTCATTGCTGTCTGCGGCGTACACACAGGAAATATTTTTTCCCTGTCTTTCGCAGCCAATTAAGGTAGTATGATACAAAAGCTTTACTCCTGCTTCCAGACACATCTGTTCAAATGCAATTTTAATAATTTCACCATCGAAAGGCATTACACCTTTATGTCCCATAGGGCGATAGCCGTTGTAGCTGTTTTCACCCAGACATCTGTCTGCGGCAACTGCACCACCCGCTTCAAGCAGTCTTTCCTCCAGTTCGGAATACAGTCCTTTTATAATCCTTTCTTTACCTTCGGCATCGTAACACGTCATAAAAGGTGCAACAAGTCCCTTTGTTGCTGTTCCGCCAAGAAAACCGCCCGGTTCAATAAGAATTGTTCTCACACCGCATCTTGCCGCTGATACTGCTGCTGCAAAACCACTTACACCACCGCCGCATACAAGAACGTCGCACTCATACTCTCTTTGCGTATTCAAAGTAATCTGTTTCATATTTTCCTCTCCTCTTTATTTTTTAATTTGTTACCCATATTATAAAAAACATTCTTGACATATTCAATAGAAAATGCTAAAATTAAATTTATAAAATCCAACAATAAAAAGAGGCGATTTCATGCAATTTCCATTTAAAGTTATAGAATCAAAGTATGCCAGCAGAAGTGAGTTCCGTTTAACTGACGGTCACCAGCCAACCCATGCTCTTTTTTACCTGAAAAAAGGAATTTTTACCATACAAATCAACGATAGAAAAGAAACTATTGCTACAGGTGATTGCTATATTCTCCCTGATTATGTACATCATCTCCGTAACGTGATTGAGCCTATAGAATTTGTATATGTACAATTTGCCGACAATCCCGTTTGTCCTTATAAAATGGAAATTCCGTGCGGAAAGGTGAATTTTACAGATAAGCAAAGATTTATCTCAAACATTACCAGCTTTGAAAAATTGCTTTTAAAGGACGACTCATTCTCTGCCGGATTCCGTGAACATCTGCTTTTGGATATACTGTTTCAAATCCATTCAGAAAGCCATCCGGAGTCTACTTTTCAGGAAACTACTGTTAGCCATGATAGCCTTGTAAACAAAGCTATTGAGTACATAGAGCACAATTTATCCAACAAAATATTAATCGAAGATATCTGCAAACACGCAGGTACAAATCCTTCAACTCTCAACTTTAAATTCCGACGTGAGTTTAATTCATCTGTGCGACAGTATATTATCTGTGAACGCATTAAAAAAGCCAGAAAACTTCTTATCAGTACATCGTACAGTATTTCGGAAATTGCTGTGCGGTGCGGATTTTTGGATGTCTATTATTTTTCAAATGCATTTAAAAAGGTTCAAGGGATTTGCCCGTCGATGTACAGAAAATAACGCCATGACGCAAAAATACGGATGCTCGTGCATCCGTATTCTTACTTTTTGAAATTAAGCTCAGGCTGTTTTGCACTTACCTTTGTGCCCTCAAGAACAGACGATGTAATAAACGTGTTACCGCCGATTACAACATTCTTGCCGATTATCGTTTCGCCGCCAAGGATTGTTGCACCTGAATATATCGTTACGTTATCCTCGATTGTCGGGTGACGTTTTACGTTCTTAAGCGACTGTCCCCCACGTGTCGAAAGAGCACCAAGCGTTACGCCCTGATAAATCTTTACGTTGTCGCCGATTACCGTTGTTTCACCTATAACTATACCTGTGCCATGGTCGATAAAGAAATATTTACCGATTGTAGCACCAGGATGAATATCTATACCCGTAAGCGAATGTGCGTGCTCGGTCATAATTCTCGGTATAAGCGGTACACCAAGCAGATGTAACTCGTGTGCGATACGGTTTACCATTATCGCATAAAAGCCGGGGTATGTCACAACTATTTCTTCCTTGTTATATGCTGCCGGATCACCGTCAAATGCTGCTGTTACATCGGTTTCGATATACTCACGCAGTGTCGGAATCCTCTTAAGAAACCCCACTGCTATCCGCTGTGCCTCGCCCTCCGTTTCACAAACCGGGGAATCTGAAAATACCGGATCATATTTAAGTGTTATTGCTATCTGATTTTTGAGATTGAATAGCACATCCTCAACAAGCATTGAAATTGTAGATTTTACAGTATATGTCTTATATGTGTCAGGCTTAAAGAACCCCGGAAATATTATTTCCTGCAGTTTGGAAAGTATGTCGCATATAATCTTTTTATCAGGTTGATTTGATATGTCAACCTTGTCTATGAACTTATTTTCTTTATAATCGGCAAATATCCCGTCCATAATAGCTCCAAGCTCTTTTTCTATCAATGACATAGACCTCTCCTCCTATTTATTCTCAATTACCGATTTAGCCATATCCGTAAGCTGTTCTTTTACGTTCTTTGGCGATACTATCTTTATCTTATCACCAAGCATAAATACCCACGAAAGGAATACCGGGCTCACCGCAACCTCGACTGTAACATTAAATGTCGTACCATCCGTACACGGCAAAAACTTCACGTCCGTGCCGAACATATCAACAACTGCATTGGTTATATCCTGTGAGCAGTTGAGTGTTACCTCGGTCACATCACCGTCATACATACCAAAGAACTTTTTGGTGTATTGGGCAGTGTCTGCATCACGGTAAACCTCTTTTCCCTGTCTTGGCTTGTCTGTCTGTGCAATTGACATCATTCTGTCAACCCTGTAATGACGAAGCTCACCGGCATCTGAATCAAACGCCACAAGGTAATAATTCTCGTTATTCCAAACAAGTGCCCACGGGCTTACATCATACACCTTTCCGTCATGGCGATAGACACGGCGTTTGTTCTTGTCCCAGTCAAAATACAGAAACGTAATCCGTGAATTGTCGGCAATCGCGTTATGTATCGCATCTACATTATAGTATATGCTCTCATTTGACGCCTTTATACGGTTTGCAACAAACACCTGTGCATTAAGCCGTTTTGCAGTATGGACATTTGTGAGCGACTCAAGCTTTTTAATAAGCTCTGACGATTTCTTTTTCGTAATAAACCGTGATGATGCCACAGCATCAACGAGTGTGCGTAGCTCTGCCGTTTCAAACTCACGCTCTGCAAGATAGTATGTAAACCGCTTGTCGTGCACCTGAATAATCTCATAGCCCAGTTCCTCCATTGCCTGAATATCACGGTATATGCTTTTTCGCTCGGCAGTTATACCGTTTGCGGCAAGGTAATCTATAAGCTCTGAAACAGATACTGTGTGCTCCTCATCAGTGTATTTTTTAAAATATTCAATTATATAATAAAGCTTGTACTTCTGATTTTCACTTCTTGGCATACTGATACACCACCTTTTACCAATCTGTTACCTACATTATAACACTCTGCGAATTTTTTTGCAACCTTTTAAAAAAAATTGTTAGAAATCCATTTTTTGTGGTATAATATAACTATAGAAAAAATTTGGAGGTGCATTATGTCTAAATATGCAGGAACACAAACAGAAAAAAATCTTATGGCGGCTTTCTCGGGCGAGAGTGAGGCACGCAATAAGTACACTTATTTTGCTTCAAAAGCAAAGAAGGAAGGTTATGAGCAGATTGCCGCTTTATTCTTAAAGACAGCGGACAACGAGAAAGAGCACGCAAAAATGTGGTTCAAGGAGCTTGACGGCATCCATGATACACAGACTAACCTTGAAGCCGCAGCTGCGGGTGAAAACTACGAATGGACTGATATGTATGCAGGATTTGCTGAAACTGCCGAAAAGGAAGGTTTCACAGAGCTTGCTGCAAAATTCCGACTTGTTGCGGCTATAGAAAAGTCGCACGAGGAAAGATACAGAGCATTACTCAAGAACGTAGAAACCTGCGAAGTATTCAAAAAGAGCTCGGTTAAGATATGGGAGTGCCGTAACTGCGGACATCTTGTTGTCGGCGAGGCTGCACCGGAAATCTGTCCGACTTGTGCTCACCCGAAAGCATACTTTGAAATTCACGCAGAGAATTATTAAACCAAAAACAGCTGTTGATTTCCAACAGCTGTCAGACTGTCGAAAAACCCGACTTTGCATCAAGCAGAAATCGGGTTCTTCTTCGTTTTTATTAAAAATTCGACAAAATCAAATAATTTGGAAGGGGTATTGTTCCTCTTCCATTTCCATTTTGCAAGCTTTTTCAAATTCATTGCTGCGAACTTAAGCCTTACCCAGTTTGTTACCT
>JAFQJD010000020.1 GCA_017415105.1 Clostridia bacterium | reverse complement strand
TGTATAGGAACCGGAGTTGGTGATTATACACACTACATTAATCGTCCCACTACTGAAAATGATTTGCATGGTACGGGTGCATTCACACTTATGTGTACTGAGTACTATAAATATACACAGAGTGAAAATTATTGATAAA
Source organism: Clostridia bacterium (assembly GCA_017415105.1). Taxonomy (GTDB): domain Bacteria; phylum Bacillota; class Clostridia; order UBA1381; family UBA1381; genus Ornithomonoglobus. The sequence continues at coordinate 2,521 of JAFQJD010000020.1, read as the reverse complement.
CATTTTATCGCACCCCAAAATACTACTGATGCTTTTGAAAGGAAAAAATCATGAAATTTTATCAGAACTGGATTGGTACAACTGTTGAGGATGGTGTTTGCGGGAAAACGTTCCCTGCCACCGTGCCGGGCAATATACAGCTTGATTATGCAAATGCCAATGGCTGGGGTAATGTCAGCTATATGGATAACTGTACGAAATTTGGAGCACTCGAGGATTTGTATTGGATTTACCGTTGTGAGCTTGATTTTGAGCAAAAATCGGGTGAGCGTGTGTTTTTTGTAACACACGGTATCGAGTATGAATACGATATAATTTTAAACGGCGAAAAGCTTCTGCATCATATCGGTATGTTTACAAAAGTTGAAAAGGATATTACCGATTTGCTCGAGGATAAAAACATCCTTGAGGTACTTATTTATCCTCATCCGAAGCGTGAGGGTGCTGACGTTTGCCGTGATCAGGCAGACCAGAGTGCAAAACCTGCCGTTGAATACGGTTGGGACTGGCACCCGAGACTGCTTGTGTCGGGCTTATGGGACGAGTGCTATATCGAAACTCGTGACACATATTCCATAACAGATGTTAAAACGTCATACACACTCAATGCCGACCTTACAAAGGCTGAGGTGGAGTTTGACATTACCTGCGATGAGGATACCGAAATCGAGGTAACATCACCCGATGGCAAATGCGTATATAAGGGCAAAGGCCCAAAATTCACGCTTGATAATATTCTGCTCTGGTGGTGTAACGGTCAGGGCGAACCAAACCTTTATAAATGGAAGGTGAGCAATGAAAAGCACACAGCAGAGGGACATATCGGCTTTAAGCAGGTAAAGCTTGTTATGACAAAGGAAAGCTGGAGCACAGAGGCAAACTTCCCCAAATCAAGAGCTGTTCCGCCGATAAATGTCGAACTTAACGGCAGAATTGTTTTTGCAAAGGGTGCTAACTGGGTAAATCCCGAAATATTCAGCGGTACCATTGATGAAGCACGATACAGAGAAATGCTTGTTTTCGCAAAGGAAGCTAATATGAATATGCTTCGTTCGTGGGGCGGTGCGATTGTCAATAAGGAGGCATTCTTTAATATTTGTGACGAACTCGGTCTTATGGTATGGCAGGAGTTCCCGCTTGCGTGCAATAATTACAAGGGCACAGACGAATATCTTGCTGTGCTTGAGCAGGAGGCAACGGCGATAATCCGACGTGTGTCACAGCACGCGTCACTCGTTTTGTGGTGTGGCGGTAATGAGCTTTTTAACTCGTGGTCGGGTATGACAGACCAGTCATATGCACTGCGTCTTTTAAATAAGCTTTGCTATGAATATGACCGCAGTACGCCGTTTATTGCAACTGCACCTCTTATGGGTATGGGACACGGCTATTACCGTTTCTACGATATGGGCAAGAAAGAGTCTGTATTTGAGATATTTGGTAATTCCGATTGTACTGCGTACTCTGAATTCGGGGTTCCGTCAATTACGGAAATGAAATATCTGAAAGAAATTTTTGATGAGGACACACTGCGTAACCCGTGCGAAAAATCACCATGGGAGTTGCATCATGCTTTTCAGGCGTGGGGTGTTTCTGCGTGGATGTCGTTGGATATCATTGATGAAATCTTTGGCAAGCAGGACTGCCTTGAGGACTATATCGACCGCAGTACCGTATTGCAGTGTCAGGGATATAAGTTTATATTTGAGGAGGCAAGACGACAAACTCAATGTGCAATGGCACTTAACTGGTGCTACAACGAGCCGTGGGTAGTTGCGTCGGGTAATTCGCTCATAACATATCCCAACCATCCGAAAAAGTCTTATTATGCGGTTCAGAAATCGTTAAGCCCCGTATTGCCGAGTGCAAGATTTGAACATTTTCAGTTCAAGGGTGGCGAGCTTCTGCGTGCAGAACTGTTCTTGCTAAATGATAGTCCGGAATCGGTTTCCGACACCATTGAAGCATATATTGAGTATGACGGCAAGTGTGAGCTTATAGGCACATGGGATACAGGCGAAACGGGTGAGAACACAAATAAACGTGGAGTCGTTTTGCAGTATGTACTGCCCCAGGTTGACCAGACACAGCTTATAAAGGTTACACTTAAAGGCAAGACCAATGAAAACGAATATAGCTTACTTCTTTACGGTAAGGAAGGGCCAAAGCGTAAGTTCCTCAACTTCTGATATCAGATGAGGTGTACAGGATGAGTGAATTTATAAAAACGAATGTTGAAATAACAGAAAACGGTCTTTTTCTGATGGGGAGAGGCGATTATGCCGTTTTGGAGTTTTCTGTAGAAAAGGACGGATATAAGTAATTGACAAGGGTAATTGTGAGGGCAACTGGTTAGAGTCGTCATGTACTTGCTTGTTTCCGTATGGCATTTCAAACCTCTTGAGGAGGGGATTATTGCCGAAAGAATATAGACAGTTTGTCGATAAGGCCTATATAGGGGTTATTAACAATAGTGTAGATATTAACGGAGATAATTTAATCATCAGGGATATATGTATAG
>JAFQJD010000019.1 GCA_017415105.1 Clostridia bacterium | reverse complement strand
TGAATTTGAAAAAGCTTGCAAAATGGAAATGGAAGAGGAACAATACCCCTTCCAAATTATTTGATTTTGTCGAATTTTTAATAAAAACGAAGAAGAACCCGATTTTTGCTTGATGCAAAGTCGGGTTCTTCGACAGTCTGAAGCGAGGAATTTCCTCGCTTGTTTTGGTTTTTGAATTAGTATTCAAGCTTGATATCGTCAAGATACCAGATTGATGTGTTTCTTCCGCCTACTGTAGGTGTTGCTGTACCATTTGTTATAGAAGCTGCATAACTTGCTGCATAATCTCTACCACGAGGTGAGCCGATTGTTATGTAATCGATAGTTTTACCGCTCATTGTAGAAGCCATTGCATTACCGTTTCTGGTTGTTACTGATGTAGCAGTTCCGAAAATACCGGTTACATCTATATCCAAATTAGTTCCGTCAAATGTAAAGTCTACAGTATACCACTCATTTTCCTTTAACTGGTTGGCAGAGAATGATAGAACTGTATTTCCCCATCCTGAGCGAGCCTCGCCACTGCCGTCAGCTTTTCTGTAGAACATGAGGAAGTATTCACCAACGCCACTGGTACCGCTGGCTGCATTTACCTGAACCTCCTGCAGACCGCTGGTGTGATCTGAACCGGCGAATTTAACCTTAAACTGGCCTTTAAGAGATGTTACACCTTCGCCTAAACGCACGAAATAGTAGCCATTTTTCGTTGTATACTTACCTGCATCTTTGAAAGTATTTGTTTCAGCATCATAATACCAGTCATAAACACTTCCGGATCCACGTGTACGCGAACGCTCAGATTTTAGTACTTTGTTATCACCCTCTGAAACCACTGTGAATGAATGACCTTCTGTAGTTCCGTAGCCGTGAACCTTTGATGCGTCAAGATTTGCGATTGAAACTCCTACATCACCGGCATTAAATGCGTTCAATGCGAAATCATCACCGTCAAAATCTATTTCACGTACTTTATCTTCAGGTGTTGCACCTGTGAATACGTTAATATACGGCTTTGCAGTGTTCATATCGAGTATAAATGACTTGATTGTATTACCTGATACTGTAACATCTTCAGCATCTGCGCCTACCTGTGAAAGTGACTTAGACTGAGCAGCTATCATTCTTCCCTCACCGTCATATGATGCAGTTATAAGGCTTGCATTTGCAGGGTCTACAACATTTGTAAAACGTGTAAGTGTGATACCGTCTAAAGTGAAGCCTGTTGCCGGTGCGTTTGATTTTACACCGTCACCGCTTGAATATGTATTAGCCAACGCATAGTTAGTTTCTGTATATGCATCAAGTGATACGTTATCAATATACCATACTGATGATGCAGGGTCTGCTGTTGCACTCAATACAGAGTTATCAATCATCGCAAAACTTGCAAAATCAAGACCGCTTATTGCACCTTTAGTATAACTTCCCCAATCAGAGCTGATAAGAGTATATGTGTAAAGCGGCAGGTCTAAAGTTGCATCGTCACGGCTGTCAATTTTAAACGTCACAACACCTTTATCTATATCATAAGTTAAAACAGCTGTATACCACGCATTATTTACAAGTGCTGACTTGTCTTCAAAATAATATGTAGTAGCCGCGGGCGCACCCTTAGGCGCCAAAACGATAACATTGTCTCTTGAGATTCGCAAGCCAACATACTTATCACTACCACTTGCAGAACCTGTAAAACCAACTGATATACACTGTCTTGCAGCACCTTCAAACTTGAAATCAAACTTCGCCTGAACTACGCCGTTTGAGAAGGTCTTGCTATCAGCAAAGCTATAGCGTGAGTACTTATTTCCTGACGGACTCCATCTGTTAGAGTTTGCAACTCTTACCCATGAGCCCTCAGATGCCTGATACCAATACTCGCCTGCAGCGTCTTGTGCAGTATCAGTTATACCAAGAGTTGCCAAATCATTTGTAGAAGTTGTACGGAAATATGTACGTTCAGATTTTAGCACACCATTTGTAATTTCCTGCTTAGCACCCTGCGTGGCACCGCCATATACTTTGTCAACAGTCCAGTTTGTAGTATCACCACAGTCTGATGACTGGCTTGCATAATCATTTGCAGCAAACACAGTAGCTGTGCATGAAATAACCATAGCAAGAACAGAAACTACTGATATTAGCTTTTTGAAAATTGATTTTTTCATCATTTTTCTCTCCTTTTTAAATTTTTCGCAACTTGCGACAGTTGTTGCTGATGTGCTATACCTACACCGTTCGCACCGTCAGGGATACCGCTCCGTCAGGGTTGAACATAACCCACAAATTAAATGCAGTCCTGCTACATCAGCAAAAGTGGTTGTGGGATTTAACGTTTGAGTTTATACGTTGATTTCTTTAACTGCCGTTTGTTGTCATATTCCATGATTTTCGTATTTTAAGCCATTCAAAAAAGTATACATGGATATATTTTGATTTTAGCAAAATCAACTAAACAAGTCAATCAATTCGCCTCATAATTCACACATTTTCCAAAAGTCGATACAAATTTTCCAGTACGACTTCTTTATACACAAAAACAAGCGGGGAGTCCCTCGCTTGCTTTGTGATTATTTCAACAAGAATTCTATGATATTTTCAAACTTTATACCATCACAATCGGTTACATAACTTTTATCCATTGACAGAATTATTTTTTCGTAGTTGTCGGGTATTAGTTTAAGAGGTGAAAGCTCTCTTTCTTTCACTCTTTCGTCCATAAGACTTAAAGTTACCTGATAATATTTCTTTTCTTCCTGCTTTATTGCAATAAAATCAACCTCTGCTTCGTACCATTTACCCACGAACACCTGATACCCTCGCCGTATCAGCTCCAGATATACCACCGTTTCAAGAATATGCCCGAAATCATTGTCAGAATAACCCATTAACATATTTCTGATGCCGGTATCTACAACATAATATTTTGCAAGATTTTTCAGCTGTTCTTTGCCCTTTATATCATATCTTTTTACAGGGTATATTATATATGCTTTTTCAAGCATATCAAGGTAATTTGATATAGTTGCAGCCTTTGTTATTTCACCCCTGCCCTGACTTGATATATACCCGCTTATTTTGCTCGCAGATATTATACTGCCTGTATTTGCTGCAACATATTTTACAACTTGCTCCAAAAGCTGAACATCCTTTATTTTGTTTCGGGATATAACATCTTTAACAATGACAGTGTTATAAATACCAAGCAGAAACTCATTAACAGTTGTATTATCCTGCGGTATTGTTGCAACAGCCGGCAAACTACCGAATTTCAGATATTGATTGAATTTATCTTCTACAGTCCAGTCCTCCGGCAAATGACCAAAGTTTAAAAACTCCTTGAACGACAATGGAAGCATTTTGATTTCGACAAATCGCCCTGAAAGAAGTGTTGATATTTCCGAGGATAGCAGATAAGCATTTGAACCCGTTAAATATATGTCAACATTAGCCTCAACATTTATACTATTAACCGCTTTCTCCCATCCATTAACCTGTTGTACCTCATCTATAAGCAGATAATAGCGGTCATTATTTGTTATTTGTTCAGTAATAAGACTGTAAAAAGTCTTGTAATCCTTTATATCATCATATCGCATAAGCTCAAGATTTATATGGATAATATTTTCGCTGTCTACCCCTTCTGAAAGTAAATATTCTTTGAATATCTCAAGCAATGTTGACTTTCCGCAACGACGGATACCTGTAATGACCTTAATAAGTTTATTGTCCTTAAAGGCTATTAATCTTTTCAGATAATTATCTCTTGAAACCATATTTCTTTCACCTCATTTTCATTATATCCATATTATAGCATAATTATTTTGAATTGTCAACAGTTTTGCCTTTACAAAGGTAAAAGTTACGTTATTTATGTATTTTTACCTTTGTAAAGACAAAAATACATAAATAATTCCTTGCTTGTTTTGCTATAAAAAATATTCACAAAATCACTTGAAAACTGTCAGATTTTGGTGTATAATATCATCGTCGGAGCAATCCGACAAGGCAAGATTTCTTAACGGTGGTTTCACCGGCGGTTGAGCCACACTCCGAAAGGATGTGGTTGTTATGGTAAAATACATAATCAGAATATTATTTCTTGTTATTATTATATTTATAACTTTTGCTAAAAATGCGAAATAACCGCCCAACGCCAATTGAAAACGGTTATTTCTAAATAATCATATTCATGGCTCGACCGTTTGAGGTCTTGCCTTTTTTCTATATTTATTATATACCTTTTTAAAGAGTTTGTCAAGTGTTTTTTATCACTTTAAATCCTCAAGCATATCTGCCATTACGGCGAGGTCTGATGTGTCAATTTTTTCAATCTCGCCTGCATCTGCCGCCTTTGCGATTTGGTGACGCATCGGGAGTTTTGCAACGGTCTTTATGCCATACTTTTTGGCAATCTCGTCTATGTGGCTTTCACCAAATATCTTATGCTGCTTTCCGCAGTCGGGACACTCAAAATATGACATATTCTCGACTATTCCAAGCACAGGAATATCCATTGCATTTGCCATATTAACCGCCTTTTCAACTATCATTCCGACAAGCTCCTGCGGCGATGTTACAACTATTATTCCGTCTATCGGAAGTGACTGGAACACTGTTAGCGGAACGTCACCCGTACCGGGTGGCATATCAACAAACATATAGTCGGCATATCCCCATACAACGTCCTGCCAGAACTGCGTAACAACGCCCGAAATAACAGGTCCACGCCACAGGACAGGTGTTGTTTCATCCTCAAGCAGGAAGTTTACAGACATAAGCTCTATTCCTGTTTCTGTTTCAATCGGGAAAAGCCCCATTTCGCTTGCTACTGCCTTTTCTTTTCTTCCGAACATTTTCGGGATTGACGGGCCTGTGATATCAGCATCAAGCACCGAAACCTTTTTGCCACGTCCACGCATTGCAACGGACATAAGCGAGGTTACAAGCGATTTACCTACACCACCCTTACCGCTTACTACGGCTATAACTTTCTTAATATCCGAGAATGTATTTGCCGGAACCAAAAGGCTTTCCGGCTCACCTCCACCACATGACGAGCATCCGCTCTCACCGCACGATGTACATCCGTTCTTCTCTTCTTCTGCCATTTTTCAATCACCTTTCTATAACTAACAGTCGCCGTGAAGTGTTCATGAAGAATGCATTTTCTTTAGAGTGAGCATTCTGAATGAATATTTCACGGCAGACGTTATACTGCGTTATTATTTAACTGCTTCTCGTAAAGCTTCTACTTTATTGGTCTTCTCCCACTCTACGCCCAAATCCTCACGCCCCATATGTCCGTAAGCGGCAAGCTGGCGGTAGATAGGCTGTCTTAACTTAAGCTCCTCAATAATTGCATACGGTCTTAAGTCAAACACCTTCGCAATTGCATCTTCTATTTTCTCCTCCGGAACTGTGTTTGTTCCGAATGTGTCAACCATAACAGAAACCGGCTTTGCAACACCTATTGCATACGCAAGCTGAACCTCGCAACGCTTTGCAAGACCTGCGGCAACGACATTCTTCGCTACCCATCTTGATGCATACGCAGCACTTCTGTCAACCTTGGTCGGGTCTTTACCGCTGAATGCACCGCCGCCATGACGTGCATAGCCACCGTATGTGTCAACGATTATCTTTCTGCCTGTAAGACCGCTATCGCCGTTAGGACCGCCAACAACAAATCTGCCGGTCGGGTTTATATAATACTTTGTATTAGCATCAATAAGCTCTGACGGTACCGTCGGCAATATTACCTCACGGATAATATCCTCACGAAGCTTTCCTATCGCAACATCAGGCGAGTGCTGGCTTGATACAACCACTGTATCAACACGTACAGGTGTGTTGTTCTCGTCATACTCAACTGTTACCTGTGTTTTTCCGTCAGGACGCAGATAGTCTAAAACTCCGTCCTTACGTACTTCTGTGAGCTTCTTCGCCATTTTATGTGCAAGTGAAATCGGCATCGGCATAAGCTCGGGTGTTTCGTCACACGCATAGCCGAACATCATACCCTGGTCACCTGCACCTGTTGCGTTACCGCCATCAGTTGCACCGCCCTCACGGTTTTCAAAGCCGTCGTTTACGCCCTGTGCAATGTCGGGCGACTGCTCGTCGATTGATGTTACAACAGCACAGGTATTGCCGTCAAAACCGTACTTTGCACGGTCATAGCCTATATCAAGCACAACCTGTCTTGCTACCTTCGGGAAGTCCACATAACAGCTCGTTGTTATCTCGCCCATTATTGAAACAATGCCCGTAGTACAAGTAGTTTCACACGCAACACGTGCCATCGGGTCATTTTTTATAATCTCATCAAGTATAGCATCTGAAATCTGGTCACAGATTTTATCGGGATGTCCCTCTGTAACAGATTCTGATGTGAAAAATTTTCTGCTCATATCTATATTCCTTTCACTGTAGTTCTATATGCGTTATTTTACTACATATTTCGTAAAAAGTCAATATTAAAAAACAAAACAGTGTCTTAAAACGACACTGTTCGTACTTTTCTCTATTATTAGTGGCAGCTGTGGCTTCCGCAGCCGTGGTTACCGCAGGTATGGCCCTCGCCGTGCTCGTGGTCGTGATGGTTGCACTGTACGTTCGGGTTAAACGCAAGTGTGCCCTCTAACAGTGCCTTTACGGCTTCATCTGCATCACCTGCAACACCGCCGTATAGCATAATGCCTGCATCAGCGAGTGCTGTCTGTGCACCGCCACCGATTCCGCCACAGATAAGCACTGCAACATTAAGCTCCTTTAACATCCCTGCAAGTGCACCGTGTCCGCTTCCGTTTGTGCTTACTACCTCTGATGAAACAACGTCCTTTCCGAGTACATCATATATTTTGAAATATGATGTGTGCCCGAAATGTTGAAAAATCTGGCCGTTTTCGTATGTTACCGCTATTTTCATTTTGTTTTCTCTCCTTTATAAATCAGCCCGGCATTATGCCGGACCGGTTTTAGTTCATATTCTTTATGTCTGCAAGACTCTTTGACTTGCTGTGAACAATCGGTTTCCATTCAACTTTCTTGAACAGTGCCATTACTGTTATCGGGATATATGTTGCCATAAATATCGGGAATGTGAACATATAAAGTATCTTCTTCGCTGTTGTTGTATATATGTTCTTCCATTCAGTAACAGTCGTTATCGCACCGATTGCAAACATCGTTATATACATACTGCTTAAAAACGCTGTAACTGCACTCAATACCGGTGCTACACTCACACCTGCTATAAGCCCTGCAAGAAATGCTGTGCCGTTTACTGCAAGGTTACAGATTGTAGTAATAAGTGCCGGCATAATCGTCATTGACATATCAAAGCACGAGAAGCTGTTGCCCTTTACCGTACCTTTTATAAGCCGCTTGCCGTAGTTGCAGAACACCTGTATGTATCCCTTTGCCCAACGCATCCTCTGACGCACCGACTGACTGAATGTGTTCGGCTGTTCATCATAGAGAACTGCATTTTTACAGAAGCCGATTTTATAGTCACGTGTTACGTGGTCAACTGTGAACTCTATATCCTCTGTAAGAAGGTAATAGTTCCAGTTGCCTATATTCTTCAAAATTTCCTTACTGAACATAAAGCCTGTTCCCGAAATTGCACAGCTTGTGTTAAGAAGCATACGCGGATAGTTCAGATACTTTGACTCACGCAAGAACCACAGTGCATAGCCTGCCGAAATCCAGTTATCTCCGTAGTTCTTTGAGTTACGGTAGCTTGTTAAAATCTCGTACCCGTCAGAGAATGTTTTGTTCATTTCCTCTATGTAGTTCGGGTCAAGAACATTGTCTGCATCAAACACAAAGTATGCATCAAACCGATCCTCGCCGTATTCCTCTTTGATATTCTTTAAAACATAATTCAAGGCATAGCCCTTGCCTACATTTACCTTGTCAAATCTCTCATATACGTGTGCACCGCAAGCTCTTGCAATCTCTGCCGTGTTATCCGTGCAGTTATCTGCTACAAGGAATATATCTACAAGCTCACTTGGGTATGTCTGTCCTTTTATACTCTCAAGCAGATTTGCTATTACTGCCGATTCGTTTCTCGCCGAAATAAGTACAGCAAACCTGTGTTGCTTTTCTGCCTTGTGGGGCTTCTCCTTTTTCACAAACGGTACTGCTATGTAAATCATCTGATATGAATAGCATACTATAAAAAATATGCACATAGCAAAATTGAACGATGATACGAACTCCATTATTTTTTCTCCATTCCGCCACTCCCTGTGGCCAAACTCTTCCACTTTACCTCTACTCTGACATAGCAATTCTACCACAAACTTTTTCGTTTTTCAATATTGATTTTTAACAAATAAATTACGTTTTGGCATCTTTATTGTAGATACTATGTCACATATGGAATATAAGGGAAAATAAAGCTTGACAAAATACGTCGATTATTATACAATATATTATTATATTTATTGAGGTGAAAATATGAACAACACAGATAAAACAATGGAAAAAATTGTTGCTCTCTGTAAGGGCAGAGGCTTCATTTTTGCAGGCAGTGAGATTTACGGCGGTCTTGCAAATACATGGGATTACGGCCCACTCGGCGTTGAGCTTAAAAACAATGTTAAAAAGGCATGGATGAAGAAATTCGTTCAGGAATCAAAGTATAATGTCGGCATCGACTGTGCAATACTTATGAACCCCGAAACCTGGGTTGCATCAGGTCACGTTGGCGGTTTCTCAGACCCGCTTATGGACTGTAAGGAGTGTAAGGCACGTTACAGAGCAGACAAGCTTATAGAGGACTATGCAGCAGAGAACAACTTTGACATCTGCTGTGACGGCTGGTCTAACGAACAGCTCAAAGAGTATATCGACGAGCACGAAATTGTATGTCCCAAGTGCGGAAAGCGTAATTTCACAGATATCCGTCAGTTCAACCTTATGTTCAAGACTTTCCAGGGCGTTACAGAGGACAGTGAGAACACAATCTTCCTCCGTCCCGAAACTGCACAGGGTATATTTGTAAACTTCAAGAATGTTCAGCGTTCTTCAAGAAAGAAAGTACCGTTTGGTATAGCACAGATCGGTAAGTCGTTCAGAAATGAGATTACACCCGGTAACTTTACATTCAGAACACGTGAGTTTGAGCAGATGGAGCTTGAGTTCTTCTGTGCACCGGGCACTGACCTTGAGTGGTTTGCATACTGGAAACAGTTCTGTATTGACTTCTTGACATCACTCAATATCCGTGAGGACAGCCTGCGTTTCCGTGACCATGCTCCGGAAGAGCTTGCATTCTATTCAAAGGCAACATCAGATATCGAGTTTATGTTCCCGTTCGGCTGGGGCGAGCTCTGGGGTATTGCTGACAGAACAGACTATGACTTAAAACAGCATATGGATCATTCAGGCGTTAATATGGAATATATGGACCCTGTAACAAATGAGAAGTACATCCCCTACGTTGTTGAGCCGTCACTCGGTGCTGACCGTGTTGTTCTTGCATTCCTTTGTGAAGCATATGATGAGGAACAGCTTGAGGACGATGATTCAAGAGTAGTTCTCCGTTTCCATCCGGCATTAGCACCTGTTAAGGCTGCAATCCTTCCGCTTTCAAAGAAGCTTGACGAGGGTGCAACAGAGATTTACGAAAGACTTTGCAAGAAGTACAACTGCGAATACGATAACGCAGGTTCAATCGGTAAGCGTTACCGCCGTCAGGATGAGATTGGTACTCCGTTCTGTATCACATACGACTTTGATTCGGTCGAGGACGGTGCAGTAACAATCCGTGAAAGAGATACAATGGAACAGACAAGAGTTAAAATCGAGGACCTTGAGGCGTACCTTGACGAAAAGCTTGCATTCTAAAAAAAAGTCAAAAAAAAATCCGTGATTGCGTTGCAATCACGGATTTTTTTTATTTACATTACCTGTCCGCCACACACATTGAGTGACTGACCTGTTAGGTATGCTGAATCGTCACTTGCAAGGAAGAATGTCACGTTTACCACCTCTTCAAGTGTACCGATTCTGCCCATCGGAATCTTTGATTCAAAATACGGCATTACCTCTTCCGGCTTTATGTTACGCTTTTTCGCGTAGCTTATTACCTGCTTATCCCACATAGGAGTGAGAACAACACCCGGACAAACCGCATTTATTCTGATACCTTCTTTTGCAAATTCAACCGCCGCTGACTGTACAATACCTATTACACCGAACTTACTTGCACAGTATGCCTGATACGCACCGCCGCCGACTTTACCCGACTGTGATGACATACAGATGATTGAACCCGACTTCTGCTTATCCATTATTCTTACTGCGTTCTGCATACAAAGGAATGTTCCCTTGAGGTTTACGTCAATCGTCTTATCCCATATTTCCTCTGTACATTCAAGCATCGGAACTATTATTGATATTCCTGCACAGTTGACAAAAACATCAAGTCTGCCGTAAGTTTTCTCTATTTCACTAAATGCACTTTCTACGCTTGCCTTGTCTGAAACATCAACACCTATTCCGATGTTGTTTGTACCGTCTGCCGCTTCTGCAAGCTTCTTTACCTTATCCATATCAAGGTCCATAAATGCTACATCTGCACCCTCGCGTGCAAACGCATTTGCAATTGCCTCTCCTATTCCGCTTGCTGCACCTGTTACTGCTACTTTCTTTCCTTCAAATCTCATTTTTATTACCTCCTCATAATTATAAATATTTAATATGCTCTTACTTCAAAGACTGTTGCATCCTCTGCACCGTTAGTTGACTTAACACAAAGCTCTACACTGTCGCATACAGTTTTATCGAAACGGTGTATGTTATGTCGCTGATGGTTGTCACGTACTTCAATTGTACGTACTACCTCACCGCCGTTTTTCATTATTATGTCATAATCACGCACAAGCTCCTCCGGTACACCTATACGCTGTTGTTTCTGACGTGCCGGTGCCATTGTGACACGGATAGGATATGAAAAATCCGAATGGAATGTATAACGAAGCTCCGATATAGCCTGCGGTGCATCAAATTCCATTTTCAACACTTCGCCGCCATCTGCAATTCCGTCCGATACCCAACCGTGCATATCATCACCGAGCTTACGTGAAATTCCGTCAACAACCTTTGCCGGCTCACATCCGTTCTTGTATGATGTTGCACCAAACTTTGCACCACGTGCAAGGTCACTGTCGTCCTCATTCTTAAAGCCGGGCAAAAATCCGTCATTCTTAAGAATTACCTGCTGAAGCTCGCCAACGTGTGGCTGAAGCTCACGCGGATTGCAGTCGTATTTTTTACATAAGGCCGCAGCCGCACCGACTGCCTGACCGCCTATTGCACAGCAACCGAGTATTCTCGTACTGCACATTCCAAGCTTTGTTGCACTGATATTTCTGCCCGCCATAAACATATTCTTTATGTTCTTTGAATAATATGAACGGTACGGAATTGTATAAACCCCGTCAAAGAAATAACACTCACCCGACGGTAGCTTGTCAAGGTCTAAAAGACCGTGGGCAACGTGTAAGTCAACACACCAGCCACCATAGCATACCGCATCGTCAAATATTCTGTTTTCGAGAATATCGTTTTCGTTTAAGAGATAGTCACCTACAAGACGGCGTGATTCACGTGTACCCGGAAGCATACCTACCCATTCAAGCTCGTAATTCTCTGCCCCGTGGTCACCACCGTTTTTGATATGGTCCCACACACCGTAAAGACTTGCAACAAGGTCATCACGGATATTCTCATAATCAGGAATAATATCGTCCTTATCGCCCATAAGCTCTATCCAGAAATAGCCGTAATCACAGCCTCTTGCCGACACTCCGCCCGTTGCCTCGCAACGCTCGGGGTCAGATGCACTTGAGAAGTCAACCTTCTGATTTGCACTATGCATACGGTATCTCAAATCGTGCTCGGTAAATTTCTTTGCAAACGAAGGCGGTGTGAACTTTACCGGACGTCCCATATCACGTGCCTTAAAGTGAATGGAGTTGCCCATTCTTTCATTGTTTGCCTCTTCGGGTGCGTGCTTCTCGCCCGTTTCTGCCTTTGATTCACTGCCCTGACGGTACTCTGCACCTGCAAAATAGCCGAGTGTGCCGTGACCTGTACAGTCAGCAAAAAGCGGTGCTGTGAATTTATATCTCATTTCGGTGGTTTCCTGAATACAGAAAATACCCGTAATAGCATCGTCCTCTGTTTCACAGTCGTACATTACCGTGTTATAATAAACCGTAAGATTCTCCTCTTTAAGTGCCGCCTCAAACAAAATCATATCCCAGATTGAGTAACTGAAATGGTCATTTCTTGCCTTGTTTTCAAGCATAAGCTCATACAACAGACCGCTTTCTGCATAATCGGGCTGAACCAGACTATGGTCTGCACCCGAAATATGTATTCTTATCTCGCTTGATGCGTTACCGCCAAGCACCGGACGTGCATGGATAAGTGCAACATTCATTCCGCCGCGTGCCGCTTCCATTGCCGCACATACTCCTGCCATACCTCCACCGACTACGATAAAATCGTACTGTTTTTCAGTATAGCGTTCTAACATTCTTTTCATCGTCATATCTCCTTATAAAATACTATAAAAAAATTATATGTTGGTTGTTCTTTTTTGTCAATATATGCACATTATATTGACAAAGCGACATTTTTATGGTATTATTCAATCATAAATAAACACATTCGAGCAAGGAGTTTTGATATGTACGATATAGAACGCAAAGATAGAATACTTAAAATTCTGCACGAGAAAAAAAGCTGTTCAGTTGCAGAGCTTGCAAAGCAGCTTATGTTCAGTGAAGCCACAATCCGCCGTGACTTGAACGCACTGCACAATGAAATGAAAGTACGGAAAACCTTTGGCGGAGCGGTTATTATGGAGAATTATCCCTCAGAAGTCCCTATGGCGATACGTCAGAGCGAGAACAGCGAAGCTAAATCGGCAATATGCCGTGTAGCATCTACACTTTTGCACGATAATATGACTCTTTTCCTCCCATCATCAACGACTACCGAGCATATCTTGCCGTATCTTGAAAATTATACAGGGCTAACAGTTATAACAAACTGTCCGGTAGTTTCCGCAAAGCTTTGTAAGAGTAATATAGAAGTTTACTGCACAGGCGGCAAGCTTTTGCATCATTCCAACTCATATGTCGGCGAATTTGCACGTGCAATGATACGCAAGGTCAATGCTGACCTGATATTCTTTTCTACACGTGGTCTGTCCGCCGATGGCAGACTTACAAATTCTTCAACTTTTGATGAAGTGCTTCAAACCATGATGGAAAATTCTGCTAAAACCTGTGTATTATTAGACAGTTCCAAATTCGGGAAAATATATCCTTTTACTGTGTGTAACTTTGATGATGTCGATGTCTTTATTACAGATAAGCCCCTCCCCAACGGTCTTGAGCATAAAAATATAATTGTAGCAGAATAAAAAAAGAAATCGGGAGTTTCCCGATTTCAGTGTGTCGACAAACTGTCGACACACTGGCAGAGTTCGAAAAAGGAAGTTATATTTTGCCAAATTGAATTCGTCGGCGTACGCTGGTACGGTAGAGTTCAATTTGGCAGAAAGCAAGCAACCGCAAGGGAAACTCGACGTTTCTCTTGCGGTTTTTTGTGGTTTTAGTTACAAAAGCTTATAAAACTGCCTTTGACATAATTTATGTTTTGCTTGCGGTAGAACG
>JAFQJD010000006.1 GCA_017415105.1 Clostridia bacterium | reverse complement strand
TACCAAGTCCTCTATACTTATCATCTCTATTTGATATCTGTTTTCATATCCTTTTTGCATCATATTTCATCACCCAAGGATATTATACCATAAAACGAAGAAAAAGCCCAGACTTTTCTGGACTTTTTCGACAGTCTGAAACGGACTTTCATTTCAAAGTCCGTTTTTTTGCCTTCTAATGTTATGGGGATTGTAAAATTTCGCAGATTATGTTTCTGTGCGAACGCCGTGTATACTCATACACAAGTGAACACAGGAATACAAGATGCGGAATTTTTATTCTTCATCGGGTTCTTCCCATGAATGGTAGACCTCCTGTACATCGTCGTGGTCTTCGAGAACATCAAGAAGCTTACGCATATTTGCGATTGCCTTTTCGTCCTCAAGAACAGTAGTTGTCTGCGGTATTTGTGATGCCTGTGCAGATGAGATTGTGTACTTACCCTCAAGAGCTTCACGTACTGCACCAACCTCGAGCGGCTCGGTTTCAATCTCGATTATTCCGTCCTCTATGTTTACATCAACTGCACCTGCTTCAAGTGCATCCATTGTAACCTCGTCCTCGTCGATTGCACCGTCCTCGTCCTCGATTATAATGATACCCTTGTTATCAAACATAAAGCTAACGCAACCGGTTGTGCCGAGATTACCGCCGTACTTTGAGAATGCAGCACGCACGTCTGCTGCTGTTCTGTTTCTGTTATCTGTAAGAGTTTCTACGATTACTGCAACACCGTTGGGTCCGTAACCCTCATATACAATTGCCTCATAATCTGCACCGCCTGCCTCGCCTGCGGCTTTCTTTATTGTACGGTTTATATTATCGTTTGGCATATTATTTGCACGTGCCTTTGCGATAACGTCCTTAAGACTTGAGTTATTTGCAGGGTCCGGTCCGCCTGCCTTTACTGCAACTATAAGCTCACGTGCAATCTTTGTGAATATCTTCGCACGCTGTGCGTCATTTGCGCCTTTCTTTCTTTTGATTGTACTCCATTTTGAATGACCTGACATTTAAAACACTCCTTCGTATTTTTATCAATAACCAAGCTATTATATCACACATTCCATATTTTTTCAAGAGTTATTTGAAATTTCAAGTTTTCGCTTCATTTTATTTGCGATATTGCTTGTTATAAATGAATATATTATACTGCATATTACGGGTTCTAATTTCATGCCGTAGACAAAATACGAAGCTATGGCAATAAGCATATTTATAACAAATATAATATTCATCAGATTCAGGTGCGGTTTCTTTTTCTTCACAAGTGCAGCTATTATATCTATGCCGCCGCTTGATCCTTTGAACTTAAGTGTAACAGAATATAAAACACCTCTTATTCCGCCCGCGGCAATCGGAGCAAGAACTATACTCGTCCCCGTTTCTGTATAGTAGGCAAAATCAGGCAAGGGTGTATTTTTCAAAAGAATAACCGACAGTGAAAAACATACCACGTATACAGTCGTTTTTATTGCAAAGTCACGATTCAGAAAAAGGAACGCACAGATTAGCAAAGGTAAATTGGCAACAAAAGAAAAATATCCCATATTTACATTTAAAATATCCTGAATCATCGTACATATTCCGTCAAGACCTGCAGGGGCAAAGGTGTTCGGAAATACAAGCATTATGTAATTCGCCGACGATGCTACAGCACACACTGATATAATAAGTAATTCACACAATTTTCTGAACATTTTCCATAAATCTCCTTAAAAGCATTGACATTATTATACTGCAGAGGTATAATATAGTCAAATACTTTTAAATTATAATATCAATAGATAAAAACTATAGGTGAATTATGTTCAGTAAACACGCATACGTATATGAAGTATACAAGCAAAAAAGCTTCACAAAAGCCGCAGAAAAGCTGTTTATCTCACAGCCATCACTAAGTGCGGCAATCAAGAAAATCGAAAAAAGCATCGGTACTCCGCTTTTTGACAGAAGCTCATCACAAATGAAGCTTACCGATGCAGGAAAAGAGTACATATCAGCAGTTGAAAAGATAATGAGCATTGAAAGCGATTTTACCAACAGGCTTAACGACATCTCCAATTTGGAAACAGGCCATATCTCTGTAGGCGGCTCAAACTATCTTTCTTCCTACATACTACCGAAAATCGTAACTGAATTTTCAAAACGGTATCCCAAAATCAATGTAACACTTGTTGAATCAAATTCAACCGGATTGTGTGAAATGATAGCAAAAGAAGAATTAGACATAGTTATTGACAGTTTTGATGAATCAATGAGCACTTACGATGGTGAAATCCTTGCAAAAGAACGGCTTTTGTTATGTGTCCCTGCCGGCTTTGCCATAAACAGCAAATTAAAAGAATATCAGATTTATCCCGATGATATTTACAATAATACGGTAGACATAAAATCTGTCCCTCCCGTTCCGATAAATAAATTCAAATTCGAAAAATTCATACTTTTAAAAAGCGGAAATGATATGCATAAACGTGCTATGGATATTTTCCGGAAAAGCAAAATAAACCCCACTGTTTTATTCAGTGTTGACCAGCTTAACATATCATATCTGCTCGTAGATTCGGGTATGGGGCTTTGTTTTGCGACGGACACTTTATTCAAATACGGTAAATTTCATAAAAACGTTATCTTATATAATGTAAGTAAGGAGCATAGCACACGTACGCTCTACATCGCACATAAAAGGAACAGATATTGCACAAATGCAATGACAAAATTTATTGAAGTAGCAAAAGAAGTTATAAATAAATAAGAGGTGGTACACTATGAAACTTAACTTTGAACAAATATCAAAAATCACACAGGGAGCAGTTGAAATACAGGAAGATGACGGTGTTTTCAGTTTTTTCCGTTTCAGGAAAGAGGAAGCAAACGCAACCAATAAATCCATTGCACGTTGTACCGCAGGAATAGAACTGAATTTCAGGACGGATGCAACAGCATTAAAGCTTGCAGTTGACACATCCTGCGTTGATACGCCACGCAGTTTTTTTGCAGTTGATGTTTTTTCTGATGGATTTTTCATTGGATGTATACAAAACCTCGATGATGCAGATTGTGTTGGCGACTACGCAAATAAAACATATCCCACAGGCAGTTTTGACGGCATTTTCAGTTTCCCCGACGGCAATAAGCATATCCGGATTGTGCTACCCCATTCTTTAATATGTAAAATTACAGATATAGAGCTTATTGATGCATCATTTATTGAGCCGATAAAAAAACAGAAAAGACTACTTGCATACGGCGATTCAATAACGCAGGGCTACGACTCATTGCATCCGTCAAATACCTACGCAATGCGACTTGCAGAGTCCTTTGATGCCGAGCTTATCAACAAGGGAATCGGCGGCGAATGCTTTAAACGTGAAATTGCCGAAACTGCAAAGATTATAGAAACAGACTATATAACCGTTGCCTATGGCATAAACGATTTTACGGTGTTTACACAGGAAGAATTCAGAGAAAACTGTACAGGCTTTATTTCTGTTCTTGCAGAAAAATATAAGAAAACTCCGATATTTGTAATCACCCCAATATGGAGCACCCTGCGTGGAGCTAAATACAAATTTGGTGAGATAAGTGATGTTGACCGTATAATAAGCGAGGTCTGTACTCCGTTTAATAATATCAAGGTTATACACGGCTGGGATTTAGTTCCGCACGAGGAGAAATACTTTGGTGATTTGTACCTACACCCGAACGACGAAGGTTTTGAACACTACTTTAAAAACCTGAAAAAGGAAACAGGAATATGATAAAATCAGTTAAACTTGAGCTTTCGGGCGGTGACTTTCAAATAACATACGGCAATGACTTTTCCGTAACAAGTGATGCTCTTAATCACCTTGTATACGAAAAAGACGGGGTATGGCACGTAATAAGCGACCCCTGTCACGGAAAATACGCAACGACAACAATAACAGTCCCCCACAGTTACTGCTTTACTGATTTTCAAATAAATCTGACCGACGGAGCATTGAAGCTGTGCCGTACAGAAAGCAAAAACATTGAATTCAACATAACAAACGCATCAGCAGAAGCAGAAACTGCCGCCGTCGAAAATCTCTACATATCTGTCGGACGTGCCAATCTGCGTATCAGTGCCGATGCCGTAAATACCAATATCGACTGTGGCTACGGAACAATTGATATCCGCTTCCCGAAAAAAATTGGATACAGCATAACATCACAGTGCGGTATGGGCAATGTAACACTTGATTCTGCCGTTCTTCCAAAGAAATACTGTTCAGCTAACGGCGACCGCAGAATAAATGTTATCTGCGGTATGGGTGACGTTAATATCAATACATAAAAAATACTGATATTTTTTGGAATAGACCTTGAAATTTCCAATTTATTGGTGTATAATTATTCTATAAATATTTACAAAGGAGATTTTTCAAAATAATGGGTACATTTATTGACGGCTTAAAGGCAAAAGCAAAAGCAGACCTTAAAACTGTTGTTCTCCCCGAGGGTGAGGATATAAGAACAATAAAGGCTGCGGCAATGGTTAAAGCAGAGGGATACGCAAAGACAATCCTTTTGGGTAATCCCGATAAAATCAACGCAATAGCAAATGAAGAAGGTGCTGATATCAGTGGTATCGAGATAATCGACCCATCATGCGGCAACGAGGAGTTTGCAGAGCTTTTTGCAGAGTTAAGAAAGAGTAAGGGTGTAACACTTGACGAGGCACGTGAAACTGTTAAGGATGCTTTGTATTACGGTGTTATGATGGTTAAAACCGGCAAGGTTGACGGTATGGTAGCAGGTGCGGTATCTTCATCTGCTAACGTTATAAGACCGTCACTGCAGATTCTTAAAACTGCACCGAACACAAAGATTGTATCAGCATTCTTTATTATGAACGTTCCGGACTGTGAATACGGTGAGAACGGTACATTCGTATTCGGTGACAGCGGTCTTAATCAGGACCCGACAGCAGAGGAGCTTGCAGAAATCGCAATCTCATCAGCTGCATCATTTGAGGCACTTGTAGGTGCAGAGCCTAAGGTTGCAATGCTTTCATATTCTACATACGGCAGTGCAAAGCACGACCTTGTTACAAAGGTTCAGGAAGCTACAAAGCTTGCTAAAGAAAAAGCACCGGAGCTTTCACTTGACGGTGAGCTTCAGCTTGATGCGGCAATCGTTGAAAGTGTTGGTAAGCAGAAAGCACCCGAGTCAAAGGTTGCAGGCAGTGCAAACGTGTTGATATTCCCCGACCTTAACGCAGGAAATATCGGCTACAAGCTCGTTCAGCGTCTTGCAAAGGCAGAGGCATACGGTCCGATTCTTCAGGGTATCGCAGCACCGGTTAATGACCTTTCAAGAGGTTGTACAGCAGAGGATATCGCAGGAGTTGTGGCAATTACATCAGTTCAGGCTCAAAACCGCAAATAAAAAGTCCGAAAAATCACCCATATTGCACTGATACGCCCGCTCGCATAGACCACTATAGCCTCGCGTGCTTATCAGCACAATCTGAACAATTTATTCGAACTTTTGTATATAAAGGAGTTAAAAATGAAAATATTAGTTATTAACGCAGGTAGTTCATCACTCAAGTATCAGCTTATTGATATGGATAACAAGAACGTACTTGCAAAGGGACTTTGCGAAAGAATAGGTATTGACGGTTCAAACCTTCAGCACACATGTGTTGTAAAGGGACTTGACAAAATCAAAATTGAAAAGCCTATGAAAGACCACGGCGATGCTATACAGATGGTTATCGACGCACTCGTTGATGCTGACCACGGAGCAATCGCATCAATGTCAGAAATCGGTGCTGTAGGACACAGAGTTGTTCACGGTGCAGAAGCTTTTACAGATTCAACTATTGTAACAGAAGCTGTTCTTAAAGAGCTTGAGAAGTGCACACCGCTTGCACCGCTTCATAACCCTCCTAACATCACAGGCATTTTGGCTTGCCAGAAGGTAATGCCCGATACTCCGATGGTAGCAGTATTTGATACAGCGTTCCATCAGACAATGCCGGCAAAGGCATATATGTATGCTCTTCCCTACAAGTGTTACGAAGAGGACAGAATAAGAAAATACGGCTTCCACGGCACAAGCCATAAGTATGTTTCACAGGAAGCTATAAAGGCACTCGGAAAACCTGCAGAGGAACTCAAGATTGTTACTTGTCACCTCGGCAACGGTTCATCAATCAGTGCTGTTGACGGTGGTAAGTGTGTTGATACTTCAATGGGCTTTACTCCGCTTGACGGTGTTCCGATGGGAACAAGAACAGGTTCTATGGACCCTGCAGTTATGACGTTCCTTATGAACAAGGGTATGACTGCAAAGGAGATTGATAACCTTGTAAACAAGGAAAGTGGTGTTGCAGGTATATCAGGTGTTTCATCAGACTTCCGTGACCTTTCAGCTGCAGCTGAAAGCGGTAACAAGCGTGCAGAGCTTGCACTCGCAATGTTCGGATACCAGGTTAAGAAGTACATAGGCTCATATGCTGCTGCAATGGGCGGTATAGATGCCGTAGTGTTTACAGCAGGTGTTGGAGAAAACGACGCAGCTATGCGTAAGGAAATCGTATCAGGTCTTGAATTCATGGGCATCAAGATTGACGATGCAAAGAACTCAACAAGAGGTACAGTTGATGTTTCAGCCGCAGATGCAACAGTTAAGACACTCGTTATTCCTACAGACGAGGAAATGATGATTGCTATTGATACTAAGAGATTGGTTGAAGGTTAATTACATTGAATAAGGGTTTGAGAAACTTTCTCAAACCCTTATTTTTATAGGATTATATTTTAGGCATATGAATATGGTCATACAATCCGGAACTGTTGCTCGAATTGCGGTCATAGTATTGGTTTCTTTCTATTACCTGTGCAGTATATGCAGTAACCTGTGCAGCATACGCAGTAGCAGCCGTGTTTTTCTCTATAGCTTTTGAAATATGCTTTGTAACTTCCGTGCTGACTGCAATTTCATTTAATTTATCAGTATTTGTTTTTATATTTTCAGCCATTTTTTCAATCTGCGGTTGCATATTTTTTACCGCCACATACAAATAATACTGATTTTCTGCAATCCTTTCAAGATTTCTTATAATTAAATCCATTTTGGTGATAATTTTATCAAGACGTACATGTAGCTCAAACAGCTTGTATGCACCTTCAGGACCAGTGAGTTCTGTGCATATTCCGGTATCAATATATTCATATATTGAAGATATAGCTATCAAATTTCTGTATTTTGGATGAATAATATCAGCAGAATACAGTTTTTCAAGAGTTTGTTCAACTTCATTATGTGTGTTTTGAAGTTCTTTAACTGTGTTTAGTATTATCCCGTTCTTTTGATTAGCTATTTTTATTGCTCTGTTATTTTGTTTCGTTGTCTCTAGTTTTAATGCATTGTTCTTTGCATTGATTTCAGCAATTTTTTGTTTTTTTCATCTTGCTCCGATTTATAAATAACGCTATCTATAATCCCTCCTATAATCGTAAAAATAATAGTAGTACACACTGCACCAAGCAAGCTCCCCTCAATTACATTGGTTCCGCTTACCTCGGTTCCGCTTATTATTAAATATAATACAAACCCGCTAATGGCACCTACAAACAGACCCGAGCATCTATATCCCTGATTTACTTTATCATCTTCTTTCACTTCAATCTTTTGGGGTTCTAGCAATTTCGCCTCATAGTTAATGCTCTTTACATTATCCATCAACAATTCATTTTCATATTTGGTTTTTTCAAGTTCGTGAACTGTTTTCAAATATTCCTTTAATTTTTGTAATGTCATATTAATACCTCCTATTGTATATACTTATATAAGTATATACCTAATTAAGTGAATTGTCAAGCAAATATTTATTTAATAATATATATATATAGGAGATGATGAGTTATGATATATTTAACGTTAGATAAAATTTTAACCGATTCCGGCATCAGCCGATATGAATTATCAAAACGCACAGGAATACAATACCAAATTATTGATAACTATTACAAAAATAAAGTAAAACGCTACGATAGTTACGTTTTAGATAAAATTTGTAATGCACTTAATTGTAATATATGCGATATATTACAACATACGAAAGATTAACTATGGCAGTTTGAACTGCCTTTTTTATTTGACAATATCCGTCATATATGGTATAATAAATATAGTAATCTACAGAAAGGGTGTTTTGATATGAAAAAACGACTTATTGCATCAGTCCTTGCGATTATGGCGTGCGTTGGCACAATGGTGCCTGTAAATGCCGCAAACGAAAACTGGCGTGACCCGTTTGTGACACGTATAATGAAAACAATTTCGCAGGATCCGACATATACCGATGCAATCCTTACTGACCTTGACCGTAACGGTATCCCCGAAGTCTTTATAATAAAAAAAGGAACATACGGCAAAATCGGAACAGGCTTTACAATGACTGACAATGCAATAACCGAAATCGAAGTTCCGCAGAACATAATCGGTGAATGTCTTGAAAATATAGATGTATATATCAAAAATGACACATACATTTTCGTTGGTGCGGAAGTGCCAAGATATGCATCGACCATTATGTATTACAAGCTCACTCTTGCAAACAATAAGCTTACCGCAACACGCATAAATAAAAGCGATGTAAGCCCGTATGCAAACATCACATATGTTGACAGATACAGCAATAATCTGTTAGAGAGCGGTTATCCGAACAGAAACAAAATTATTGATTTTATTTCAAGCTATGATATGGTAAACGCAATTTCGGCAACACGTTCAATTGCGAACCTGCTTGTTAACGGCGAGAAAGCAACCGTAACCGGATATACCGTTAACGACTCTAACTATTTCAAGGTTCGTGACATAGCTATGCTTTTGAGAAATACGCCTGCAAAATTCAATGTTTCGTGGGATGGCAGCCTTAATGCGATTATGATTGACACGCAGGAAGATTACGTCGCAATCGGCGGTGAGCTTTCAAGCGATGTTGAGCAGGATATGAAAGTCGTAGAAAACGATACTCCGATTTACGTTGACGGACGACGTACCGCAATCACCGCATACAATATCAACGGAAGCTCATACTTTAAAATCCGCGATATTGCAGATGCCGCAGGCTTTGAAATCCAGTGGGACGGTGGCTCACAGACTATAAATATAATTGCTTATTAACACAAAATGCAGATGTCATCCGACATCTGCATTTTCTTCTGCTTCTTCTATTAACAGCGGTTTCTCTATACTCTCAACACTGCCAAGCTTTCTTACAATTGCACGTGTCCGCACGCCCACAAGCTTGTCAAGGTCATCGTTTGCCTGTGTGAGATGTTTCTGCGTTGCAACCAGAATTGACTCGAACTTTTCAAATTCTGTCTTGACTGCTCCAAGCACCTCCCATACCTGCGAGGTCTGTTTCTGTATCGCAAGAGTCTTAAAGCCCATACGTATTGCACTGAGCATTGCCGCCATTGTGCTCGGACCTGCGACCATTACCTTGTGAGTGTTCTGCAGCTCCTCTATAAGCCCACGGTTTACTGCCTCAGCATACAGTCCCTCAACCGGCAGGAACATAATGCCGAAATCCGTTGTATAAGGTGGTGAAACGTATTTTTCGTGTATCTCCTTTGCCTCACCCAAAAGCCGTGTACGGAGCATTTTTGCTGCCGCTTCAACCTCTGCCTTATCACCGCTTTCATAAGCATTAAGAAGCACTTCATATGTATCTGCCGGGAATTTTGAATCTATCGGCATATATGTAATATTACCGTTATTGTCCGGCAGCTTTATTGCAAACTCAACCACATTACGGCTGCCCGGGACAGTTGCGAAGTTTGTTTCATACTGTGTCGTTGAGAGAATTTCCTCAAGGATTGCGCCCAACTGCATTTCACCAAGTATACCTCGTGTTTTGACGTTAGAGAGAACTTTTTTCAAGTCACCTACACCACGTGAGAGTGTCTGCATTTCGCCAAGACCTTTATAGACCTCTTCAAGACGTTCACTAACAAGCTTGAAGGACTTACTTATTCTTGACTCAAGTGTTTCCTGAAGCTTTTCATCAACCGTTTTACGGATAGAGATAAGCTGTTCGGAGTTTTCCTGACGAAGCTTATCAATTGCCTGAGTATTCTCCTGGCGCAAAACATCAAGTCTGCGGTCAAGTGTATTTTTAAGCTCTGCTGTTGCCTTTTCAATCTGTGCAAAGCGTTCTGTCTGCATATTTCCGATTTCACGTTGGTTTTTCGTTATAATATCGCCAAAGCTCTGCATAGCACGGTCAATTTCGGTACGTACCGTATCACTGCTATCCTTTTTGGTTTTTATGAGTATTACAATTGAACACAAAAGTGTTACAGCTGCAACTGCAAGAATTACTATATCCATAACTTTTCTCCTCGAACTGATTATGTATATATTTTATCACAAACACCGCACAAAATCAACACTAATTATCCGATTTAAGTTTTTGTGAGAGCTTTATGAGACACTTCTTTTCAATACGGCTCACATATGAACGGCTTATACCCAGAGAATCCGCTATTTGTTGCTGTGTAAGCCTTTTCCTTCCGCCCAGCCCGTAACGATGTACCATTATTGCATATTCTGTCGGAGAAAGCTCTGATGACATTACACTGTAAAGCTCCCTCGCTTCAAGTGATGATGAAATTTTGTCCGCAATATCAGGTGCGTCATCAGGCAGAATATCTGCAAGAGTCATTGCGTTGCCGTCTGTGTCTGTACCTAATGCATCATCCATATATACCTCTGCTTTCTGCTTCTTTGTCGAACGCAGATACATCAGGACTTCATTTTCAATACACCTCGACACATACGAGGAAAGCTTTTTCTTTTTTTTCGGTGAAAACGTATTTATTCCTTTTATAAGTCCGATTGTGCCGATTGATATTATATCCTCGGCATTCTTTTCATCACTGTATTTTTTTGCAATATGTGCAACAAGACGCAGATTGCGTTCTATCAGAACGTTCTTTGCCTCCATATCACCCTCGGTATAACGCCGTATGTATAGAGCTTCCTCCTCCGGCGTAAGCGGTTGCGGGAACGCCTGTGACCCCGACACATATCCCGCCATAAGTATAACGGTCTTAAGCCATTCAAATACTGCTTCAAGCATATAATCATCGCCTTTTTATGAATTTTCTATATTTATATTCATATAAGGCTTGGTCGGGTTGTATCTTTATATTTTTATGCATAAAAACCGTCTTTGTCGGGTATGATTTAACTAAAACGAAAGGACTGATTTTATGCTTGAAAAATTATTGGGAAAACTGAAAAGAAACCGCAAATCGTTTATGCTCTACTCACCCTTAAACGGTGAAATTATACCACTGCGCAACGTGGCAGACGAAGTATTCTCAAGCGGAATGCTTGGTGAGGGAATTGCAGTTGAGCCCACTGACGGAAAACTCGTTGCACCGTGTGCAGGAGTTGTCGGGCACGTTTTTGACACTCACCATGCAATGAATATTGTATCCGATTTTGGCTGCGAAATACTTCTCCATATCGGGCTTGACACAGTAAAGCTCAAGGGCAAGGGCTTTGATGTTAAAGTAAAGGAAGGGCAACGCATAAACAAGGGCGACATACTTTGTGTGTTTGACCCGGAAATAATAAAAGGTGCAGGGCTTAAAACCACAACCCCGATGGTTATCACAAACGCGAACGAGTTCTCAAAAATTGAGGCACGCCCAAAATGTGCCATAAACGCCGGCGATTCAGTATTAAAGATAGAAAAGTAAAAACAGAGGGTGTTGCATTAGCGACACCCTCTGTTACAAGTCTTATAACAAATAAGAACTATCCCAGAGCTTTAATTTTTGTCCGAGTCCTTTTTTGACAGCATTATTGTACAAATCATATCCCCATGCTACATCCCATACAGGCATACCGCTTGCTATAAAGCAAATCCTCTCGTCCTCGGATGTGCGACCGCAGGCAGTTGAGCGTATTACATCCCCAAGGCTTACACCTTCTGTAATAGGCGGTAATTTCCCTTCGTAACTGAATTTATAAATCTGAACGGCTATACCGTTTATGAAACGTTCATTTTCCGGCAATAACATATGCTCATCATAATACACCTCGTGCATTTTAGCATTGTCCCATATTATTTTTGCAGTCGTAAAATATTCCTCGTCAACAGCACCTCTTCCCGAGAAAATAAGAAGTGAACCTTTTTTCAGCCATTCATTTTTCAATGTTATCGGATTAACTGATGATGCAGCAACACTTACAATATCACCAACACTGACAGCCTCTTCAATAGAGGTTGTACCTCTTGCACTTATTCCGTATTTATCTGACACCTCTTTGGCAAAGGCTTCTGCCTTTGCCAATACAAGGTCACAGACTACGAGCTCTTTGAGATTCTTTGCCTCATGTATAATCCCCTCAAAGCAAGCCTTTCCTACAGGCCCTGCACCTATACACGAGCAAACCCCGGCATTTTTATTTGCCAGATATCTTGTTCCTACACCCGGAACACATCCTGTACGAACTGAACTGATTAAATTGCCTGACATCAATGCAATTGGTTCACAGGTATCAACATCATTAAGCATTACCATCAGTATCGAACGAGGCAGACCTCTCTGCGGATTTATTATGTTTGAGCCGTACCATTTCTGACCTGCAATATTGAATCTCCCGCCTACATATGCCGGCATAGCCATAAATCGTCTGTCCGGAGCATCTTTTGGCATATTCGGGAACGGGCTCTCTTTCGGGAATTTCATCATAATCCCGTGAGAATTGGCTTTATCTCCGCCCATAACATAATCCCCTGAACTTAAAAGCTTAAAGACCTCTTCCTCTACGTCAATGCACCGACCGTAGTCAAGTGCCCCCGCTTCAATAATATCATCTTCGCTCAAGTATAAAAACTCTGTCTTTTTACCCATTTTCTTTCTCCTTTTTGTATTTTTCACTACACACATCTCTCCAAAATGTAGTATTTACTTTTTATTATAAATATAAACCCCTGAAATGTCAAGCAAAATTTAGTATTTTTCTTGCTATTATCAGGATTTTGGGATATTTTTGTAGTATTTACTACAAAAATGTTGCAATTTTCAGAAATTTGTTATATAATAAAGTTTGTAAGGAGGATGTACTATGAATATAACAGAAATAATAAAGTCCAACATTGATAAAATGACAAAGTCAGAGCGTGCTGTTGCTACATATTTTCTTAAAAGCCCAAATGAATTTGCTTTTGAAACACTTGATTCAATAGCCTACAAAATCAAAACAAGCACAACCTCTGTGCTTCGTTTCTGCAGAAAGATTGGCTTTGACGGATATAAAGTTTTTCAGGATGAGGTACGTAATGGGTTCAAATATCAATTTACACTCCCCGACAAATTTAAAATCGCCTCTATGTCAGAAGATTCTGACTCGCAGTTTCCGCAATATGTAATAAATGCAATAAACTGTATTGAAAACACCTTCCGGAATATTCCCCAAAACAGCATATTGCGTGCTGCAGAAGAAATAGCACAAGCTGACAGGGTATTTTGCTTTGGTCTGAAAGAATCATTCGCTCTTGCCCATTATGCATATACGAGATTTCTCACAGTCAGAAATGACGTTTATTTATCATCCGCATATCAGAGCGGTGAAATAGAATCACTTTTAAGTCTGAGAAAAGGCGACGTCTGTATTTTTTATTTATTTCACAGATACACAAAGCCTGCACCTCAGATTCTCAAAACAATTAAAAATCAGGGGGCTTCAGTTATATTGATAACATCTCCGCCATTTAATGAGGTCGAGAAGGATGCTACTGTACTTCTTCCCTGCGAAGTGGATATAAACGGCATTAAAAACTCATCTGCAGCACCCGTATGTATAACCGACTGTTTATGTAATATGGTAGTGTCAAAAAGCGGTCACCAGACTCTGGATTATATGAAACAATCCGAAATTTTGTTTAAAAACTTTACATTCCAGGAGACATAATTATGAATCAAAAGAAATTGATTGCAGGATATTTTTTTGTAATTCTGAGTGCGTTTATTTTTGGTCTTATGCCTCTTATGGCAAAGCTTATATACAAAGAAGGTACAAATCCTCAAAGCCTTGTTTTTTTAAGAAATATCATATCAATACCTGTTCTTTTGTTGCTTTCGGTCGCTACAAAAAAACCGATTAAAATAAATGCTGCGGCAATTCCGTACATAAGCGTAATTGCACTTATGGGATGTTGCATCACGCCATTGCTTTTGTTTCATTCCTATAATCACATTCCGTCAGGCACGGCAACAGTGTTCCATTTTATATATCCACCGGTTGTTGTATTGGGCGAATATATCTTTTTAAAGAATAAATTCAGTTTAAGTAATTTACTGAGCGTATTCCTTTGTGTAATCGGTATTGTTTTGTTTTATAATCCTGATACTACTATTAACATAAAAGGCAGTCTTTATGCACTCGTTTCAGGTGTCACATATGCAATATATGTTATGTGTCTTTCGGGCTTTAAATACAAAGAGATTTCTGGTTTTACCTTCAGTTTATACATAGCAATATCCGCATCGGCCGTTATGCTGTTAGTGTGTATATTTACAGACCAGTTGAAGTTTCCGCAGTCAATCTTCGGTTGGGTTTTAACTTTTTTGTTTTCTATATCTTTAAATGTTGGTGCTGTGGTTCTTTTTCAGAAAGGAACTTTCCTGATTGGCGGCGGCAGAGCGTCTGTCCTGAGCACAATCGAGCCTGTTACAAGCATTCTGGCAGGCGTTGTGATTTTTAATGAAAAGATATCGGCATTTACCGTTATCGGTACACTTCTGGTTATTACAGCAAGCATTCTGATTGCTTTAAGTGACAGAACAAAGCGCCTTCAGCACACGCCTGCGGCGGGCACAGAAGGATAATCCTATAAAGTAAAAAAAGCATCGACATAGTCGATGCTTTTTTGGTGACTCGTGCGGGAATCGAACCCGCGTTGCCGGCGTGAGAGGCCGGAGTCTTAACCGCTTGACCAACGAGCCAAATTCCGAGTACCTGATGAGTATACCACAAATAATCACATTTGTCAACACTTTTTTTGAAAAAAATATACTTTTTTTAACAAACAATATGCGATTTTCAAAATTTGAATTTCGATTAAAACTTTGTTGCAATTTATAGAATTTTTTGGTATAATATCATTTGGAAATTTATTATGGAGATGACAAACAATGATAGGCGTATTAGCTAATGTAGCAACAGTAATTATCGGCTCAATTATAGGAATACTGATTAAGAAAGGACTACCCCAACGGCTTTCAAAGGCAATGACCACCGCAACGGCACTTGCAGTTTTATACATAGGTGTTGATGGAATGATGGCAGGCGAAAACACACTTGTGCTTGTGTTGTCAATGGTAATCGGCGGTGTTATGGGCACGCTCTTAAACCTTGATGCACGAATTGAAAATCTTGGAAACAGTATAGAAGCGAAATTTAAAAAGCAAGACAGTAACGTACCCGTTGCACAAGGGTTTATCAGTGCAACACTACTCTTCTGTGTCGGTGCAATGACGATTGTGGGTGCATTGCAATCAGGTCTTTCCGGCAACCACGAAATGCAGTTTACAAAAGCAATACTCGACCTTATCTCATCAATAGTGCTCGCTTCAACTCTTGGCTGGGGTGTTATGCTTGCGGCAGGCTCGGTATTTATTCTGCAAGGTGCAATAGTGATTTTAGCACAATTTGCCGCACCGTATTTAAGCGACTACGTAATTGCCGAAATGACGTGTGCCGGCTCGGTACTTATATTTGCATTGGCACTTAATATGCTCGGCATAACAAAAATAAAGCTGATGAATTTTGTTCCGGCGATATTTATACCAATTATTCTTTGCAGGTTTATGTGAAAAAGCAAAAATGACTCACCCTTTTTTCAAGGGCTGAGTCATTTCTTTTTTTTGAGTTGTTTTGTTTAACAGTCATTTTTACTCTATATGGTCTACGTATCAGACACCAAGACTTTTCAGATATTCTCTGCTCTTTCTTGCAAGTTCAAGACTATCATCATCATACCACTGGTCCTGCTCGACTATAACATATTCTGCGTTTGTCTTTCTTACAGACGCAAGAATTTCTTCAAAGTTCTGCAAGCCACTGCCTATGCTTCTGAATTTAAATCCGTTATCCTCACGGCTCTTTTTCGGGTCGTTTTCCTTGCCCGAATTATCTATCAGAGCATAAACAGGTCCATCTGCAAATTTTTTGCAAACGAAATCCTTTAGGTGTACTATATCAATATCCTCTGCATATTTCTCAAGATATCTGCACGGATCCTCGCCCGCATACTTAACCCAGCAGGTGTCTATCTCAGGTTTTAAAAAATTCAAACCTACTGTATCATACAACCAGTCAAAAAGATATTTATTCTCATACTTTCCGAACTCAAAATCATGGTTATGGTAAAGCATTGTTATGCCGTTTTCTTTTAGAAGCTTGCCAATATTACGTATGTCCTCTACTGCCTTGTCAAAACCGGGATTACCTTTGTGGTTTTCAGGTCCCATCCACGGAATAGCACAGTATTTTGCGCCTATTGTTTTAAGATATTCCACATTTTCTTCCGGTGCATCAAGAAACACATCATACGTCTGATGTACAGAAATACATTTAAGTCCTGTCTTATCAAGAAGTGCCTTCACTTCCTCAGCAGACTTACCGAAGTATCCTGCAAACTCCACATAGTCATAACCCATTTCTTTAACTGCTTTTAATGTAGCTTCCATATCCTGTTCCATCTTATCACGAACAGAATAGAGCTGTAATCCAACCTTTAAATTTTCCATCTCATTCTCCTTATATTAAGTCAAGTAATTTTTCTGTTCCCTCTTTGATAGTCATATCACTTTTGAACACGCTTGATGTTCCGACAACAAATATATCAACACCTGCATTATACATCTTGGGAACATTCTCAAAACTGCAGTTTCCGTCAACCTCTATGGGTATATCAAGTCCCTTTTCTTCAAGATATTTTCTCAGCTTTGCTATCTTTTCAAAGCTTGTAGGAACTATTTTCTGTCCTGCAAAGCCCGGGTTTACGCTCATTAGGAGCACCATATCAAGCTCCGGCAGAATTTCTTCAAGTACACTTATCGGAGTTGCCGGATTTAATGCAACTGCCGCCTTCGCACCCTTTTCCTTAACAAGAGTTATCACTCTTTGCAGGTGGATTGTACTCTCATAATGTACCGATATTATATCGTTTTCCTTTATTACAAGCTTTTCAATTACTGTTTCGGGATTTTCCGCCATAATATGGAAATCAAACGGTAAATCCGTTGCAGGTCTTAGTTTGTTTAAAAACTCCATTGGCATCATCATATTGGGAACAAAGTGATTGTCCATTATATCACAATGCAGATAGTCAATCCCTGCATCCTTAATTTCGCCAAGTGCCTTTCCCATATTTAGAACGTCAGCGCACATTATTGATGCTGAAAGCATAGGTTTGCGTTTTTTCTCTATCGGAATAAACGCCGCACCGTAGAGTGGTGAAAGCTCACCAAGCTCTGCTTTTTTGATTACCGGTAACTTATCGGTCATATAGCAGTGTGATTTTATGTATTCGATAACAGGTTTAAGATACATTTCCTCCTGATCACTCAAGCCACCGCTGAACAATATACAATCAGGCGACATAAGGTTTACAATCGAGATAAGTCCACGACCAAGCATTGCTACAGCATTATCAATTGCGGACTTTGCTTTCTCGTTACCTTTTTTTGCTTCATCGAATAAATCAGATGCGGTTTTTCCTTCGCCATGCAGTTCTCCTGCCGTAATATCAAGACCGCCGCCAGCACAGTATTTTTCAAGGCAACCCTTTTTCCCGCAGCCACAGCCTCTTCCGCCCTCTACTGCCACGAGATGTCCAAGCTCACCGGCACATCCTAATGCCCCGTTATAGATCGCTCCGTTCATTACTATGCCTGTACCGATACCGGTTCCAAGCGTTACGCAAACAGCAGTATCAGCACCAACCGCACCACCGCACAGGTATTCACCCCATGCTGCCGCACGCGAGTCCTGAACAAGCTTAACAGGAACATTAAGCACCATTTCAAGCTTTGTTGCAGTATCCTTATCTAAAATTTCGATATTCGGTGCTTTTATTATATTCTTACCGTCAGCACTTACCGTTCCGGGTATACCGACACCACAAGATGCAATTTCATCAGAATTAACATCATTTTCGCTGCACAGTTCATATACAACTGTTTTTATGTTTTCTGACAAATCTGTAATATCAGCAATATATATTTTTTTATGTGCAATAAGCTTTTTTTCGCAGTCCTCAAACAGACCGATATTTATTTTCGTACCACCTATATCAATACCTATTCTGTACATTACATTTCTCCCTGCTCAATAGCCGAAATCATATCAATTCTTGTCTGATGTCTGCCACCCTCATACTCGGCGTTAAGGAACTCGTCAACTATCATCTCGGCAGTTGCCTCGCCTACTACCCTTGCACCGAATGCAATAATATTGGCGTTATTGTGCTGACGTGTAAGTCTTGCTGAATACGGATCTGAACATACAGCTGCACGGATGCCCTTTACCTTATTTGCGGCAAGTGAAATTCCGATGCCTGTTCCGCAGATAAGAATACCAAGCTCACATTCACCGCTCACAACTGCATCTGCAACCTTTTTGCCGTATATGGGATAATCACATCTCTCTGCTGTGTCAGTTCCGAAATTTATAATTTCATGTCCCTTTGCAGTGAGATATTCCGTGATATGGTTTTTCATTCCCACTGCTACGTGGTCATTTCCTATTGCTATTTTCATTTTGCGTCCCTCTTAGTCTATTATGTACGGCTCGCCGTCAAATTTTGACCAGTCAACAATAGCTTTCATATACTTTCCTGCCTTATCCGGCAATTCAGCCTGTGCTTTGTCAAACTGTGTGATGGGATATACCTTTGTTTTAACGTGCTTGTAACTCCATACGCCGTCGCCAATCATTTTAAGTGCATTCTTGCACGATTCATAGTTAAGATCCATTTCTCTGGGGTGTGTGCTCAGACAATCGATTGCTTTAACATTTAACTGCTGAAGGTCAACAAGTCTCTTTTCACCCGTATGGTATGCACCAATCGCAAGCTGACCGCACATTCTTGTCATATTGATAGCAAGGTCAAGTGATTCATTCGTTTCGCCCCACTCCATAACAAGTCTGAAGCCCAGACCCTCACTCTGGAAGCCTATATCAGTACCCGGTACGTCCTTGTAGTGTGCAGGAAGCTCGTCAGGTGTATATACCTCATCTGCCCCATAAAGCTTTGCATCTTCAAGTGCCTCACGTTTTATATCAACACCTACAACATATGCACCACGCATCTTAAGAAGACTTATAGCGCCGCAACCCATATATCCGCAACCAACAACTGCTACCTTTTCGCCTATTACAGGTATCTTAACCTTGCTTACTGCACTTACAAGACATGAAAGTGGTTCTGCAATCGCTTCTTCGTCCCTTACACTATCAGGAACTTTAAACACATTTTTTTCATCGGTAACATCATATTCTACTTTACCGCTATAAAAACCTGTTACTCTGTCGCCCTTCTTAAAGCGTGTTACTGCAGATCCAACCTCTACTACAACACCCACCGGCTCATGTCCGAAAGATTTTCCCGGCTGTGCGTGCTCCCAGTCATAATGTTCTGACATACAAACACCACAGTATGTGTTCTTGATAAGTACGTCTGTATCTTTTTCGATAACAGGCATATCAACCTCTATCAATGTGCTTTCCTTCGGTCCGTTCATTACTAATTTTTTCATTTTAAAAATCTCCTTTCGGTTTTATGCTTCGATTATAGCACCAAAAAAAAAATATTTCCATACAATTTCCCGACTGACATTATTAAAAAAACGACTTTTTTTACATATCCTGCATTGACAAAACAACACTCTTATGTTAAACTCAAATTGTGAGGTGATTTTTGATGAATGTTAAAGCCTGCATAAAGTGCGAGACACCAATGACGCACTATCGCGAGCATTCTCACTGTGACAGGTACGAGATAATTACAAATTATTCCGGCAACTGTACCGTTACAATCGGGAATAAAAAATACGAAATGGGAGAAAACGACATTCTTATAGTCCCGCCCGACGTAGTTCATAAGGCTACATCAACGGATACGTTTATGGATTTTTATATCGCCGCAAATCATCTTGGTTATGACCGCGTGCATTTGATAAAAGATACGGACAGTGTAATTTTACCGCTTATGGAGCTAATGTATAAAGCTATGCTCGAAAAGGAAAATAATTACGCAAAAATCGCAGACTCGCTGCTTGATACTGTCTGTGCATATCTTGATAAATATATAAATGTAAACCACAAATATCCGTTTGTGAGTGCTCTCAAGGACATTATACTTGAAAACTTTGTTGACCCAAATTTCAAACTCAGCGAAGTAATAAACAGTTTTTGCTATAACAAGGATTATCTGAGAAGATGCTTTGAATCCGATACTAATAAAACCCCGCTTCAGTACCTGACAGAGCTTCGGATTAACCGTGCAAAAATGTTGCTTTTGCAAAGTGAATATATACGCATCAAGGAAATAGGCGAAAAATGCGGTTTCTCCGATAATATCTATTTTTCTGCAGTTTTCAAGAAAATGACCGGAATGTCACCGGCAGAATACAGAAAATCCCATATGATTTAAAATCTCCCGAACCGGGAGATTTTTTTAGCAAAAGCGACTTCGCACATTTTGAACAATTTTCGTCAAAAAATAAACATTTACAAGGTATGCAGAATGTGGTATACTTACTTCATTAAGTGACTAAAGGAGTAAATAAGTATGACAAGTTCAGAATGGTTTAAAAACGCAAAATTCGGAATTATGGCACATTTTGGCCTCTACAGTGTGCTTGAGGGCGAATATAAGGGTAAATCGACAAACGAATGGGCTCGCAGATACTGTGAGATACCAAAAGAAGAATATCACAAGCTCGCATCGGCATTTAACCCGATATATTTTGATGCCGAGGAGTGGATAAGCTATGTTAAGGCAGCAGGTGCAAAATACTTCGTATTAACATCAAAGCACCACGAGGGCTTTGCATTGTTTGATTCAACGGTGTCAGATTTTAATGTGGTAAAAGCAACACCGTTCGGTCGTGACATTGTAAAGGAAATATCCGAGGCGTGCAAAAAGTACGACATAAGGCTTGGTCTTTACTATTCGCACGATCAGGACTGGGAAGAGCCAGATGCCGGCGGATTTATTGAAAATCCGTGGTGTCACCCTGCAAATAACTACTGGGATTATAACCCTACAAACACAATTGAGGATTTCCAGAAATACCTCGACCGCAAGGTTAAACCGCAGGTAACAGAGCTTTTGACCAATTACGGTGACTTGTGCCAGATTTGGTTTGATAATCCGTGGACCGTTACAAAAGAGCAATCAAAGGAGCTTTACGACCTTGTAAAGAGCATACAGCCGGATTGTCTGTGCAGTGCAAGAATCGGCAACGGCTACGGCGAAATAGTCGGCGGTGGTGATAATTCATACGATATGGAAGGGCATCCCGTCCATCCTGCAGAAGCACCTGTAACGCTTGCCGGCACTGATTGCTGGGGTTTCTCGGTGTATAACAATATGTCATACAAGAGTGCAGAGGAGCTTTTAGGCTACAAACAAACACTCAACTCAAAAGGCGTTAATATGCTTCTCAATGTTGGTCCTGACCATCTCGGTCGTTTCCCCGGTCCTGCAGTAGAGGTGCTGAAGGAAATGGGTAAAATGTCAAGATAAACGCAAGAGCCTGAACTGATGTTCAGGCTCTTGTTGTCACGCTGACAAGACTTCTGTGAAACCTTGTTTATTTTATAAGTTAAGTAACTGTTTTTTCTTTGCATCAAATTCTTCTTGTGTGATGATTCCGCTATCGAGTAAGTCTTTGAATTTCTTTAATTCATCAGCTGTACCCGGAGCAGAAACCGGAGTTGCTACAGGTGTATTCATTTTCTGATTTCTTTCCATCAACAGACCACTCATAAGTGTATGCACACCCTTTTGATTCCTAATAAACTTAAAATGAATTCTGCCTGATGATGTACCCACATCAATTCCCCATAAAATGCTTGTTCCGATTGCCGAAACCGAATCCAGTGGCAAATCAACACGTTTGCCGAATGCTGTTTTTCCGAATATTCTTTTGTTCGTCACAACAAGCTCCATTTTTCCCATCCAATAAGGGATAAAGAACCAGAGAAAAACTGCAAGAACGAGACTTCCCAGCCATATAAGCCACCCGAAAACATCATTCATACAAGGTAAAAATAGTTTAGTCCATATAATCATTGCCACAAAGATAATAACTTTCAGATAGACAGGATTATAACAATTTTCACTTTCTGCTAATATTTCTTCTCCTTCAAGCTTTCTCTCTATTTCTTTTCCTGATGAAATTGACTGATTGTCAGTTTCTTCTTCGTTTATTTCAATTTCATATCGACTTATGTATAAACCCGCAAACAAGAATGCAGTAATTTCTATAATATCTATCCACCATGAGAAATGGGTTAACATAAATTTTAAATTATATATGAAATTACCCGATCCAATAATATTGAAAATTGGAATAATGATTTCAATGATACTTAAAACAAGTGCCGGTACAAAGAACCATTTTTCTGCTATTTTTTTGAATTTCTGGAATTTATCCGTTGTACACACAATAATTATTGCAATAAGGCATAGGTAAGCCAACAGTTTAAGTCTATAACATGTTATTGCCAGAAAAATTGCTCCTAAAAGCGGAAAATCTTTTTTTCTTGGATAAAACATTCCAACAGCAAGTAACAAGTATCCTAAAAATTCAAAGATTTCAACAGCATTTATGTGGATATAACTTGAATAGTATCCTGCCTCCACATAAATCATTGGAATGAGCCACAGATTGCATATCATAATTATAATAAACGAAACTGCCGCAACTATGTTGCTCGGTATTTTTTTAGTAACTCTATTCATAAATTCTTCCTCCTTAAATACGGTCCTTTACAGGAACCATTCTTCATATAATTATACACCTTTACTTCCTTTTTGTCAAGCATAATATGAGGTATAATTCATATTATAAAGGGAAAGGAGGAATTTTTTTGCTTATTTCAAAGTTTTCCGATATCGGAAATAAACTATTTTCTATAAGAAAACGAATGGGGATGACTCAGGCGGAGGTTGCAGAGGCAGCAGAACTTTCAACACGTACTTATGCTGATATCGAACGAGGAAATGTCAATATGCGTATTGAAACTATTCTAAAGATATGCAAAGTTCTGCATATCACTCCCGACGAAATTCTGACCACTGACAACACTTCGATTTTAGCCAAAGAGCAAGAGATCTTTGCTCGACTTAATTCCTGTTCTACCAAAGACAAAGAAACCGCACTTACATTGCTTTCAGTTTACTTGAAATCTCTGTCAAAATAACCACTTAAACACCTTAGAAAAAGCAAGGGCACGACGCCCTTGCTTTACTTATTAAACTCATATAGTTTTACATCAATAAACTCTTTACAGCTCTTTTTCTCACCGTTGATTTTATCAATCAGAACCGCTGCAGCCTTGTTTGCCCAACCATTATTTACCATTCCCACGCTCACGTTAAAAAACGGCATATAAAGATGTGAATTGACAGCATCAAAGCAGACAACCGGAATATCTTTCTTTATCTGCGATATTATCTTAAACCCTATTAAATCGGAAAAGGCAACAATTGAATCATATACCATGCTTTTCTCCGTCAATTTTTCTATGGCAGCATCAATATCTTTTGCATCCGGACTTACCTCTATAATTCTGCTTTCGTCAATATGTATTCCGCTTTCTGAAAATGCCTCACGCATACCGTTAAATCTGTTCCTGCTCGGTTCAATATAGTTATATGAACCAAAATATACGGGATTTTTATAGCCCTTTTTAATAAGGTACTCACCTGCAAGATATCCGCCCTTGACATCATCGGCACACACATAGTCAGTGTCGAAATCCGCAAAATACCTACCGATAAGAAGGTACGGAATGCCCAGCTTTTTCATAAACTTAATGTTCTTTAAGCTGTGCTGTGACGGACACAGCAAAATTCCGTCCACCTGCTTTGAGCACGCAGTAACTATCGCATCATGCTCGGTTTTTTCGTTCTCGTTTGTGTTAAGTATGATAACCGAATAGTTAAACCGTCGCATCTTGTCCTCAATCAGCTTTATCTGATATGCAAGATGCGGATTTGAAATATCGGGAATAATTATTGCTATTGTGTTGGTCTTGCCCGAACGCAGTGATACCGCAGACCCGTTTGAGATATATCCGAGACGGTCAACGGCATCGAATACCTTTTCTTTTGTTTCCTCGGAAATATCATCAACACCATTTAGGACGTGCGATACTGCACCGACAGTTACACCAACCTCGTTTGCTATATCTTTTAAAGTTACTTTTTTCATTCAATCCCTCCACCGCTGACGCGGTCCCCCTCCCTTTACACAAGGGAGGCTTTTATTGACATAATTAACATAAATCTCATGTATATAGTATAATATTTTCAAAAATTTGTCAATAATGTATTGACATTTTTTTGTATATATGATACTATATTTATAATAAACTATATCGTTATAGTAAAATTATAGTACACAAGGAGGAATGATTATGTCATTTACAAACAAAAAGATAACATTTGCTTTGTTCTTCGGAAACCGCGGTTTCTTCCCGGGTGAATTGATCGACGGTGCACGCGAGGAACTCAAAAAAGCAGTTACAGATGCAGGTTATAACTGGATTTGCATGGATGAGAGCAAAACAAAGTACGGTGCTGTTGAAACACCGACAGAGGGTGCAGCATATGCTGAGTTCCTTGAGGAGAACAAGGGTAAGTACGACGGTGTAATCCTTTCCATGCCGAACTTCAGTGATGAGAACGGTGCTATCGTTGCACTTAAGGACGTAAAAGTTCCTATTCTCGTTCAGGCATTCCCCGATGAAATCGGTTTGATGGATTTTGCACACAGACGTGATGCAATGTGCGGTAAGTTTGCTATGTGTAACTTGCTCCGTCAGGCAGGTATCCCCTACTCACTTACAAAGAAGTTCACAATCGCTCCTTCTGACCCCGAGTTTGGCGGTGAGCTTAAGAGATTCGCTGCTCTTTGCCGTGTTGTTAATGGTATGAGATCATTCAACCTCGGTACATTCGGTGCAAGAACAACTGCGTTCAAGACTGTACGTGTTGATGAAATTGCATTACAGAAGAAGGGTATCAATGTTGAAACTATCGACCTTAGTGAAGTATTCCTAAGAATCGACAAGGTAACAGACGAGAAGATAGAAGAAAAGAAAAAGCAGATTCTTGCTATAACAGAGTTTACAGGCTGGCCGGAAGAAAAGCTTACAAATATGGCCAAGACTCAGGCAGCATTTGAGGAGCTTATCGCTGACTATAAGCTTGATGCAATCGCAGTACGTTGTTGGGATGAGTTCCAGAAATACTACGGTATCGCACCATGTACTAGCTTGTCACTTCTTAACGAAGCAGGCATCAGTGCAGCATGTGAGGTTGACGTTGTAAACGCAATTATGATGCGTGCACTTTCACTTGCATCAGACGAGCCGACAATGCTTCTTGACTATAACAACAACTACGGCAATGACCCGGACAAAGCTATTATGTTCCACTGCGGACCTATCGCTCCGTCAATGCTTGAGGGCAAAGGCGAAGTTATCGAGCATCTTATGTTCAAGAAGTCATACGGTGACGGCAGTGGCGTAGGTGTTAACAAGGGTCGTATTAAGCCCGGAAAGGTTACATTCGGTAGTATCAGAACAGAGAACGGCAGAATCCACGCATTCGTTGCAGAGGGTGAGTTCACAAATGACCCGATAGAAGAAGCATTCTTCGGCAGCGGTAAGGTTATGGAGAAAAAGAACATCGATAATGTTTCAAACTTCATGGCTGAGAACGGTTACAAGCATCACATTGCAATTACATACGGTGAGCATCTCGATGTAATAAGTGAAGCTTTTGAAAAGTACC
Source organism: Clostridia bacterium (assembly GCA_017415105.1). Classification (GTDB taxonomy): domain Bacteria; phylum Bacillota; class Clostridia; order UBA1381; family UBA1381; genus Ornithomonoglobus. Next base: position 79,507 of record JAFQJD010000006.1, on the reverse strand, counting down.
TTGACTACGATAACGTAGCATTATAAAAAAGGAGGAATTTAAAAATGAACAAACTCGGAATTTTTATGAACTTCTGGGAGAAGAACTGGGATGCAGACCATAAGAAGTACATCAAAAAAGCATCAGATATCGGCTTTGATGTTCTTGAGTTCCAGGCACAGCCGTTGCTTGAGATGAGCAAGGACCATATGAAGGATCTTGCAAAGCTTGCAGAGGAATGTGGCATCGAGCTTACATACAGCCTCGGTCTTGACAGAAACTATGACGTTTCTTCAATGGACGAAAAGGTAAGACTCGGTGGCGTTGACTACTTACAGAGAATAGTTGAGCGTATCGGCTATATGGGCGGCACACTCCTTTCAGGTGTTAGCTATGCCGGCTGGGGTACACCCGACAACTTCCTTGGTGACAAGCGTCCGTACTGGGAGAACAGTATAAAGAGTATGCGTGAAATCATCAAGACAGCAGAGGATAACGGCGTTACATACTGTGTTGAGGCAGTTAACAGATTTGAGACCTGTCTTATAAATACAGCTGCTGAAGCTCTTGCATATGTTGCAGAAATCGACAGCCCCAACATCGGTGTTCTTCTTGATACATACCATATGAATATTGAGGAAAACAACATCGGCGATGCTATTCGTCTTGTTGGTGACAAGCTTACAAGCTTCCACACAGGCGAGAACAACCGTACAGCACCCGGCAGAGGTCATCTTGACTGGGACGAAATCTTCGGTGCTTTGGCTGACATCAACTACAAGAACAGAATCGTTTCAGAGCCGTTCGTTATGGAAGGCGGCGAGGTTGGTCGTGACATCCACGTTTACCGTAACCTTGTTGAAAATCCGTCAGAAGCTCGCATTGACGAGGAAGCTAAGTACCTTCTTAACTTTGAAAGAGAAATGCTTAAGAAGTACAATATGGCGTAAATGCATTATAAAAGGGATTGAACAGTTGTTCAATCCCTCAGAATTCAAGAGGCACCCCCTTTCGGATGTCTCTTTTTGATTACTTTGCTATTTCGAGTCCAAATGTTGACAGCATATTTTCTGCCTCCTTTATTTCACACACTTCGGGCAGCTTCTCCGGCAAAGTATCAGGCATATCAAGCGATTTATACTTTGTTCCGGCATAATTATGATACGGCAAAATCTTAATCTTAGTGAGGTTTTTAAGTGTTGAAAGGAAACCTGCAATTTTTTCGATCTGATCCGAATTATAATCCGGAACAAACGGAATTCGTATCTCTGTTTTTCCGCCACACTTATCAATATAGCTTAAATTTTCCAGAATACATTTATTAGACTGTCCGGTACAGCGGATATGTACATCATCATCAAATGCTTTCATATCATAAAGGAATAAATCCGTATATGGCAATACCTTATCTATGGCTTCCCTTGACACAAAACCGCACGTATCAACAGCAGTATGTATTCCGTTTTCCTTTAGCCGTTTTAAAAGCTCCGCACAAAAATCTGCCTGAATAAGACATTCACCACCCGAAAGTGTTACGCCACCGTTGGAGGATTCGTAAAAATCCTCATCTTCAAGCAACTCTGTTAAAACCGCCTCAAGCTCTGCCTCTTTTCCGTATAGCGACAAAGCATCTGCCGGGCACACTTTAGCACACGCACCGCAGGCAGTGCATTTTTCACGTTCAAATTTGTGTAATCCATCAGGCGTGAAAGTGTGTGCACCCTGCGGACAGGCTGCCACACACTTTCCACAGCCGACACACTTATGCAAAAGATATCCAAGCTGTTTTTTTGCACTGATACTTTCGGGATTATGGCACCACCGACATTTTAGCGGACATCCTTTAAAGAACACCGTTGTTCTTATTCCCGGTCCGTCATGGACAGCAAAATGTTTTATATCAAATATATTTGCTTTCATACATTATCCTGCCATTTCTGCACGTTTTATGAATTCGTCCTGAAACTCTTTTTCCATTTGAGTAAAGAACCAACTCCAACCGCTTATGCGTACCTGCAAATTCGGATATTTTTCCGGACGATTCTGTGCGTCACGAAGTGTATCAGCATCCTGAACATTGCCCTGGTATCCGTATCCGCCACGTTTCATAAACGTCCTCAACAGTCCGAGCATAGCATTAAGACCGTCTTCGCCCTTTACAGCCGATGGGTGAAGCATATAATCAAACGGGCAACCATAAGCAAGGTTTGTAGCATCAATTTTGGTGACTGATTTTATCAATGCTGTTATTCCCTTTTTATCCTGTCCTATTGTTGCACTCATATTTTTTGATAGCATATCACCACGCATACGACCGTCAGGCGTTGCTGCACACTTTTCTGCCCAGAAATGTGCCCACCATATTGATTCACCGTTTACAACAAAGTGTCCGCCGCGTTTGTTTTTTCTGCTTGTCACTTTGTTCGTGAAATGATTAAGCATTTCGCAGGCTAAATTATCAACAGAGTCGATATTGTTCCCGAACTTTTCTTCATCCTTCAGAATCATATCACGCAGGTCTTCATAACCCTCCCAATTATTTTTCAATGCGTTATATAACTGTTCTATTGTGATAATTTTCTTGTCATATACATACTTTTTTACCATCATCAATGAATCCGCCGCCGTTGCATGACAGCTCAGAAACATTACAGTATTGGTGTATTTCACTCCGTCATAGTACGCGTCCTTACCGGAATTTACGCTGTCAGGCATAGAGCCGGAATAAAGCAACGCCGGATTTATATCTAAAAGATGTGAGTCATAGAAATCCGAAATTATAAACGCCTTATCTATAAGCTTTTCAGTTTGGGCTATATATGCATTCTTAAAGTCCTCAAAGGTTTTAAACTCACTTACATCTCCTGTTTTGCATCCGACAAATGCACCTGTGGCAAAATCCACACCGTTATTAAACGCAAGCTCAATACCCTTTGCAAGATTCACATATACGTGCTCCGGTGTAGTTTCTTTTCCGCGTGATGCAAAGTTGTTGCAGCCTGTGCCTACCAGGCGTCTTGTTTCTTCTTCGGTTCTGCCAAGCTTTCTTGATATTCTACAGCCAAGCTCCTCGTTGATGAAAACAATTGAGTTTTTGCCACGCCTGATCATATCAAGTGCCTTTTTCAAAAATTCATCAGGTGTGTTTGGCATAACTTTAATAAATAATTTCGGATTTACTATACACGATTTATCGTATGCATCAAGCATTATATACGAAAGCTCATTTATGAGAGAATCTCCATTCTCATCAAATCCGCCAAAGTAAAGCGGCTGTGAGTGCGTATGACCTTGATTTGTATATTTTTCAAAGAAATATCTGAACAGTTCTTCTGCATTTTCCCTGGTTAGTCTTCCCGCTTCAACATCAGCCTTATAGAACGGATAACCGTCCACATCAAGGTTTCCCAATGTGCGTGCCTGAATTCTGTCAACGTGTTCCTGGAAAAGATGATAGAAATACGTCATTGTAAGATACTGATATAATGTTTTGGGAGAGTCTGTGCATATGTTTTCAAGACATTCAATCATAACCGGCATTTTCTCATCATCATTGATGTGCTTTTTTGCACACTCCAGAAAACGGTTGCAAATGCGTAGCACCGCCTCATATGCAATTTCAACCGATGTATAATATATCTCCTGTTCGGGAGTTATGGTGCCGTTTTCAATTTTCTCATTGTGTTTTTCTTTTACACGCCTAAGAAGTCCCGTAAAGCCCAGACCTATAACCGAATCCCAATCGGGAACACTGTGGTCATAATCGGGCCAGAATACACCTGCTCCTGTTTCTGCAAAATTCTCGCACGCATCATCAAATTCGGGGGTGTGTTCGAGCTCACTTTCCCAGTAGTTACAAAGAACCTGAAGCGGGCCACGTATGTTCTTATGTCGTTTTGCTTCGCCTGCCTGAGAGACAGTGTACCATCCGCAGAAGTTGAAGCCGAACCAGTCAACAGGATTTACTTCAATCGCTGCATTATCAAGAACATACTCAATCGCTCTTGCTTTTATGAGCTGATGAGGTTCGCCCTCCATTGATTTTAACAAATCCATAACACCGTCTACCACAGCATCACGGTCAGAAATACCGCTACCCGCCTCAAAATTCGGGTTCAGATACAAATTGAGCTTTGCTCTGTCTTCTTCAAATCTATTCCATAACATAATAATTTACCTTGATCCTTTCATATTTATTACTATAATTCCTGAACTTATCAGAATAAGCGAAACAAGATAGTTCCATCTGAAAATGTTTTCTCCCAGCACGACAGCCGACATAACAACACCAAAAACTGTTATCAAAAGATTAAATGATGATACCTCCGATGCAGGAAAATATTTAAGCGGCATAAGTGATAACACATACGCTATTGCCGATATTGCGATAAGCATCAGAAGTGCGATAACAGCAGTTACATTCACCGTCTGTATTCTTCCCCCGGCAAGGATTGCAAAGCCACAAAGCAAAATTCCGCCAATCAACTGACCGTATCCCACAAGCTTTGGAGCTGAAATAGTTTGTGCTGTGTTTTTTGCCACAAAATACGATGCGGTCTGACAAAGCACGGCACAAAGCATAATACCTTCACCGTCTAAGCTGAATTCAAAGCTTACACCGTTTGTGTTTATCACAAGCACTCCGAGAAAGCCCAAAATACAGCCTGTTATCTTTTTTAAATTCAGTCTGTCATCTCTGAAAAATATTCCGCTTGCAAGCACGATAACAAACACGCATAACTGGTCAAATATTGCACCCTTTGAGCCATCAATCCTTGATAATCCGATATATGTAAATGAATATTGCAAAGCGGTTGCGAGCAGTCCGTAAAACAACACGTGCTTAAACTGCGATGGTGATAATCTGATTTTTGTTTCATCCTTAAATGCACACCACACGAGCGTAAAAAAACCTGAAAACGCAAACCTTATTCCTGCCACAAGACACTTTGACATATTATCAGAATCAGAAATTTCAAAGCTTTCCATACACATCTTTACAAGTGGAAATGCCGTTCCCCACAAGAATGTATAGAAAATTGCAATTAAGACAACATTCCTTTTACTTTGAAAAAATGATTTTTTAGTCGCCATAGTTATATTCCCAAAACACTTACATAAATATCGCCACGTTTTATATACATTTCCTTGTCACCCTTTGCCTGCCTCAACTCAAAATGTGACATATCAGGTTTTACAAGCTTTGATTTGTCAATGTCAAGTGCATCACAAAGCACAGCAGAAACCCTGTCGCCCATAAGCACGGTAGCCTCAGGAGTATAGTAGTGCGACTGATCCGAATGATAGCTTTCCGGTTTATCCTCCAGAAGCTTATACAAATCGTTTAAAATAATGCCGTGTTTTTCCATCACTTCACAGGCAATTTTGTTATACTTTCTGATATCTTTATCACAACGCACCTCAAAATCTGCTATATATCCCGATTCTATACAAGGTGTGCTTGTTGCAAATATAATCTTCGCATCCGGGAACAGAAGATTTATTCTCTTTATAATACGTTCAAGATTGTCACGGTAAACCTCCGGTTTTGTGAGGCAGTCGTCACCGTAAATTCTTAATGTGTCCCAATGTCCTACGTTGAAATGAACAGCATCTGCTTCATATAGCTTCAAATTATCTGTCCACCCGTGCAGGTTTCTTAATATGTTTGTTGTAAAAGCACAGTTCTCCTCCGGGAAATATACCTCTGCAACATCTGCCATACTTTCTTTTACATAGTTATCATAACCCATTCTTATTGAATCGCCAAGTAATAATATTTTTTTCATAGTTATAAATCCTTTCCATTTACTGTGCGAGACTTTCGGCTCGTATTATATATGCTTCCTGCTCTTCCTCGCTCATCTTGTTCCACAATGCATTCCAGCCGGTAATTCTCACCTGTAAATCGCCGTATTTTTCAGGATTTTTCCGTGCATCACGCAGTGTGGCGGCATCAAAAATATTGAACTGAATGCTCATTCCGTCATTTTTCATAAAGGTTTTTATCAAAGCCTTCATAGCCTCAAGACCTTCTTCGCCCTGCACCGCTGAAGGATGCAACATCATATCCACAACGCAGGCTTCACAAAACAGGTGCGTTTCAAGTTGCATTGCAGAACGTAATGTTCCTGTTATTCCCTTTCGCTCCGCTCCTGCTACCGGTGCAATGTTCCTTGATAACTCCTCACCCATTCTTCGTCCGTCAGGAGTGGCTTCCGTTACCTTGCCCTGCATTGCAAACTCCATCGTGGACGGAACGCCGGTTTTAAAGACACCGCCGCGACTGTTCGGGCGACCGTTTACATATGCGGCAAACCACTTGAAAAACTCTGCAGCAAATTTGTCTGCTTCACTATCACCGTTTCCGTATCTGTGCTTTATATTCACTGCCTTTTTCCTGAGATGCTCATAGCCGTCCCAGTTATTCTCCAGAGCTTTTTTCAACTCCCTCATTGAAACCTGCTTGTCATCATACACCAGTTCCTTGACAGCAAGCAATGAATCCACAGCACTCGCAAAGGAGCAAAGCAAGAGTGCCGATGTCGGATATTTTACACCGGAAGAATATGCGTCCTTCATAGTTTCGAGGCTATTTGGAGTTATCGCCGAAAGCAATACTGACGGATTAATATCACCCACATACTTTTCACGCGAATTTGCTATGTCAATACATACATCAACAATGTTCGCCATTTGTTTGAGAAATGCATTGTAAAATTCATCAAACGAACTGAAGGATGTCACATCCCCGGTTTCTAAACCGAGTTTTTTGCCGGTAACAGAATCAATTCCGTTGCTGAAAACATAGTTAACAGCTTTTGCCGCATTGGGAAGTGCCGATATCATACACGCTTCATTTGCTTTAATATGTTGCTCATTACATCCGCTTATGTCACACTCACAAGCTTCTTCAAAACTCGCCCCGTAACACGTCATCAGCGATTTAATAATACCCGGTTGACAACAAAATACAACGCTGTTCTTTCCGCTGCGAATCATACGTACTACTTTATCTATCAGCACATCCGGAGTATCGGGATGCAGTTTTATCTGCAGTTTCGGATTAAATATGTTCAATGATTCATAAACGTCAAGTATATCATAAGTAAGCTGGGATGTCCTGTCTTTTCCGTCCGCACCCATACCGCTTAAATAGAACGGATGCCCCTGAGGATGACCTATTGAATCAAATTGCAACAGAAAATACGCTATAAAGCTTTTAATTTCATCGTGAGTGAATTTCCCTCTTGCTATATCACTTTCATAAAATTCTATAAGCGTATGGTCAAGTCCGTTTCCTAAAGAACGTGCCTGATACTGCTCAACATACTCAGAACACATAAAGAAAATGTACATCAGCTCAATTGCATCCAAAAATGTTTTTGGTGCTCCGTTTTTCAGATTTTCCATCGTTTGAGCTATCAGCACTGCTTTTTTGTGATTTTGCTTTTTCGCATAATCATGAAGTCTTCCGATCAGTCTTAAAATTGCTTCATACTCCAATTCCATAGAATCAAAATATGCTTTTTGCTGTTCGGTAAGGTCTTCTTCATTATGATAACTGCGATGCTTTCTCACATTATCAAGAATTCCCGGGATTCCAAGCTCCATAATCATTTCCCAGTTCGGCACAAAATGCTCTGTATCAAGCCATACACTTGCTGTACCCGATTCTGATAAATCGTTAATAAGCTCCATTGTTTCCGGCATACTTTCGTCTATTTCTTTGTACCATTTTCCCATAAATGTTTCGCCTAACAGTCTTCCCCAGTTATACAAACCGACAAAGTAATCATGCTCATTTACATCAATTCGCATATTATCGAGCACATAGGAAAACGCTTTTGCTTTTGCTAAACAACGCGGTATACTTTTTGTTGTTTCATATAACCTTTCAAGTCCACACAGCATCTCCTCATCGTTTAATCCGGTACTTTGGTCAAACTCATAACCGTGATATGCATATCTCTTATACGGGTCAAACGGTTGGTCCTGACGGTGGTATTTATTTTCAATATAGCGTCTGTCTGAATCTGTTATATATTTCATACCTCTCTCTCCTTTTACAATACAATACTACATTTACATATTTTTGTAAATGCTTTTTGCCGAATGAATAGTGCTTTTCCGAACAAAATTTTTTCTTGATTTTATGATAAATATCTGATATAATGGCATTATACTGCAAATGAGGTGTTGTTTATGGATATAATCGAATGGTTAGATAACTTGTTGGTTTCAGAAATAAATCTTGTCAATTTATATGATATGGGGGCAGACTCATATCCTATGAGAAACCGCGGCAGATACCATCACGGATTTCTTTACACATTTGGGGGTGAGGAAACTTATCATTTTAAGAACAAAAGTATCACGGCTGTTCCCGACTCAATTATATATATCCCTCGGGGATACGAATACGGTATAACCCTGAATGGCAAAAGAAGCCTTGTAATGACAATTGATTTTGAGTTTGACTCAGATTTTCAGACTGAGCCTTTTATCGTGAAATTTGAAAAAAACAATACTGTCCGGTCGCTTTTTACTGATATAGAAAAAACGTGGAACAGAAAAAAAGCAGGCACAAACTCTGCCTGCAAATCAGTTTTCTATAAAATTGTCTACTCAATTATCAAGCAAAAAAATCTATATATGACATCGGATAAATATTCAAAAATTTCCGAGGCTGTAAATTTCCTGCCCACAAATTATCTTGATAGCGATTTCCGTATTGAGTATCTCTCTGAAATATCCGGCATCAGCTCCCGCTATTTTGAAAAACTATTTCAGCAGAAATTCGGCACAACGCCCAAGGAATATGTCACCAATATGCGTATTGAGCGAGCAAAGGAACTGCTTATGAGCGAAAAGAACCTTGTCGGTGACATTGCATTGTCTTTAGGATACAACAGTGTATATCATTTCGGTAAGATTTTTAAGCTGAAAACCGGACAAACTCCAAGTGAATACAGACGTGAGCATTTTAAAAGGGATTGAACAGTTGTTCAATCCCTTTAACTTACCCTAATAACACATCACTGATGAGCATTATACAAAATCCAACTAAAAGTGCATATGTCGCTCCACGCTCACTGCCGTGTGCGTGAGTTTCAGGTATCATTTCATCACTTATTACGTAGAGCATAGTACCGCCTGCAAACGCAAGTGCAAACGGCAGAATGACTGACGCCACACTAACCGCAAAATATCCGATAAGTGTACCTATAACCTCAACTACGCCCGTGAGCATTGCACAGACAAACGTCTTGCCCGGCTTCACACCTGCGGCAAGCATTGGTGCAATAATAACCATACCCTCTGGAATGTTCTGCAATGCAATACCACCGGCAATCAAGAGTGCCTGCGACGTATCGCCCGAGCCAAATCCGACACCTGCTGCAATACCTTCAGGCAGATTATGTATCGCAATAGCCGTTACAAACAGTAGCACCTTACCAAGATTTGCGTTATTGTGTGTTTCTATATCCTTGCCCACAAGCTTATGCAGATGCGGCACGAGCTTATCTATAAGGTTAAGACACACAGCACCTGCAAAAATTCCTGCTACGGTCACAATAAGCCCAAATTTTCCGCCATATTCCAAGGACGGAATAACAAGCCCCAAAACCGCTGCCGCAAGCATAACGCCTGCCGCAAACGACAGCACAATATCTGAAAACCTGTGCGACATTTTCTTGAATATAAACCCAATCACCGCACCGATTACTGTTGCACCGCCGACTCCAAGTGCCGTAATCAATACCAATTCCATAATTGCCTCCTATGTAAAATCCCCGCACAACAAAGGGTGCGGGAATCTTTTTTATTCTTCTGAGAATGAATCCTTATCTACACCACAAAGCGGACAAGCAAAATCATCGGGTAAATCCTCAAACTTCGTTCCGGGTGCGATTCCCATATCAGGTGCTCCGGCTTCTTCGTCGTAAACCCAGCCACATACGTCACAAACATACTTTTTCATAATATGACCTCCTTTCTATCAACATTTATATTATGATTTTATTTTTTCGTTTTATTACTTTTTATACTTTTTTCTCATTTCAAACGTATCCGCATATTCTCTTAACAATTCATGCAGTGGTTTATCAGATTTAAACGGACGGAAAAAGCGATACTTTTCTTTTGTTTGGTCATGCCGCTTCCTGATGCTTGCTTTAATCATCTCATAACGTACTATAACATCGTGTTCCTCTGAATATTCTTTGAGTTTAACAATGAGCTGTGTTGAATGTGCCACATCTAATATGAAAACGCCAAAGAATAGTCCGATAAAGAACGAAAACATATAGTTTTTTGAGAGCCAGTCAAGTGCTCCTAATATATATGGATGGATTGCAAAGTAATAAACTGCTCCCATAACAGCCCATACAATAGAAAATTTAGGGCATATAATACCTTGTATATTTCCCCATTCATCACTGTAATCCCAAAGTCGTACGCTATGGCTCTTTAAACAGATAATTCCCGCAATATATTCAATCGCTGTCATCATTATCGCCATTACGAAGAACAGAGTCCCTTTTCTAAAAAAACCGTTATCCATTCCGATATAATTCCCTAGTTGTGCCAACAGGTAAAGAACACACAAGCCAACTCCGTAAATAGGAAGATACGGGCCCGTACAAAAGCCGGGGTTTATCCATTTGTGCTCAGGGTTTGAAGATGAAACAAATCGACGAAATATCAGCTCTATCACCCAGCCCGCCACGGAACCTATAAAGAACAAAAATGCCAGTGTCAGAAACTTTTGCATATAATCTCCCACCTTATGTTATTTTTAGCATCCCGTTTTTTCATTCCCCATTTTAATTAAAATATCGACATTATAAGCACTGCGATAATTATAAGCGGTAAAATGTATTTAAAATACGGCTTAAAGAACCTTGCAAGCTTCAGACCTTTGCCGGTGTTAACCTCTTCAAAATACTTATCCCAGCCCCAGCCATAGCGTGTTGTGCAGAACAGCACATAGAATAAGCTACCTACCGGAAGAAGGATATTTGAAACTGTATAGTCCTCTATATCCATTATTCCCTTACCTGCAATTGCAATATTATCCCATACGCTCAAGCCTAAAACTGCCGGCAATGACAGTACCATCATAAGCAGTATGTTTATAATTGCAACCTTTTTACGGCTGAGCTTTGTGAGGTCAAGCCAGAACGACATAATATTCTCAAATACTGCGATAACCGTTGAAAGTGCCGCAAACGACATAAACACGAAGAACAGTGCACCGATTAGTCTTCCTCCAGGCATTGCATTGAATATGCTTGAAAGCGTTGTGAATAGGAAACTTGCACCAACGGTTGATGCATCTGCCGTTACACCGTTGTTATAAGTAAAGCAAGCAGGGAAAATGATAAGTCCCGATATTAACGCAACAGATGTATCAAGCGACATAATAGTAATAGCTTCGCCTGTAAGACTTCTGTCCTTGCTTATATAGCTACCGAAGATGGCGATTGAACCGATACCAATGCTCAATGTGAAGAAGGACTGCCCCATAGCAGCTGAAATAACTGTCCATAAACCGTGCTCTTTCACAGCATCAAGACTTGGTATAAGGTAGAATTTAAGTCCTTCTGCCGCCTTATCAAGTGTGCAGGAATAGATTGCAATACCAATCATAAGCACAAACAGCAATATCATCATCACCTTGGTTATTCGCTCAACACCCTTCTGAAGTCCCAAAGAACAAATTCCAAAACACAAAATAATTACCGAAAATGTTGAGATTGTGAGAAGTCCGGGATTGGTCACAACGCCACCGAATACTCCGCCAAGCTGTTCTGCGGTATTATAAGCCATTATAGAACCACCGGCATACTTGATAAAGTAAATGAACATCCAGCCGGATATTACGGTATAGAACATCATCAGAAGATAGTTTCCTGCCATACCCATAAATTTCAGCCAATGCCATTTCTGACCGGGTTTTTCAAGTGTGTCAAACGATGCTGCAATACTCTTCTGACTTGCACGGCCCACTGAAAGCTCCATTGTCATTACCGGCAAACCAAGTAAAATCAAAAAGCCAATATAGATTAGCACAAATAATGCACCGCCGTATGAACCTGCAAGAATCGGGAAACGGTAAACATTACCAAGACCAATTGCACAACCTGCCGAAATCAGAATAAATCCTAATCTCGATGAAAATTTTTCTCTTTTTTCCATTGTTTTCATCCTTTTCTATATAGTATATATGCCATTATATCATATACACTCTACTTTTGCAAGCTTAATTTCACTAAAAAAGAGCAAACCATCGGTTTACTCTTTTCGCATTTAAAATCAGAACGGGAAGAATTTTGCTTTAAGCTCGTCTGTAAGCTTTTCACCGTATTCGCAAAGCATAAATGCCTCGGCATAACGAATCTTGCTGCCACGCTCCTCACCGTAACGCTCGATAAGCTCTTTTCTGAAACGTGCTGCTGTCTTTGCATTACGCACAGCATAGCCTCTCTTTGCAGCCATAACCTCTTCATCAGTTGTTTCAGCTGTTATGTTCATACCCTTTAAGTATTCCCATCTTTCAGCCTCACCCTCGGGTACTTCCTCACCGTATGTGTACGGAAGCCACTCAAATACCTGTGAAACATTTATTTTTGCAATTTCAAGCTTTATATCGTTCTCATCATCCATATCAAGAACTATATCGCCTGCGAAGTCAGGGTTTGTGAAGTGATCTTCGTTATACATAATAACAGGCATTTTACGCATAGCCGGAACGTCGGGGCACTCGTGCGGTACGATAAGCATATATGATGCGTCCTGTACAAGCTGTCCTACTGCTCTGTGGTCTGCGTGATAGTCATTCGGACGGTGTGATATAACGAGATCCGGATTAACCTTGCGGATATAACGGATAAGACGACGTCTTGTCTCAAGGTCTGCTACCAATGAACAGTCGTTGTTATCCCATACATCATATGTTATACCGAGAAGCTCTGCAACCTTTGCTGATTCCTTTGCACGTGTTGCAACAGTTTCTGCCGGTGTAAGGATGTGGTGACCGCCACTGCCGTTACACATTGACAGGAATGTTACGTTGTGTCCTAACTTTACATACTTATGTGCAAGACCACCGCAACGGAATTCGTTATCGTCCTGGTGTGCACCAATCATTAAAATGTTCATAATTAAATTCCCTTTCTTTATTTCATTAAATTTAAAGTTTAAATAAATTGTCCGAAGAGTGCTGATACGCTCACGAAGCTATAGGCATCTATGCGAGCAAGCGTATCAGCTCTATATCTGTGATTTATTCAGACTTTTAGTTACATTCAGCTGTCAAGGGACCTGCAAGTTCCTTAAGATAGAACAGCTTACCCGGCATTGTCGGCATAAATGTTGATGTGATGTTCATATCCGGTCCGTAGTGAAGAGTTGTAAGGAAGCTCATTCCCTGCCAGCCCATACCACGGCCAAGTGAACCGTCACAACCGCCGATGATGTAATCAGCCTGAAGGAATAGTCCGGGGCCTACTGTGTTTGCACGGCACGGAACAAGTGTTGTACGGCTCTTGAAGCTTGTTATAGCATTCTGCTCGATTGTCATCGGATGAAGCTTTGCAGCTATTCTGTAGCACTGCTTCTTCCATTCCTCAACTGATGAGAACTCGTCTGCAAAATGCGGCTCCCAGAAAGCAATATGGCAAGCTCTGCCGATACCAAATACAAGTACAAGCTTTGCTCCCTCTGCCTTAAGCTTTGCAATCTTTTCAGGATATGTAGGAAGATTTTCCTTTGTAGCAAAGTTTCTCTGTGACGGCGGAATTGTGTTCTCGCCAAGCTTGTCAAAGAAAGCCTGCTTCATGCTGTATTCAAATGATGCAGGGTTGTCGTTTGAAAGAGTGTTACCCTCTGCATCTGACCACTCGTCCATATTGAATGTGTAAACATGGTCACACTTTACATTCCATGCATTAAGGAAGTAAACAGCCCACTTGTACATACCCATCGGTCCAACCGGCAAAATCATTGCAAGCTTTTCGCCGGCTTCACGAGCTTCTTTGATTTTGAGTGCAATCTCATGTCCCATAAATGTGTCAAACTCGTAGATGTTGTCACACTCAACAGGATTGAAGTCCTTGTGCCAGAAATCCTCTCTTGCTACGCCCTTTTCGCAGCATTCGTCAATTTTCTTCATGTCCCAGCCCTTCGGGAAAAATCCCTCTAAAAGGCTACCTTCTAATGTGCTTAAAAAATCCATCTTAATTTCTCTCCTTTTTTATTTTTGATTTTTTATAAACTCAATCGTTTCTTCAAACGATTTTGTACCTGATGTTGCTCCCTTTGCAGTTACACAGTGTGAGCCGACAGCATTGGCAAATACCATACAGTCCTCAAGCTCCATTCCGTTTGCGTATGCTGCAAGGAAACCTGAACAGAAGCTATCTCCTGCACCTGTTGTATCAACAGGATTTTCAACAAAGAACGGTTTAAACATCTTACCGCTTGTTTCACCCTCTTTACGGAGATAACTGCCCTTTGAGCCAACCTTTATTATAACGTGCTTAACACCGTTTGCCACAAATACATCGGCTATATCCTCAATCTCTTCCTTTTTTGCAATACATACTGCCTCGTCAATACTCGGCATAAAGTAATCAATATACGGCATTGACATATTTAAAAGCTCGCCCCATTTGCCTGTTGCATCCCAGCAAACGTCAAGGAATGTAGTCTTACCCATTTCCTTACAACGCTTCAAAAACTCCATTGTTTCAACACCGTCAAAGCTATCCATCAAAAATGAGCCTGTAACAAATACCATATCGCATTTATCTACTGCATCGTAGTCTATATCAGCACTTGTAAGTACAGCATTTGTGCCCTTGCAGTGGAAGAATGAACGCTCACCCGTCTTGTCAATCATAAGTACAGATGCTGATGTCTGAACCTTGTCGCTCACTTTTACACCTGATGTATCAATTCCTGCCTTCACAAGTCTGCCTGTCAAAAACTCGCCAAACATATCGTCACCAACCATGCCGACCATTGACGATTCTACACCGAGCTTTCTTAGATTTATTGCCGCAGTCATAGCATTTCCGCCGTTATGCATTGTGATTGAATTTACAAGCTCCAGAACTCCCTTTTCAGGATAGTTTGAAACCGGTTCAACAATAACATCGGCAACCAATATTCCGACGCAGGCAACTTTTTTAGCATTTTTTCCGCAACTCATTATTTTACCTCCATAATCATATTTGTATAACTGTATTATACCACTATTTGCACAATATGTCTTTACCAATAATTACGAAATTTTTATCATTTTGTCCGCAGAAGAACAAAGCACCTTCGGCACACGCCTGCGGCGGGTATAGAAGGATAACGCTTTGGTCGTGCCCATGTGCGTTTCCCAGCATAGCGAGGAAAATTTCGCACGGGCATCTAATATTTTATTGCTTTATAGGAAATACGCAATTTCCTATAAAGCAAAAAAGGAAGTGCAAAAACACTTCCCTGTTTCTCATATTTCGGGTTTGAAAACCGGCATCAGCTCAAGCTTGAACAGGTTTGCCTTATGCTTTTTGTCGATAAGCTCTTTTTTTGCTTTATCTGCAATTTCTCCGGTACGGATATATTTATCAAGCTCAGCATACGTAAAGCCGAGGTTTTCCTCATCAGTTTTACCGCACAGTCCGTCTATCGGTGTTTTTTCAACCAACTCCTTTGGTAATCCGAGAAGGTGTCCGATTTTTTTAACCTCTGTTACTGTCAGATTTGACATCGGCGAAAAATCGCCTACCGAATCGCCGTATCTCGTGGAATAGCCTACCCAGTCCTCTGACAGATTGCAGGTGTTTGCAACCCTGCCGTTACAGCTCTGTGACACTGCATAAAGAGTTGCCATACGTATTCTTGGAGGTATGTTCTGCCGTGTCTGCGGTGTAATGTCAAGTTCTGCCGGAAAACTGTTTAAAATACCGTCTACTGCAGCTTTGACATTCACCTCATAATGCTTAATCCCAAGATGGTTTACAAGCATATACGCCATATCTATATCGTGTTGCTCGCCCTGCGGCATAAGTACGCCTATAACCCTGTCCTTGCCCAGTGCCTCAACACACAATGCCGCAACTACAGAGCTGTCTTTACCGCCTGATATTCCGACAACTGCATTGCAGTCCGGACCGTTTTTTTCAAAGAAGTCCCTTATCCATTCTACACAATCGTTTTTAACTTTGTTCGCATCAAACATTTTTTCCACCTCAATCTGCAATTTCTATCTGACACATCTGCATCGTCATAAGTGCCGCATTATGGCTTTCTGGCGTCACGCCTGCACAGCAGTCTTTATCAACCTTTACAACCGCATCGGGAAATACAGCTTTTATAATAAGTGCATTTGACACAACACATATATCCGTACACAAGCCGATAATCTCAACATCTTCAAGCTTTTCCTCATTCCAGTTTGGCCATCCGAAATTCGGCTTGTCTATTATCTTACATCCCTCTATATACAGTCCGTCAGCAATCTCCCAACCTTTCGTGCCCTTCACGCAATGCACAACCGGAAGCTTTTTCCCCTCCGTCGTATCGAGATAATCCTCACCGTGAGTATCACGTGTATAGATTACCTCATCGCCATTTCTTATATACTCCGAAATTTTTTCTTTCACTTTCGGGACTATCGCTGCTGCTTCCTTTGTTCCGAGTGCCATATCTATAAAATCGTTTTGCATATCAACAACAATCAATGTTTTTTTCACGTATATCACCTCATTTCCATTATATACCAAAAACACATAAAAAGCAAGTCATTGACTTGCTTTTTATGTTATCAATCCGTTACTACTCCTTTTTTAAGGATTATGTTTGCATACAAAGCACTCTCGCCTGTCATTACAACGGCATATGCTTTCTTTGCACGCTCATAGAACGCAAATCGCTCTACCTGTTCAAGCTCTTCATCAGTATACGGCTTTACAATTTTTCTGTACTCGTTCCATATCGGTGTTTCTACATCGTCACCCGGAACTTTTTCCATAATATATACCGGCTTTGCATATGTATCAAGCGGAAAAAGCTTAAGCATTGCCTCTAATAGCTCCGGAACATTGTGTCCATCACATCTTACGCAGTTTGCATTGATGCTTTTGCCCGGGAAATTGCCGTCACCGATTACTATCTCGTCACCGTGGCCCATCTCCATCATAATTTTTAAAAGCTCCGGTGAAATTATACTTGGTATTCCTTTTAACATAGATTTTATTTCCTTTCGGTATTTTATTATATTATACTATATATTTCACCATTTTGCAAGCGAAAAACCAAAAAGAGCACCGAAGTGCTCTTTTATTTCAATATTAGTTCTTGCCAGCCATTGCTGCAACTTCTGCTGCGAAGTCGTCTTCCTTCTTCTCAAGACCCTCGCCTGTTTCAAAACGAACGAAGCTCTTAACTGTGATAGGTGAACCAACCTTAGCTGATACCATTTCAAGGTACTTGCCAACTGATTCCTTGTTCTCAGCCTTAACGTAAAGCTGCTCTAAAAGACATACTTCCTTAAGCTCCTTTGCAAGACGTCCGCCGATCATCTTTTCGATAATCTCATCCGGCTTTGAAGCATTCTTCGGGTCGTTCTTAAGCTGTGCAATAAGAATTTCCTTCTCGTGCTCCTTGTACTCTGCCGGAACATCGTCGCTTGAAAGGTACTTCGGGTTAAGTGCTGCAACCTGCATTGCAACGTTTCTCAAAGCTTCCTTAACATCGTCTGTTGCAGGAGCGTCTGCCTCAACGAGAACGCCAATCTTACCTGCAGCGTGGATATAGTCAACAACAACACCTGTTGTATCTATTCTTGCAAAACGTCTGATGTTCATATTCTCGCCAATCTTTGCGATCTTCTCTGTAAGAAGCTCGCCAACTGTTGTGCCGTTGCACTCAGCTGCCTTAAGAGCCTCAACATCAGCCGGAGCTGCTACTGCAACTGTCTTTGCGATATCAGCAACGAAATCCTGGAAGTCTGCGTTCTTTGCAACGAAGTCTGTCTCTGAGTTAACCTCAACAACAACGCCTACGCCACCGTCAATATATGACTTAACGATACCCTCTGATGCGATTCTGCCTGACTTCTTAGCTGCTGTAGCAAGACCTTTTTCTCTTAAAAGCTCAACAGCCTTGTCCTTGTCGCCGTCAGTCTCTGTAAGAGCCTTCTTACAGTCCATCATACCGCAGCCTGTCATTTCTCTTAATTCTTTAACATCACTTGCTGTAAATGCCATTGTTATTTCCTCCTATATTTTTATATACGAATATTATTCAGCGTCTTCAGCCGGCTCTTCTGTCTCAACTACAGCGTCCATTGAAACTTCCTCATCGTCAGCCTCAACAACTGCTGCTAAAGCGTCCTCGCCCTGTCTGCCTTCGATGATAGCATTTGAGATTGTTGAAGCGATAAGCTTAACTGCACGGATAGCATCGTCGTTACCCGGGATTACGTAATCAACCTCATCCGGATCACAGTTTGTATCAACTATGGCTACAACTGGGATACCAAGCTTCTTTGCCTCTGAAATAGCAATCTTTTCTTTTCTCGGGTCTACAACGAACATAACGCCCGGAAGCTCCTTCATGTCCTTGATACCGCCGAGGTTCTTCTCGAGCTTGTCTCTCTGGTTCTTAAGGTTGATAACTTCCTTCTTCGGCAAAAGATCGAATGTGCCCTCTTCTTCCATAGCATTGATCTGAGCAAGTCTTTCGATTCTCTTCTCGATTGTCTGGAAGTTTGTGAGCATACCGCCGAGCCATCTGTTGTTAACGTAGTACATACCTACACGCTCTGCCTCTTCCTTGATTGAGTCCTGAGCCTGCTTCTTTGTACCTACAAACAATACGCTCTTACCGCTTGCAGCGATGTCACGAACGAAGTAGTAAGCCTCTTCTACCTTCTTAACTGTCTTCTGAAGATCGATGATATAGATACCATTTCTCTCTGTGAAGATGTACGGAGCCATTTTAGGGTTCCATCTTCTTGTCTGGTGTCCGAAATGAACACCTGCTTCTAAAAGCTGTTTCATTGAAATTACGTTTGCCATTTTAAATTTCCTCCTTGTTTTTTAAATCCTCCGCATAAATCTTACTATGCACCAACCCCGGCAAATGGGCAACAGGTACATACATTATGCGTGCGTATTTCCATACCGAATCATTTTACCATTTTATCAATGTTTTGTCAAGAGGTTTTCTAAAAAAATTCAACCTGAATAATTACCTATATTTTTGCAGATACTGCGTATGGGAGTGTGCAATATGCTGGTAATTATAATACGAACTTTAATTTTATATTCAACCGTAGTTTTCTCACTGCGGATAATGGGCAAGCGTCAGATTGGCGAGTTGCAGCCATCAGAACTCGTTGTCGCAATAATGATTTCAGATGTAGCAACAGTGCCGATGCAGTCACTTGATATACCGCTGCTTCTCGGTATTATCCCTGTTCTTACGTTGCTTTTTGCCGAGGTTGTAACTTCGTATATAAGCATAAAAAGCAGAACATTACGGAAGTTTTTTATGGGTGAGCCGTCAATAGTGGTGTATAACGGCGTGATATGCGAAAAAGAGCTTATGAAGCAGAGGTTTAATCTCAGTGACCTTTTAGAGGAGCTTCGGGTTCTGGGATGTTTTGATATATCAGATGTTTTTGTTGCTGTGCTTGAAACTAACGGCAAGCTTTCGGTTATTCCCAAAGATAACGCACGTGCAGCAACAGTCGAAGATTTACAACTCAAAAATGTGCGTCACGAGGGATTACCCTCTACTGTGATACTGGACGGCAAGTTCAACAAGTGCGAGCTTGCACGTTCCGGCAAAACCGAGGAGCAGATTATGAAAGAACTGAAAAAACGTGGAGCCAAAAAGATTTCGGATGTTTTTATTGCTTCTGTGGATGCCGAGGGTGAAATGTTTATGCAACTCAAGGAAAGAGCAGGTAAAAAGAAATGAAGAGCTTTGTAGTGACGCTCATAATTGGTGCGGTTATAGTTTCCGGAAGTATTTTTTATTCACAGCACCTCTCCTCCGAGGCAAAAAAGCTTTCAGATATGACAACTGAAATCAAAGTGTCTGTGAATAACGAAAACTACGACGCAGCCAAAAAACAGATTGACAAGCTCAGTAAAAGTCTCTCAGAGTTTGAAAAGTTTTTTCTCGCAACAGGCGACCATATTGAAATCGACAACATACGCATGAACCTTGCCGAGCTCAAATCCTTTGCAAAGCACGAAATGAAAAGTGATGCACTTTCAAAAATATATGTGCTTGAATTTTTATTCAGGCATCTGCCACACAGCACAGAAGTTCATATAGGTAATATATTATGAAATAAACCTTGACAAACTATGCCTTTTAGTGTATTATATATATAAATGGTTATGTTTTTTGCGATATTTTGACAAAAACACACAAAAACCACAGGAGGTTTTACATGAAGAGAAACATAGTATATACCACAATAGCAACGGCACTTATCACAGCCGCATTTTCAGGCTGTTCAATGACAGCAGAGGTAGCACCCACACCTGTACCGGTCGAAAAACCGGCAGCAGTACAGACAGTCCTTGGTGATTACGCACTGCTTGAAGGTCATACACTGTATCAGGGCAAAGATAATGCGTATTCAATACAGTTACCTGAAATCTGTGAAATTAACGACGAGGACCCCGATAATGTTATCGTCACTATCCAGAACGACTCGGGTCATCCTAACACAGTCAATATAAAGTATGCAACAAATGCACAGGTTATAGACACTGAAACACAGCTTATGGATATGTTAAAGGATGATAATTCAATCGACATAACAGGCTTCTTCCTGCTCAACAAAGACGGCTCGTACGAAGGTTACAAATACACCTTCACCGCAATGAATGACCCTGATTTCAAGAGCATCAAGAGTGTATATTTTGCCGATGACCGTTCAGCATACATCGTTACAGCATCGAGCCCCAACGGCGGTGACGATATAAATATGACAAATCTGAATACAGTGGTCGATACCTTTATCAGTTACAAATAATGACAGTTATAAATCAGCTCTGCCGTTGCAGAGCTGATTTTTTCGTTCGTAAAAATTGTCATATCCGGACACAAAAAACAACATTTTGTAACTCCGTGTAGGTGAGTTTAAAAGTTCTTTACAGTTCCTGTTTTTCTATTGATTTCGTGCATATTTGATGATATACTTTCAACAGATTTCAAAAAAAGGAGAAACTTAAATGAAAAAACAAATCACACTCCTCATAATTGACAAAGATGAGGAATACGCACACGGTCTCACAGATACCGCAAAATCGCACCCGGCATTTTTCGACGCCGCCTATGTAACGGACGGTGCATCGGTGCTCAGGATGCTTGAAATTATAAACCCGACTTTTATAATAACTGACTTTCTTATGCCGGGATTTGATGTTATGGGATTTCTGAGACATTTAAAAAACAGCTATAAAAAGCCAAAGCCATTTGTCATAATAAACTCACTCACAATAACCCCAAGTATGATAAAAAGTGCCGGAAGCCATGGTGCTGATTATTTTATGATAAAGCCACAGTCATATTCAGAGATATGTAATACAATCGCAGAGCTTGCAGATGAGAGTTCTGTATCACCCGTCACTCCACCCTCAAATGACAGTATTGATGTTAAGATTACACATTTCCTGCACTGTATGGGCGTGCCGGCACATCTTAACGGCTACAATTATATCCGTTCATCACTCAAATTTGCGATAGATGACATATCGACACTTGACCCGATAACACGAAAGCTTTACCCGATGGTTGCGAAAAAATACAACAAATCACCACAGTGCATTGAACGGTCCATCCGCCACGCAATCAAGGTATCGTGGAACAGAGGAAACAAAAAGGTGATTTATGACATTTTCGGTGTTTCCCCCGAAAATGCCTGTCACGGATACCCCACTAACTCCGAATACATAGCTATGCTTGCAGACGATTTACG
Organism: Clostridia bacterium; assembly: GCA_017415105.1. Classification (GTDB taxonomy): domain Bacteria; phylum Bacillota; class Clostridia; order UBA1381; family UBA1381; genus Ornithomonoglobus. The sequence goes on along the minus strand of JAFQJD010000006.1, from coordinate 57,522 downwards.
TTTGAGACTGAAACATAATATTGCAATCTAAAAAAGGGCAATGCCCTTTTTTAGATTGTATTAAAATGTAGCCTCTAACCTGTATATCGGCTGTCCCAAATCTATAAACCGTTGCTCGTATTCGGTTATAACATTGCCAGTAAATCCCGAATCGTGTAAATCAAGAGTTATATTTTGTAATCTGAACCCTTCTGCACAGAATGAGTTGAGTGAAAACTCAAAGAGTTTACGGTTGTCAGTCTTAAACCATATAAAGTCGCCGCTGTTAAGTACCTTTTTGTATCGGTCAAGGAAATTTTTGTGAGTAAGACGGCGTTTTGCCTGCTTGCTCTTTTTCCACGGGTCCGAGAAGTTTAAGTAAATTCTTTCAATCTCGCCTTTTTCAAAAAAGTCCTCAATACGTTCGGCGTCAAGGTCCATAAAAAGTACGTTTTTTACCTCGTTTTCTATCGCCTTTTCCATTGCCATAACTATGACGTCCTCAACCTTTTCAATTGCGATAAAGTTCACGTCAGGGTACATCTTTGCCATACCCACAACAAAGCTGCCCTTACCGCATCCGATTTCAACGTGTATGGGGTTATCGTTCCCAAAAACTTCGTTCCATTTACCCTTGTGAGCTTCAGGGTCAGTTATGCGTATATCACCGCACCGCTCAATTCTTGCGGCACAGTTTTTCTTTTTTCTCATTCGCATTATGCGTTTTCTCCTTTTATAATTGTGTCAAGTATTGCGTTTGCACACTCAAACTTTGAAAGCTTCGGGAGTTTTTCTGCCCCCTCTTTTGTTATGAGTGTTATTACGTTGGTATCAACACCAAAGCCTGCCCCCTCGTCTGTAAGAGAGTTTGCACAAATCATATCGGCATTTTTTGACTCAAGCTTTCTGGTTGAGTTCTCAAGCAGATTTTCTGTTTCCATTGAAAAACCGCATATGAACTGACCTGCCTTTTTTGCTGCGCCAAGCGACTTTAAAATATCCTTTGTGCGTGTCAGTTCAATCACACTGTCACCGTCTGATTTTTTGATTTTTTGCTCTGCAACGGTTTTAGGCGTATAATCAGCCACTGCCGCCGCCTTTATTATTATATCACAGTCTGGTGCGTGCTTTTCCACTGCATTATACATATCCTCCGCAGATTCCACATTAACCACATCAACAAACATCGGTGCTTTGACCTCAGTTGCACCCTTAACAAGTGTAACTTCCGCACCACGGTACATCGCCGCACGTGCAAGCTCTATGCCCATTTTGCCGGTTGAACGGTTTGTTATAAACCGCACCGGATCAATCGCCTCACGTGTTGCTCCTGCAGTTACAAGCACACGCTTGCCTGCCATATCCTTCTCATGGCTTACCTCACGGAGAATGTATTCCAGAAGCTCCTCTTCATCAGGCATTCTGCCGTCCCCCATATCACCGTTTGCAAGCATCCCGTGAGCCGGGGCAACTATAGTATATCCGAATCTCTTAAGCTTTTCTATATTATCCTGCACTATCGGGTTATGGTACATATTATGGTTCATTGCCGGTGCTATTATCTTTGTACACGGGCACGCCATAACAGTAGTTGTTAGCATATCATCAGCAATTCCGTTTGCAATCTTGCCGATTACATTCGCACTTGCCGGTGCTATCATAACAACATCTGCCTGCTTTGCAATTGCAACGTGCTCGACACTGTACTGAAAATTGCGGTCGAATGTATCCACAAGACACTTGTTCTGCGTAAGTGTTTCAAATGTGAATGGATTTATAAAATTCTCTGCATTCTTTGTCATAAGCACATGAACATTACCGCCAAGCTTCTTTATCATACGTGCAAGGTTTGCGGTCTTATACGCCGCAACAGAACCTGTAACACCAAGCACAACTGTTTTTCCTTTTAGCATATCATCAGTCCTTTCTGTACCATCTGCCGGTTATTCCGCACGGCAGAACGAGTCCGTTTGATTCTATCGGCAATCCTATCTCGTCTGCATCAAATTCACCGCCGAATTTTTTCTGTGCAGTTACTGTCATTACATTCTTCAATACCGTTGCCGAGAGTCCGGTGGTGTATGAGTTTATAAGCAGAAACAACGGATTATCCGAAAGTATTTCCATACAGTCGCAGATAAGAGGATAGAGTGCATCTTCAATCTTCCACATTTCACCCGACGGACCTCTGCCGTAAGATGGCGGGTCCATTATTATTCCATCATATTTGTTGCCACGCCTGATTTCACGTTTTACAAACTTCACAACATCATCTACAATATATCTGACCTTTGCATCGCCAAGTCCTGATGATACAACGTTTTCTTTTGCCCATGTGACAATGCCCTTTGATGCATCAACGTGACACACCTCAGCACCTGATGCCAATGCACTGACCGTTGCACCGCCTGTATATGCAAACAGATTAAGCACCTTTATCGGTCGGTTTGCCGACTTTATAAGGTCTGATATAAAATCCCAGTTAACCGCCTGTTCGGGGAACAGTCCCGTATGCTTGAACCCTGTCGGGCGGACATTGAACACAAGGTCACGGTATTTTATCTGCCACTTTTCAGGGATTGATTTATTAAACACCTGCCAGCTTCCGCCGCCTTTGTTTGAACGGTGATACCACGCATCAACCTTGTTCCAGCGTGCAATATCCACCTTATCATCCCACACCGCAATCGGGTCAGGACGACGCAGAAGGTATTTACCCCAGTACTCAAGCTTTTCACCGCCTGATGCGTCTATTATTCTGTAATCTTCCCATTTATCGGATAAGTACATATCTATATTCCTTTCCATACATATTAAAAAGTTTAAAATTCAGATTTTTAGTCGTTAAAATCAAATACTGCTCTGCCGCTTTCAAGTTTCAGATACGCCTGGAATGTTTTTCCGCTTTTTGGCGAAACAAAACCGTCTATCTTGTAGCTTATTCCTGTTTCGAGCATTTTTTGTACATTGGCTTTTGATATAACTCTTGAACAGATAACATTCTTTATTCCGAATTTACAGCCATTCTCCTTATATCCCGAACAGCCATAGCCAAAACTTGTGCGTATTACATCAGCACCGCACATCGGGCATTTACCGATAATATCGCCGATAAATCCGTCATCTGTATCAAGCTCCGGCGGCACGTTCTTTTTTGCAAAAACCGTTTTTATTTCACTCTTTGCAATAGCTATACTGTCGTCTATAGTAAACTCTCCCCTAAAAACCTTCTTGAGAGCTTTACCAACCTCTGCCGTTTTGTATTTATCCATACTTATATTCATTCTGATAAGTGACTCTATCAGATTTTCGCCGTCAGGCAGAATTTTATATACGTCCTTTTTCAGCTCAATGTATCCGCTCTTTTTTGCGTTATCTATTATGCCTGTTCTTGTTGCTTCTGTTCCAAGCTCAAGTCCCTCAAAAATTGCTCTGTATTCTTCCTCATCACTATCATCCTCCGAGGCTTTCTTTTTGTCCTCCTTAAACGGGTTTTTGAGATAGTTATTAAGGGTTTCTATTGTATAATGCTTGGGTGGCTGTGTTTCCTTTTCTGTGGGCTTAAAATCCACATTGATTTTATCGCCCTTTTCAAGCTTGGGCAAAATTTTGTCCTTTTTAGAATAGTCATCATACTTTGTCCAGCCCGGCTCTGCGATGACCGTTCCTTTTAAGGTGAACTCCTCAAATCCACCGACATCAATCTTAATTTCAGTTTTTTCAACCACACAATCCTCTGCACAGAATACCGCAACAAACCTACGCATTATGGTCGAATAAACAGTATATTCATCCGGACTTAAGCTGTCCTTTTTCGGTATTTTATATGTCGGCGTAAGTGCTGAATGCGATTCAATCTTTGAATCGTCAAATATGGTCTTTCCATCCTTGAATTTTACGGGATAGCCTATCTTTGAAACTGAAGTAAGTATTGTTTTTATCTTGTCCTTTTCCGCAGTTGCAAGATATTCCGAGTTCGTTCTCGGATATGTCACGTACCCTTTTTCGTACAAGTCCTGAACTATTTTCAGGCTCTGTTCCATTGACATTTTATATTTTTTGCCGAGCACATTCTGAAGCTTTGTAAGCGAATACAGCTTGCCCGGTTTTAAAGTATCTTTCTTTTTCTTTTTTTCAATTACTATCGCATCTGATGCATTGTATTTATCACAAAGTGCCTGTGCCTTTGAAAACTCATTCTTATCGAACTTTTCCTTACTGGTAAGCTCGATTTCTTCACCGTTTGTAATGGCTTTACTCACTATTCCGTAGTATATCTCCGGCTTAAAGTTACGGATTGCCATATCACGGTCATAAATAGCTTTAACTATCGGCACAATAACACGTCCCACTCTTAAAAGCTTACCGTTTTTGAGCGTAGCAAAACGTGTAAGATTCACACCGTAAAGCCAGTCAATATACGTTCTTGCATAACCCTCGTTTGCAAGGTTTTCATATTCGCTTTCGTCTTTCATTTCTGAAAGTGCCTGACGTATTGTTTCGGGGGTCTGGTCAGGTAGCCACAACCTCTTGAAGGGTTTTCCGTTTGAGTTTGCCTCCTCAACACATATTCTGATTATTATTTCACCCTCACGGTCGGCATCGCCTGCGTTTATTATCATATCAACATCGTCACGACCGATAAGTGCTTTTATCGTCTCAAACTGTTTTTTAACACCCGGATCAACCTGCTTTGTTCTCTGGTCTTTTTTCAGCTCAAACACAAACTTTTCGGGGAAACACGGAATATTCTTTATCGACCATCGGTTAGTTCCGTCGGGGTTCGGAGAATAATATTCAATATCAGCCAACGAAAACAAGTGGCCGAAAACCCACGTAATTATGTATTCCCCACCAATCAAATATCCGTCAGCTCTTTTCATATTCCCGATACTTGCCGCAATATTACGGGCAAGGCTCGGCTTCTCTGCGATTATAACTTTTATATCAATTTCCCCTTTTCTGCCATTCCGGTTAAATCTGAAAGCTTATTTCTTCTCGTTAAAATATATTATAAATGCACCCATTACGGCAACAGCGACAACACTGCCCATTTCTGAAAAGCCGTTCATTGCATCGTAGCCAATAGCCATACCGAGCAGACCGGCAATAAATGTAACAGCAAGTGCCAACAAAGCCTTCCACATATCTATACCTCCTCATCAAATTCCGTCAGGAATTGATATCCCTGAATTTATGAACAATTTAGATGCCGACTGATTTTTGTCGATATACAATCTTCGAATGCTCAATATTTTTACTTCGTAAAATCGATATGATATAAATCCCGTTGCGTCAGCAACATATCAAGCCGACAGGCATATCGAGTGCTTTAGCACATATCGAAAATCTCACAACAGATTTACATCGACGATTTCAAGCGTTGCTTGAAATCATACTACCTGTTCCTTTATAACACTCCATGCTTTAATGAGTCTGTCTATAGACCATGCAGCATTTGCCGGTGATGTTGACGGCAGGCATATTGCACTTCTGCATACTGTTTTTTCCATACACTTTTTATAATACTTTTCAGCAGTTTTTCCATTGACAAAAATCGCTTTTATATCTACTGTATTCAAAATTTCCGAAATGTTGTTTACCTTCACATTTTTAATCGAACTATCTGAACTACCATCAATTTCGCACGATGCAATAACATCCCACAATGCGATACCGTGCAGCCTCAAAAACTCTTTCTTTTCCTCTATGCTGCATGGAATTTTATCATCAAATACCGTTGAAACGACTTTCCAGAACCGATTTTGCGGATGCCCATAGAAAAACATCTGCTCACGGGATTTTATTGATGGAAAACTACCAAGAATAAGTATTTTTGAGTTTTCATCATATAGCGGCGGGAACGGATGAACTGTCACTTTATTTTGCATATGAATATTCACCCATAAACAGGATTTCGCCGTTTGAATTATCTCGTATTACAAACGTAAATGGTTTATTGAACTTAACCTCTATAGGTTCAGGTTTTGGCGTGGGCATAGCCGATGTCGCCTTCATTGTAACTGCAGTAACAGCCGCCGCTTCTGTTCCCTCTTCATCAACTTCTATGTATGTCTTATGCAAAGTGTCACTAATAAACATATTTCCGCCATCAAACATATTCCCGAATTCAGCCCTGCTGCTAAAAGCTTTTTGTATTCCGTTCTTTTTAAGAATATCATTCAAACCTGTACTGTATTCAACTTTAAACTTCGGCAGAGACAGTGCAACATACGTTGAGGAAAGCTCCGCTGAATTTAATACCGCCTCCGGCTCAAATTCTGCATCTGACATCATTAAATACATGCTGATATACATATCTTCAGATTTCTCATCAACCATATACGGAAGCTCAATGATTTGCACATCATTTGTATTTGCATACCTCATATCTGATGTTTTGTTCATAAACTCTATATCGGTTTTTTTGCCATTCTTGTCAATGAACACATCTTTTTCAGTTACACCCTTGTAAAACTCATTCTGCCATCTACCGTTAAAATATACGGCATTTATAAGCATAGCACCAAAGTCTATATTGTCCTCGCCGATAATTGTTGGAATTTTCCCATGCGTTTTATCATTTACCCAGCCATTGATTCTGGGCAATGCCGTTTTATTGGTAACCGTATCGGATTCTGCATTAAAATACTCTGTAACCTTATTAGAATATTCTTTTGAAAATTTTTGTGGCGTATTATCAGAATTTATCCATATGGAATTCGAAATGTCAATCTTCAGCAAATCTGATTCAGAATAGCTTTTAATCATACTTTTTACTGATTCATTATACTGGTCTAAATCTGTTATTCCAATTGTATCAAGTATTTCCTGCTGTGTTTCACCTTCAGCACCGTTTGCTGCAAGTGCCAGTGCCATTTTAATAGACAACGGCGAGAACATATAATTCGCATCGTCTGGCATTTCGCCATTAAGGCTGTCAGCAAATGATAAATTTGTATTTTCTTCGCCCGGGATAATATCAAACAACCTTACCAAAGTTGTAACAGCTTGTTCGGCAGTGTAGTTGCCTTTCGGGCTAAATCTGTTAGTGCCAATGCCGTTCATAACGCCAAGGTTGCATATTACCTGAACAGAATCCATTGCCCATTCTGAAATCTCAGACTCATCGTCAAAAACATAGTACATTTCTGTAGACGGCAGATTCATATACCGCACAATTCTGCAAAGAATTGTTGCGGCTTCCTCACGTGTGAGTTCATCCTCAGGCACAAAAGTATCATCTGATTTACCCTCTATAATACCCTTTCCGTATAAGGCAATCACCTTTTCATTATCGGTATCACCGAACGGGTTTTCTATCGTTCCAGTCCATTCTACGCCTGTTTTATCCAACATATTGTACACAAATTCACAAAAATGCTCACGATTTACCGGCTCAAGCCATAAAGCATCCACGCCATCAGTTATACCCAATTCTATCGCTTTTGACGCGTAACTCTCTGCCCATTCGCTTGGCTTATTTATATTGTTTTCTACACCGTCCTTTGCAGTTGCACAACCTACAACAAACAACATAGCCACGAGTAAAAACAAAATAACTTTTTTCATGGAATCACCTCCGCATTTTTTATAATTATAGAATCATTGAACGATTTAGATGACACTTATTTTAGCTAAATTTTGCAACAAGTTGCAAAGCTAAATTATTCCGCTTCGTTCCATAGCTAAATAACTCCTTCGGAGTAGCTAAATTAAATTCGCTTAATAGCTGACCGCAGGTCAATTTAGCTACGAAGTAATTTAGCGTGCGTCAGCACATTTAGCTCGCTGCCAAGCGAATTTAGCTGAATAGATTTAACTTTGTTAAATCTATTCTACCATACTTTGCCCTTTTTTACAATAGTACAATTATATTTCTTTTTCATATCTGCCAAAAACCCGCTTTGCATATTCACGAGGTGTAACACTCATTTTCCGCTTGAATGCGTAGCTGAAATATGACTGTGAAGAAAACCCACATTCGTACGCAACCTCTGTCAGTGTAGCATCGGTTGTAATAAGCATATTTGCCGCTTTTTTAATGCGTTGCTCCTCGACATATTGATGCAATGTGCGTGCAGTGGCGGTCTTGAAACAGTTATGAAAATGTATCGGGCTCATTCCTGCATAGAGAGACACCGTATTAAGCGATAAATCAGACGTGAGATTGCCTTTTATGTACTTTATCGCACGTTCAATTACCTCGTAGTTATTCGTCTTTATCTGCTCACGTTTCTTGAGTCTTTGTGAATCCTTTGAAAGAGTGTATATAAGCTCCATAACAAGACTCTGAAGGATTATCTCGTCCGCCTCAACTGCCGTTTCAAAATACCTATGCATTCTCTCAAACATCTCTTTGTACTTATCGAATCTGTCCGTTTTAACAAAGCTCTGCATATTCATCAGTGTATCGTAAAGTACACCACTATTTAAAATAAAATGAATATAATAGCACTTAAACGGAAGCCGTGTCTGACGTGTCTGTCCCGGCTTTGCACATATGACAAAGGACGGTTCTACTGCTATGCCATCAGAGTTTATATAAGAGACTCCGCCGTTTTCAATCGGGATTTCAATTTCAAACATTGTAGTAGTACGTTTTTTTGTAAGGTTTTTGTTCTGTGCGATATTTTGTGCATTAAAAACCCCTATAGAAACAATCTCCGGCAATACAATTTCCATAATTACTCCTCATATAGTAAGATTTCTAATAAATTTAGTAAGATTATTATATACATCCGATAAAATATATTATAAAATAAATCTATCAAAAAGTCAACAGAGTGGAGTGATTTTATGAAAATAACATGGCTTGGGCAAGCCGGACTGCTTTTTGAAAAGGACGGATTTAAAATTATGATTGACCCCTACCTTTCAGACTGCGTTAAAAAATTCGAGCCAAAAAACTACAGACGGGTGGCAGTGAGTGAGGATTTATTTGATATATCCCCTGATATGGTGATTTTTACGCATAACCATCTTGACCACTATGATCCCGAAACTGCACCTCGTTTTATAAACGAAAACACAGTCGTTACTGTACTTTCGCCGTCATCGGTGTGGACAGAGGTGAGAAAGCTTGGCGGCAGCAATAACTATGTTCAGTTTAACCGTCACACAACATGGACGCAAAACGATATAAAATTCACTGCTGTAAAGGCAGAACACAGCGATCCCTGTGCTATCGGCATAATCATAGACGACGGCGAGAAAAAGTATTACATAACCGGTGACACACTGTACAATGAGGATATCTTCGCTGATATTCCAAACGATATTTATGCGGTATTTTTGCCCGTAAACGGCGTTGGAAACAATATGAATATGGCAGATGCAAAGGCTTTTTGCGAAAGGGTTGCACCTGAATTTGCAGTACCCGTACACTGCGGAATGTTTGATGAAATTGATATGAATTGCTTTGAGTATGAGTCCAAAACAGTTCCTCAAATTTACAAAGAGGTGAAATTCAAATGAAAGTAACTGATATTAAAACCTTTGCAGTTGACTGCTTCAGAACAAACTGGGTGTTTGTTAAGGTATATACAGACGAAGGTATTGACGGTGTCGGCGAAGCAACACTTGAATATAAAGAAAAGGCACTAATCGGTGCTGTTGAGCATATCAAGGAGTATCTTGTGGGCAAAAATCCGCTTGATATAGAAAAGCATTGGCACAATATCTACCGTGATGCATACTGGCGTGGCGGTGCGGTTCTGATGTCGGCACTATCAGCAGTTGAAATGGCACTATGGGATATACTTGGAAAAAGCCTTAATGTCCCTGTATATCAACTTTTAGGCGGTAAAGTAAACGACAAAGTGCGAATTTACGTCAACGGCTGGTTTGCGGGTGCAAAAGAGCCGGAGGAGTTTGGAGAAAAGGCAAAAATTGCAGTAGAACGTGGTGTTACTGCAATGAAGTGGGACCCGTTTGGCAAGAATTATCTTGATATATCAAATAAGGAGCTTGACAAGGCATTGCGTTGCGTATCGGCAGTGCGTGAAGCAGTTGGTAATGAGGTTGATTTACTCATTGAGGGACACGGCAGATTTAACATTCCTACAAGCATCAAAATAGCAAAAGAGCTTGAGCAGTTTAAGCCTATGTTTTTTGAAGAGCCTGTTCCACCGGATAACCTTGATGCACTAAAAGAGGTTAAAGACAAATCACCGGTTGCAATATCAGCCGGTGAACGCCTCTACACACGTTGGGACTACAAGCCGATGTTTGACAAAATGGCGGCAGATTACATACAGCCTGATATCTCGCACGCAGGCGGTATTATGGAACTTAAGAAGATTGCGGCAGAGGCAGAATGCAGATATATCCCGTTTGCACCGCACAACCCGTCGGGTCCGGTTGCAAATGCAGCAACTCTGCAACTTGCGGCAAACTGTCCGAACTTCTGTATCCTTGAGATTATGTATTCAGACGTAGAATGGCGAAAGGATATAACAAACGAAAGTCTTGAGTATAAGGACGGATATATCACTATCCCTGAAAGAGCAGGACTTGGAATTGAGATAAACGAAGAGGCGTGTCTTGCACACCCCTATCAGCTGCATACATTGAGGCATTACACAGGTGCATTGACAGATATTCGCCCCGCCCGGACAGAATTCTATTTTTGAGGAGTGTAATAAAATGAAATCAGTATTTATAACAGGTGCTACGACCAATACGGGGCTGGGTATTGCACATAAATTTGCAAAAGAGGGATATGCCGTATTTATCGGCAGCCGAAGCGGTGAGCACGCGAAAGAAACTGCAGAAATTATTAAGGAAAAGTATAGTGTCTTCTCAAAAGGCTATGATATGATAGTCGGTGATGAGAATAATGTGAACAGTATTTTTAACGATATTGCTTCACTCGGCTACCCGGTTGATGCAGTCGTGCTAAACGCCGCAAACCTCGGTATCTGTCAGGAGTTTCTGACAGTGGATATAAAAGATTTTGCCGAGGTAATAAATACCAATATATGCTGGAACTTTATGATTACACGTGCTGCCGCAAAGCAGATGATAAAAAAAGGCGGTGGCTCGGTGGTATTTGTAAACTCAAACACTGCATACCGTGCAATCCCCGACAGGATTGCATACTCTGCATCAAAGTCGGGAGCTCTCGGAATGATGCGTGCACTCGCATTTGACCTTGGCAAGTATAACATCCGTGTTAACGCTGTCCTCCCCGGTATGATTAAAACCGACCGTTGGGAAAAGAACTACAATAACTGCCGTGAGGCGTTGTCAAACTATACACCACTCGGTGATATTGCATCATTTGAGGACATTGCAAATGCGGTCTGGTACTTTGCAAGCGACAATTCACTCAATACAACCGGTGCCGAGCTGGTTGTTGACGGTGGTAATATGATACAGTTATATCCGATTATTCCCGAAAAATAAAGAAAACTACCGCAGGCGATGCCTGTGGTAGTTTTTTAATTACTCGTACTTTTCCGCCTGTATAACTCTTATTTCTTTAATCGCTATATCATTTAACGGAGTATTAGACGGTACAGTTATACCAAAGCTGGAGCTTGATGAATGTGCAGAGTTACGCAGTGCCGCATTTGAAACTCTTACAACTGCAGTCTTCCAGGTACCGGTATTTTGTTTTGTTGCAACCACTACACTCTGACGTGCAGGTACATGGTTATCTGTCTCGCCGTCATTTATTATTCTGTTGTATATCATCTTGATTTCGCCTGTACCCTGGTCAAGATAATCAATCTCAAATACTATATCATGATCATCACTTGTGATGTCACAGACAGCAGTATCCATCCTGAAGTAAATATAATGTAACTTGTCTTGAACTTCGGGTACTGCATACGCCTTAACACCGTTTATTGTCACCGGTGCTGAATACGCATCATAGTTTCTGTCCTGTGAGAAGTTTGAAAGACCGGATGCATTATTCGGATTACAATAGAACATCTGTATCTTTTTCATTGCATCAGATATTACAGGACTTGTCTCGTTACTGTTTGCATCAACCGCAACTACTGAATATACAGACCCTGTTGTAAGCGATCCGGGAGCAAGATAGTAAGTATCTGTTGTTTTTCCGTGATATACACCGTTACGGTATATATGATACTCTATGGTGTTTGCACTGTCGTCATAGCTTGGTGCCCACGATAGTCCTACACCCTTATACTTTGAAACAGCACTAAAGCCCGAAATATCAGACGGTGCATTATCTATAAGCGAAACGTTCCCGTCGCCCCACAAATAATACTTAAGCGTTTCTCCCTCTGCCGGAGCACTATCAAGCGTTACAGTAAAGGTTTCATCAATCGATCCGCCATCCTGCACAGTCTTAACCTGTTCCTTAACCTCAAGCACCTGTTCCTTAGCACCGTACTTTACTACCATAAACTTGGCTGTATCATAGTCAAGGTCTGTATATGTAACATCAAGTGATGCTGTCAGCTTTCCGTCCGCAGCCGGAGCTGTTTCAAGCTCGCCAAAGACAATCTTTGTAAGAATTGGCTCGGGAGTCGGAGTAGGTGCCGGAGTAGGCTCGGGAGTCGGAGTCGGCTCGGGAGTCGGGCTCGGTGTCGGAGTAGGTGCCGGAGTTGGCATTGCTCCCAACATTGGGTCCTCATACTTCAGGCACGGGTATTCGCCATTGTTTACAGTTGCCGATACTCCAAATTCTGCAACACCTGCAAATGCTGTTACTATCTCAGCTGCTGTTTTACCTGTTTCTCCCACATTATTTGTGCTGTTAAATGTCTGAACTCCGGTACAATTACCCTGTCCGCTTGTCAGCGTTGAGTAACAATTCGAAAGGCTAAGATTTGCTTTTCCGGAACTGCTGACAAATGCATAGAGTGTAGATCTGATACCGCTATCTGCGTCAGATTTAGTATACCCTGACGGGAAGCTTACATTTGCTACATAACAGTTAGTGAATTTTCCGGGGTAAGTACCGTCAACTGCACCTACAAATCCGCCTAAAATTCTGTCATAGGCAGTACGGAGTGTCATACCGTATGTGTAACAGTTTTTAACTACAGGAGCTGACGCTTCTGTCGATGCATTTTTTCCTATACGTCCGATAAACGAGCCAACATTAAGAGGATTACCTCCACCGTAGTTTGAATTAAATTCTAATGACGAATTCTTAACATAACAGTTTTCTATAGTTGTATATGCATAAACACATCCTGCCATACCGCCAAGATACTTTGTTGTACTGCCTGTAAACTTAATAGTTATATTCTCAATACCGAGGTTTCTGATTGTTGTTCCGCTTGAGCTATTTCCCACATAGCCGAACAAGCCCATTGCCTCATATGTTGATGAAGCGTCACCTTCAATTTTGAAATTGCTTATTGTTTTGTAGTTACCATCGAAAAATCCCTGGAAATAGTTTGTGCTATTTCCTATCGGCGTCCAGGTCTGAGCACTGCAGTCTATATCCGCCATAAGCTTGAAATGAGCAGTGTTTGCAGTACCGTCATTGACTTTAGCAGCCGCTAATGCAAGCTCTGCCGCATCTGATATAAGATACGGATTTCCCGCTGAACCGTCGCCTATTGCAAAGCTTGTTGCAGGAGTTCCGTCCCAACCGGCCTCCGGATCTGTTGTTGCAGTTGCGGTCGGCTCTGTCGATGCAGTTGCGGTCGCAGTCGGAGCCGTCGTTGGCGCCGTTGTCGGTGCTGTTGTTGCTGTAGCTGTCGGAGTAGGTGTAGCCGTCGGTGCCGGAGTAGCTGTAGGCATCGAACCCGGTACCATATAATTCTCAAGTCCGGTTGTTGTTTTTGCAATTTCATTTGCTACTGTCCATGCAAGAAGGTTTGCACCGATTTCTGAGAAGTGGACATGGTCAACAAAGATAACTCCGGGGCCTGTTATTGTATTATTGCTATAATCCATTTTCAGCTGAGTTGCTGTATATCCGGTAGCGTTCATATATGCATTCAGAGTTGAAGCATAAGCCTCACCTATGTTTATAACAGTGAGGTTATCAACCTCATCTTCAAGTTCAAGAAGTGCCGCACTTGATGACCATGTGTCTGTACCTTTGAAGCTGTTGCCCGTAGTACTCCAGTTGTTAGGTGGAGGTGTAAGAACAAGTATCTTTGCACCCTTGCTTCTCGTATCTGCTATAATCTGCTTATACCAAGTCTTGAACTGCTCTGCACTGTAGCCTGTTGTCGGGTCTTCATTATATGCATCAAGCTTATTCTTATCATTTGTACCAAGAGCAATAACCACATAATCGCCCTCACCAAATTCGGTTTTGATTGTATCCCAGCTACAGTTGTGTGGCCATGAGCGTCCGTCTATAAAATCCTTAACCGTCTGACCGTTGTGTCCGTGATGGACAAGTGTAATCTTATCGCTTTTTATAAAATTGCCTATCTGACCTGCCCAGCCACGCTTCGTCCATGAATACTGGCTTCCTATGGTGTTATTATCTTTGTCCATCAACGAATCGCCCATCAGCACGAGGTTTATATCCGGCAACGGTGTCTCTGTTGCATTCGGATCAACAGTCGGCGTAGGTGACGGTGACGGGCTCGGGCTTGGTGATGGGCTCGGGCTCGGTGTCGCCAATACCGTTTCATAATCAACATACGGATAACCGTCGTTTATTACACTTGTCTCATCATACGTATATACAGTGTCTGCATTGTTTGTTACAAGACCTGCAATGATTGTGGCTTTATCTGAAGTAGTTGTTATAAGAGACCTTTCTTCTGTATAAGCATACAGAGTAAGCCATGTAAGTGTGGTAGTGCCCTGACTGTCAGCCATTTCAGTGTAGCAGTTTACAACTGATACTTCTTGACTGCTGTCATGACCAAAACCATAATTTGAGCAAACAGCAGTTGCTGAGTTTGATGCGTCTGTTACATCAACCGTTACTCCTGCAACATAGCAGTTCTCGAAAGATACACCCGAACCGCCGATTGTTGCAACAAACCCCGCCTGTGGTGCAGAGTAGCCTGCACATATCGTTGTATCATACACATAACAGTTTTTAACTGTTGTATTGGAGCCTACGTGACCCGCAAATCCTGCAAGTCCACCGTCATTTGTATCTCTCTTGAGATTTCGTACTTCTGAATTTGCTACGTAGCAGTTTTCAAATGTACCGTCAGCAACACTTGCAAAACCGCCTATATAACCGGCTCTGTATCTTCCGGTAGAATCATTTTCGCCGTTAGGATAATAGTCATGGTTTTTAACCTTGATTATTATTTTGTCAATACCTAGGTTTTTAACAGTTGCCCCGCTTGTAACACCGAAAAAGCCTATTCTGCGGTAGATAAAATCTGTTTTTGCTGTGCCGGTCTGTTCAATCAAAAGATTTTTTACTACATAACCGTTACCGTCAAATGTTCCTTTGAATTTGTATCCGGTACTTGTTTTATCGTTGTAGTTGCCTATCGGCTCCCATGCATTATCTTCGTAGTCAATATCAGCTGTAAGCTTGAAGTGTGCTTCGTTTGCCGTACCTGCATTTATCATATCTCTTGCCAATGCAAGCTCTGCTGCGGTTGTAATCAGATACGGGTCACTCTCTGTACCGCTACCGCCGGCAAAGGCAGTTGCCGCTGTACCGTCCCATGCTGCGGATACCGGAACGGACGGGAACATACCAAGCATAATTGACATTGTTATAAGAAAACTTAATAATTTTTTCATTTTCAATTCCTCCTTTTTCCGTTATCCTTAATATACCATTACGATGATTTCACTTGTTGTTACATAACGCATTCTCATAAATACCATTACTTTTTCTGTTTCCTCAGAAACCTTGGTATTTGCAAGAATTGTGTACCTGTTATACATCTCGTAGAAATCACCTGCGTATATTTCATCGTTCTTAACATCAAAAATTGTCAAACGCAATGAACTTGAACCTTTCGGAGATGTAAGCAGCTCTCCGACACTTGCCTGCCAATCAGCCGGTGTCATTATTGTTGTAGAATTTGCATCCATTCTGTATAACGGTGCAAATACCGAAGCTTTCTCGCCATTCCATGCCTCGCCATTGCCGTCAGGATTATGCAGTACCTGTGTATTCTTATTCTTGATATCTTCATAAGAGAGCGTCATAAACACTTTATTGAGCTTCTTATTTTTCACTGACACTCTTATAAGATCGCCATGAACAATAGTTTCAGGAATTACACCGGGTTCTTCTTCAACATAGCTTACCTGTGTACCGTTCATATAACCGGTAATCTGCTTTACCTCCTGGTCATCTGAATAAACATATTCAATGGTGTCAACAAGCAGCGGAGCTGCCTGCCAGCTACCCCTAACGTAAAGTCCCTCACGGTACATTGCACCGATTTCGAGTTTTTCGTTAATGTCATATATATCTTTTAAGTATGTACCGCTTCCGACAGTACCCTTTGCGACAACCTCATAAGGCTCTGATGAATCCATATCATGCCATTTACCGAATATAAGCGTATTGTCTGTTACAAGATACTTATTAGCCACGAGGACATAACTGTCCTGATTTCTTACATTTGATTCTGAAGCTCTGTAGTCACGCGAAAATGCAGATATGTCAAATCCGTACGGGAATAATGGTACTTCCTGACCATTTACCATCTCTACCATAGACGATGTATCGCTTGCAAAATCAATCTTCTTAAGGTCGCCTTCATCATCAAACGCAACCTGA
Source organism: Clostridia bacterium (assembly GCA_017415105.1). Classification (GTDB taxonomy): domain Bacteria; phylum Bacillota; class Clostridia; order UBA1381; family UBA1381; genus Ornithomonoglobus. The sequence goes on along the minus strand of JAFQJD010000006.1, from coordinate 40,877 downwards.
ACCACCTGAACCATAAACTCGCCGTTCTCATCGGTAAGATGTGTATCTGCCAAAAATTCTCTTGCTGTCTTTTTAACACCGTTAACAAGAACTTTTTTGTTAATTGCACCCGTTACCTTATTTCCGTCCGGCAACAATAGACGTGTATATGCCTCACAATCCTCATACGCTTCACCTACTCTTACGCTCATTAAGAGTGCATACTGCAGATTTCCGGCAGTCTCCTGAACCTCTGCAACTTCTCCGAATATGTCAAGCCAGATGTTATATGTCTTGCCAATCTGCGGAACAACTGCGTATTCCTCCGGATTGTCTACAATTGCCTTATATGCATTTGACATACGGTATTTTCCACTATCGAACTCATAAACTGTTCTGCCTCTGTAAGTCTCTGACTTTTTAAGGGTAGTCTTATATGTCTCATTTACAGGATAGAGATAAAGCTTTTTATTATCCTTATCAACAATAAATGATATAATAGACTTATTGTCAATATCATTTATTGTAGTTTCCTTGCCGTCCTTTATTATTACTACTTCCTCGTAATCGTCAAAATAAACTGCTTTATTATATTTTGCGAATATCTGTTCTTTTTCTTCTACTATATGCGTTACGAACATATTGTCGTACTCGTTTACAATAACAACATCATAAAGCTCATCATCGTTATTGTCAATAAGACGGATTGTACCTGTCATCGGTTTCATATCGTCAATTGTGGGAATACCGCAGCGTGTGTTATTGTATATAACATCAGCAAGCGGATTTATTTTAACGGATTCAAGTTTGCCGTTCGGCTCATAATAAACGACATTTGTCATAGTATATTCGCCTGAATTAACTGCAAGCTCCTCCGCTTTAAGGTCGATTACTTCTACAAAACGTGTATCTGAAGTCGCCCACAAAAGCTTCTGTGAAACCTTATCGTCACGGTAGAAGTATTTAACAGCACAACCAACAAGGTTTGAAAGGTCTACGTCTGCTGCTGCATATTTCTTGCCGCTGATTATAAATACACCCAATGTTGCATTATCGTCCTTTATTGAGCATATGCCGTTGCTTTCCATTGTGCCTTCAGCGTAGTATATGTCATTTGATGCAAAGAGGTCTGTGCCGTCTGTTTCATATTTCGGGTTTCCGTTTGCATCTGTTCCTGCGAATTTAAATATTTCGGCACCGCCTGCGTTATAAAGCATCTGCACTGCATTCTCGGCTGTAAGCTCGCTGTTCCATAAAACATTGTTAACGCCCTCGTTTATTTCAAGCTCGCCTGCCATCATTATGTAGCCTTCGGGGTATTCGCCGTATTTAATCTCGGCATAGTTTCTGTAGCCCAATACATCAATTATAAGCTTACAAGCCTGAGCGTATGTAACGTGGTTATCTGGGCTGAACATACCGGGCTCTGTACCGTTTACTCTGCCCAGCTCGTACATTGTACAAATCTCGTTATAATACGGTGTCTTTGTGCTTACATCAACAAACGGAATATCGTCTGTTTTATGCTCATTTACCGTATAACCTGCAAGCTTAAAGAGATATCCGATAAACTGTGCTCTTGTGATATATGCGTTCTTATCTGCCCCTTTAAGCTCGTCACCCACAAATCCCATTGCATAAAGTGCATTAAATGCGTCTGTGTCAAGAGGTTTTATTACAACTTCTTCTGCCGGTGCTGTTTCTGTTTCATTTTCTGCGTATGCTGTAACTGCACCCAACGAAGTTAATGACATTAACAATGTCAAAAATAATGCGAAAATTCTTTTCTTCATCGTATTTCCTCCTCCCACAGATTATAGATTCGCAGTAAGTCTGCTGATAATTGCAGCAGCTTCTGCACGTGTAAGTGCGTTATGCGGCATAAATGAGCCGTCATCAAATCCGCCGATTATTCCTATGCCGTTCAAAAGCTTAACGCTCTCCTGTGCATAGTCTGAAACTGTGTCAATGTCTGTAAGTGTGACCTCTGTAAGCTCAGGAATTTCGGCTTCCAGATATGTAAGTATTCTTGCGGCAATAACTGCAACGTCCTGACGTGTGATATTTCTGCCAATGCCGAATTCTGTGTCTGTAACACCGCTTATTATTCCCTTTTCAAAGCCTGATGCAACGTAGCTGTAGAACCATGCATCATTTGCAACATCTGCAAACTCACACTGCGCACTGCTTGACAAAAGACCTGCTGCACCGATTATCATTTTAACAAACTCTTCACGAGTTACATTGTTGTTGGGCTTGAATGTGCCATCATCATAACCGCTGATTGTTCCGTTAGCTGCAAGCTTTGTTACATATGGATATGCCCAGTGGCTTGACGGAACATCTTTAAATGTCGGTGCCGGCGGCTGTGTCGGAGCTGTCGGAGCTGTCGGAGCTCCACCACTCATAGAGTTTGATGGGCTTGTGCCTGTCACACCCGGCACAATTATAACCGGCGGTGTATCTGTAGATGCATCAGGGTTGTTTATAACGCCTGTTACACCGTTTTTAAATGCCGTTACAAGCAGTGCATTCTTTGTAAATCCCTGATGATACAACGAACGCAACGCCTTATCCTGATTATTTCTTTCCCATGAATTATACGTTGAAAGCTCTGATGAGGGCAACTGGAAATAACTCTTATAGGTTTCAAACGTGTTATAAAGCGTTTCCTCGTTTGCCGCATTTACCATATGCATTCCTATATACTGATACACAATGCCTTTAACATCCGTAGCACTGTTTACGCCTGTGCCGTTATTATATTCTGATGCGTAATCTCTGATATTCTCGCATACAGCATCAATATATGTCGCATACTCATCAGTAGTAGTATCTATACCTAAAAGGGCACTGTTTGCCTCTATTCGGCTCTTGATACCCTCAGCTGTTCTGCCATCATCGCTTATATATGCAATTACATCTGTCAGATTCCATGAATCTCGGATATTTTCAAGGTTTTTGAATTCACCGTCGTAGTCATTTGTCTGGATATTAAACATTATATTTACACGCTTTGTCTCACGTGCAGAATCCGTTTCTGCTTCAAGCTGAAGTGCCGGAGCAACTTTATCGAGTACGTCTGCAAAACTTGTAGTTGTCGCTCCCGCAAATTCATCAAGAAGTCCCGGGATTGATGCCGGTTTTATAACATCAACTGTTTTTGAATCAGCCGATGCTTCACTCATATATCCGTTTCCGCGAAGTGCTACCTTGTACTTTCCGTCAGCTGCTGTATATGTATCAAGTATGCTTAACTCGATTTCCTTCTTTTCGCCTGCATTTACTGTAATTTCTTTTATATACACATAATCTGTAGCAGATGGGTTTGTGATTGATGCCGGATATATAACCATCGTAACCTGCTGTCTATACTGTGCAGGAGTCTTAAACTCAATTATGAGCTTCGGGTCAGCGTTATCGCTGTAATCACCACACCACGACATCTGCATAGGCGATCCCTGTGCAAATACGTTTACGCCCGATAACATCATTATTAGGCATATCATAGCACAAAGAAATTTTCTTAACTGTTTTTTCATTGTAACTATCCTTTCTTTACTTCTCTATTGCTTCTACTCTGACGTTTGTTATATACAAGGTTTTCTCACCGCTTCTAATCTTGAAGTCAGTTTCAAATTTACCTATATTCTCAAAGTTACCGCAATCTATGATAACTTCAGCCGTCTGCCATTTATTTGTACCGTTACGACGTATTTCTGTTGTTCTGTTGAAGAACTCCCATACATCGTTGTATTCTTCAACGCCCTTGGTGTATGTCATAACAAGCGGCTTTGTTCCGTTGTCGAAATAATCAAACGTAATCTTTACTGCACCGTTATCCACATCAATAACCTCGGGATTAATGTCAAAGAAGATTGATGCACCCGGTTTTGCCATTGCACATTCTTCGCCTGCTTTGGTGGTTATTAATGAATCACATTCAAGTCCTTTATAGCTGACACGCACAACGTCCTCGCCAAACGCATAACGTCCGCCCTTTGCCACCTCGTTTTCAAGAATGTCGGTATAGTCAATCCACGAAATACCAAGTATGTTGTTATCTACCTCACCCCATGTCGCAATATTGCCTGTATATGAAATATGCGGATGTGCATGATACGGGTGGTTGGTTTTGCCCGTGAAATTCTTTCTGTTTGGATTTACTATCGGGAACAGCTGGTGCGTTTCTGTCGACTGGAGGGTAACTGTGCCGTCAAAGCATATCATCCTTTCATCACCGCTTACACCTACGTGGTTACCTGCAGAAGCATATCCCCCTGACGAAAAATACTGACGGTGTCTGCCATCAAGGTCTATTCTTACTACTGACCTACCTGCTAAATTTGTTGTTCCACTGTCTACAGGAGATGATGTGAAATATCTGGTTTCTCCCGACATTCCCCATATTTCGTGAGCTACAAGCTCAACTGATTTTCCGTTCGGGAGTCTGCCTGAATTGTATTTTACAACTTCACCTGTCGTTATGTCCATTATATTGCATCGGTCATAGATGTCATGTGGTGACATTCCCTTCGCTGATGTGTATTCGTGCGAAAAAGCAATGATATTCGGATATACCGGATTTATCTGATGGTGGTTCAGGTTATGTGCATAGTCAAAACCGTAATATGTATATTCTACCTTCTTTTCAACCAAATCAGCTCTTACTATAGCTGTGGTATTCTCGGGTACCGGGAAAAACCTACCGTATGTGTAACACTCAAACGACATATAGCGTCCGTCATTTGTTACATTATAGAATGACGGCGAGAAGCCAAGCGGAAGATCCATAATCTCTTCTTTTTCAAATGTGTAAGGATCAATTCGCCATATCGCACTTATGTTGTTGGCTCTCTTCTGATAATACACCCAGCCATTGGGGCAGGCATACGCCGAAAGGTGCGTTGTATATCCCACAGTATCGTCAAGGTAATACATCATTTCCGATTCAAAATCGTATCTGTAAAGCTGTCCCTGCGGAGTACCGCATACCATACCTTTTCCGTCAGGCAATACAGTGATACAGTCAGTGTAACCTCTCAGAAGCGTAGTACCGAAGAAGTTAATATGGTAATATGTTCTGCCTGTCTGTGAGTTTATTATCTTTTTCTTTGGCAGTTTTCTGGGCTGTGCATAATAAACTCTCTGGAATGCATCGCTTCTGATTGACGGAATATCAGCATTATCATAAAAACCGTTGTTTATGAGGTCTGCAAGAAGCATTCCGCCCTTGCTGTTTTCGTATGTGAGCGTGCTGTGCATAATATTTATAAGGTTGAAATTCGATGCCGGAGCTTCATCAAAAAGGAAAAAGTCCTGTGAATCTATCACACCCCAACGGTTTGCCGCATCTACCCAACTTTCATCTGCACCCTTTGAAAGCTTTAATGCATTAAGGCATATCTCTAAAAGCTCGCCCTGCGTCAATTCCTTACCGGAAAATTGGCTTGTGTTCGTCCTACCGGTAATAACATTTAAAATTGATACTGCATCATTGCCTGTACACGGTTTACCAAGATTTGCACTTGTAAATCTTTCATCGTCTTCCTTGATTATATTGAGCGATTCAAGCTCTGTTCTTACGTCTGCACCGAGATTAGTAATTGACACAGACTTTTTATCACGCTTTGCCTTTGTAACATTTATTATTTCGAGTTTCTTAAAAGCGTTATATGCACCGTTCTGGATACGGAAATTTGCACCGTTATCGTATGTAGCCTTCATATCCACATCGTCGATACACATTGTTTTAACCATCCAGCCGGGGTTTGTTCCGGGTTTTACGATGGTTATCTGCTCTCTGTTTCCTGTCGTTGAGATATATTCAAAATAGAATTTACCCTCTGACGGGCCGAAGTCATAGAAAACAAGTGAAATCAGAAACTCGTTGTCGTTTTTGTCATAATATTCTTCATCAAGCTTAAAATATGAACTGTTGGCGTTATACTGCTTCCTTGCAGTAAGTCCGTCAAGAGTAACCGTTTCGTTATATAACGGGTCCTTAGTGTCGGTTATTCCCATAGCCTGACCGTCATAGAACTTGATACCCCTTTCTTCAATTTCGCTTCCCAGCCATACGTGGGCACTTCCCTCTGCGGTATTCATAAAATACGCATACGCAGGATTGTTCGCCTCTGTATCCGCCGCTATTGACGGAGTGTGTGCCGGCACTATGCCGATAAGCATAAGTGTCGCCATGAGCAAGGCTGTAATTCTGCTCTTTTTCATACAAAGCACTCCTTTCTTTATATCAAAACATAACTCTTAAAATTTCACCAATTACTCTGATTTTAATATACATCATTTGTATGTTAAAATCAATATATTCAACAAAAAACGGGTCAATATTGCCAACGTTTGTTACAATTTTGCCAATTCAGTTCATTTTAAGTATAACAGAAAAAATTTTCAAAAACAACATCTGTGGTGCCATTCCCAAATATTACATAAAAAATTACCGCAGGCTTTTTGCCTGCGGTAATTCTACTGATTATTCATACTCAGATTTCTTTATAACTCTGATTTCTCTTACGTTTATAAGTCCGGGATCGTTCTTATACGGTAAAAGTATACCGAAGCTCGAACCTGATGAGTTGCCTGAGTTACGCAGTGCAGCATTTGATACTTCTACAACTGCTGTCTTCCATGTCCTGCTGTCCTCCTGCTGTGCAACAAGTGCCTGCTGACGTGCAGGAACATAGTCATCCTTTTCACCGCTGTTTATTATACGGTTGTAAACCATTACAAGATTAAGAGTTCCCTTATCGTAATAATCAATTTCGAAGATAAGGTCACTATCGTCCTCTGTTATGTTACAATCCGCTGTCAGTGCAAAATAAACATATCTGTGCTTGTCGTCGTAGTAGGTTTCAGATGTATAAACATTCTTACCGTCAACCTTAGATACAACCGAATATGCATCCTCAGTTGTTCCGCCCACCTTATATGTAAGACCGTATGTCGGTCCGTCTGCATTTGCATAATACATCTTTAATGCACTCAGCTTTTCTGAAGCAACCGCCGCACCGGCGTTGCTCTTAAGGTCCACAGCCTCTACACTGAACACATGCTGACCTGTAAGCTTTTCCTGAGTCGAGTATGAAGTCGCATCAGTCTGTGTTACAAGCCGTCCGTCCTTATATACATTATATACAACAGCCATACCACTGTCATCGGCACTTGCATCCCATGTGAGGGTGAGACCCTTAACCTTTGATGATGCAACAAAGTTTCTGACCTTTGTAGGTGCATTGTCAATCAACGGAATACCGTCATCGCCCCATAGATAGTATTTGAGTGTTTCGCCCGCTGCGGGTGCAGAGTCGAGTGTTACTGTAAAGGTTTCAGCAATATCGTGTCCAGCCTGAACAGTTTTTTCCTGCTCCTTAACCTCTGAAACGTCACCGTCTGCATTCTCCTTAACAACCATAAACCTGATTGTGTCATTATCCGGCAATGTATATGTGACGCTAACTGTCACCGTCATCTTGCCATCAGGAAGAACTGTTGTCGCAGGGGTCTCCATTTTTGCACCCGGTACTACCGGAGGCGGTGTGGGAGTCGGAGTCGGAGTGGGTGCAGGAGTTGCAAATGTCAGATACGGATATCCGTCATTCTTTGCACTGTCTGTTGCCCATTCGATGTTTTCCGGCTTAACAAGAGCTGATGTTATCTGCTCCTTTGTTGCACTCTTTGTTCCCTTTGAGAACTGTGCCATATCTTCTACACTGTTAAGTGCTGTTCCGTTATATGAACGACCGCTTGTGCCTGCAGCTGCATACTCATATACCGTAAACTGATCCGCCCATGTTGAAAAGCTGTTTGTTATAGTCAGATTACTTGTTAAAGCACTACAACCAAATGCATATACCAACGGTTCTCTGTATCCTGCAACATAAGTTCCGAAAGGAGCCATAGATACATTAGCCGCATAACACTTTTCAAATACTATGTTTGCAGTTGTTGACGGATTTGTCTGTCCGAAGAATCCGCCCTCCAGCTTATCCTGTGCATCACGCATAGCTATGTTATATACATAACAGTTTTTGAAAGTCGCCTCATCACGAATGTAAGAAGCAAAACCGCCTATACCGTTTCTGACACTGAATGCAGGCGAACTTGTTTTAAGCGTCATAGCACCGCCTGTACCTTTTACATAACATCTTTCAAATGTACCTGCAGCATTACCTACCATACCACCAAGTGTGTCCGGTCGGTTATCGGTAGTTACAGGAACAGTTATATTTATGTTCTCTATACCAAGGTCATGTATATTGGCACTTTTATCGGTATATCCGAAGAAACCCATATCCTTTATATACGTTGTCAACACCAGGTTTGAAACCTTGTGTCCGTCACCGTTAAAATTACCCTTGAAGGGCTTACTCGAAGTACCCATCGGTGTCCATTCGTTGTCACAGTAATCTATATCTGCTGTAAGAATGAAATATTTCGTATTGTCAGTACCTGCATTTATCTTCTGCTGTGCATATTTAAGCTCACCTGCTGTTGAAATCCGGTAAGGATCAGCTTTTGTACCCTGTCCTCCTGCATATGCAGTTGCCGCCTCAATAACCGGCTTTGCTGTAGGTGTCGGCGTTGCAGTAGGTGTAGCTGTGGGAGTAGCTGTCGGTACTACCGTCGGTGTAGCCGTCGGAGACGCTGTTGGAACAGCTGTCGGAGCTACTGTCGGTGTAGCCGTCGGTACTGCCGTCGGTGTTGCCGTTGGTGTCGGCGTTGGTGTTGCCGTTGGTGTCGGCGTTGGTGTCGGTGCAATGTATACAAGATACGGATAACCACCGTTTACACTCTCACTTGACGCCCAGACCTCTGTTGACATTGCAGATACTATTGTATCCTGTGTTGCAGATGCTGTTGCTTTTGAGAACTGTGTCATATCCTCAACGCTGTTAATTTCAACTCCGTTATACTTACGACCACTTGTGCCCGATGATGCCCATCGGTACGCAATATATTTGTCTGCACCTGTTGAATAACAGTTTGTTACTGTCAGATTATTTCCAAGGCTACTACATCCAAACGCATATACCAACGGGTCATTTATCTCGTCAGTATTATCCATAAGAATAACATCAGCTGCATAACAGTTTTCGAAAACCACTTGTGCTGTTGAGCCAACCTTTGTCTCTCCAAAGAATCCGCCTTGCAGACTTGACTGTGCACTACGCATCTGAACATTATATGCGTAACAATCCTTGAATGTTGCTTTACCCCAAACATATGCTGCAAAAGCACCTATACCGTATGACGGTCCGGCACCCACATTTGTTATACGGATAGTCGCAGGTGTATCTGTACCTCTTACATAACATCTCTCAAATGTACCTGCGGCGTTTCCTATCATACCGCCAATTGTATAGAGAGTTGCGTCGCCTCTGGTGATTTCGATGGTTATATCTTCAATACCAAAATCCTTTACTACTGCATTCTGCGATGTATATCCAAAGAAACCAACATGAGGCGTAACCGTTGTTATCTTAAGATTTGAAACCTTATATCCCGCACCGTTAAATGTGCCGCCAAAAATACCACCATCTTTTCCTATCGGTGTCCATTCCTGATCGTTAAAGTCGATGTCTGCGGTCAGGATAAAGGCTTTGTTATTGTCTGTGCCTACATTTATCATCTGCTGTGCATACTTAAGTTCACCGGCAGTTGAAATCTGATACGGATCGTCTGTTGTACCCGTACCACCGGCATACGCTCCTGCTGCAGTACCGTCGAATCCCGTTGCAGTTACCGATACCGAAAGGGCAGGAAATGTTCCAAGCACAATTGCCATTGATATAATAAAGCTTATAAATTTTTTCATTGCTTTTTCCTCCTTACCTTTCTTTATCAATACCGCACGAGTACAATCTCTTTCGCCGTCATATAACGGAGTCTGAGATAAATCATTACGTTATCTTCTGCGTTTTCCAGCTCGCCCTTCTTATTGGGTGCATATATCTGGAAAACATCATTTTCATCACCTATATACATCTCATCATTTTTAAGATCATATACAGTTACAGGAACCTGACCGCCGGTTCCTTTTCCTGCTGTCATAATTTCACCGCAAGTACCCTGCCATTTATCCGGAGTAAATATTGTTATTCCGTATGCACTTACGTTATAAATTGGAACAAAGCACGCCGCACGTGACGAAGTGTTTGTCGGATACGTTCCGTCAGTTTCAGGGAGAACTCTTGAAGTCTTATCCTTAAAGCCCTCTGCTCTCATTTCATAGACAATTCTTGTTGCCTTATAGTTCTGATGCGATATTCTTATCATATCACCGCGTTTTAAGTCGTCCGGGAATACTCCGGGTTCGCTTTCAGGTACGCTCATATATGTACCGCCCATATAACCCTTGACTCTCTTGACCTCCTGGTCATTTTCGTATATATAGTCAATCTCATCTACGAGCATTGAACCGTCGCCCATCCAGTATGATGTTCTGTTAAGTCCCTCACGGTATACTGCACTTACTGTCATATCTGATGCAACATCATAAAATTCCTTATAATATGAGCCTGTGCCAACCCAGCTGTTTGACTTAACCTCATACGGTTCTTTTTCCTGTCCGTCATTCCATTTAACGAATACAATAGTATCATTCTTTATTGAATATCTGTTGTTACAGAGAATATATCCGTCCTGCGATCTTATTGATGAGCTCTTGTCGCTGTAGTCAAGCGAGAAGTTCTCTTCGTCAAATCCATACGGATACAGATCGGTTGCGTTTCTTATATCGTTTGCAAAATCAAGCTTTACAAGGTTTCCTTCATCTCCGAACTGAACCTTTACCACCTGTGTTTTCGGCTCGCCGTATTCATCACAAAGGCGTGTATCTGCCAGAAATTCAGTCGCTGACTTTCTCTGTCCGTTTACTGTAACCTTCTTCTCTATTACGCCCGAAACCTTACTTCCGTCTGTCAAAAGAAGTCTTACATACGCCTCGCCGTCCTCATACGGCTCGCCTGCTCTTGAGCTCATCAGAAGTGCATACTGCATATCTCCTGTTGTCTGCTGAACCTCTGCAATCTCGCCTGCCATATCGAAATAGAAGGTATATTCCTTTCCGATTACAGGTGTTATTGCATATACATCAGCATCTGTCAGAAGCTTGCTGTATGTAGCAGAAAGGCGGTATTCTTTATCTCCTATGCCATAAAGCATTCTGCCTCTTGAAAGACGTGTTGTTGCAAGTGTTGCCTTTGTCTTTTCACTCTGTACATAGATGTATATCTTTGTCTTTTCCTTGTTCTCGATGTATGAAATAAGAACGCCGTGGCCTATCTTTTCAGGCTCTATTTCCTCACCGTTTTTCTCAATTCTTACATCCTCGTATTTATCAATATCAATTGTCTGACTGTATTTACCGATAAGATGATGACCGTCAGTAGATGTCTGTTTTATGAACATATTCTTATACTCATTAACTATAACAACATCATATATTTCGTCATCGTCATTGTCGATAAGACGCATTGTACCGGTCATCGGCTTTACGTCCTCAAGTCTTGGTATACCGCAACGTGAATTGTTATATATAACATCTGCCATCGGGTTTAGCTTTGCAGACTCGGTATCGCCGTCAGACTCGTAATATACAATGTTTGTCAGAGAATATGCTGATGATGTTACAGCAAGCTCCTCTGCCTTAAACTCAAGCATATTAGTAAAACGTGTGTCGAGTGTTGCCCACAAAAGCTTCTTTTCAATGTCGTTGTCACGGTAGAAATATTCAACCTTACAGCCTACAAGATTTGAAAGGTCACAGTCTGCACTGACAAATCTTACGCCGTCAATAATTGTTGTGCCCTTCATCGGCTCCTCACCGATTACTGAGCATATTCCGTCACTCTGGAATGTACCCTTTGCACTGTATATATCATTTCCCTTTGCAAAAAGCGTTGTTCCGTCTGTGTCATATGTCGGGTTACCGTTCTTATCCGTTCCTGCAAATGCCATTACTTCTGTGTTTCCGGCATTAAAGAGCATTGTTATTGCATTTTCTGCAGTAAGCTCAGTATTCCACTTTACATCTTTTACTCCATCATTGATTTCAAGCTCGCCCGCCATCATCACGTAGCCCTCGGGGTACTCACCGTACTTGATTTCGGCATAGCTTCTGTAGCCGAGAACGTCAATAATGAGCTTGCACGCCTGTGAGTATGTAACATGTGCGTTCGGGCTGAACTTTTCGGGTTCAGTTCCGTTTACGATACCCATTTCGTACATTGTACAGATTTCGTTATAATACGGTGTTGCAAGGCTTACATCAAGAAACGGAATTTCTGATGTTTTATACTCTGTAACCGTATACCCTGCAAGCTTAAAGAGATAGCCTGTAAACTGTGCTCTTGTTATTAAAGCATCCTTTGCTGTCTCGTTGAGTTCATCACCTAAAAATCCCATCGCATCGAGTGCATAGTATTCATCGGTATTTATAAGCTCTACGGGAGCTTCTGCTATTGGTGCTGTTTCTTCTGCATTTTCTGCCATTGTAACACTAAATGATGTTAAAAGCATTACAAGTGTCATTAAAAATGCCGTTATACGTTTTTTAGTCATTTTGCTCTCCTCCCATAGATTATAAGCTGTCAGCAAGCTTGCTGATAATTGTTGCAGCCTCGGCACGTGTCAAAGCATTATGCGGCATAAATGAACCGTCGTCAAAGCCGTTTATTATACCCATACCGTTAAGAAGCTTCACGCTTGATACTGCATAGTCTGATACTGTGTCAATGTCTGTCAATGTAGTATCTGCCGGAGCTGTTGTTCCCGGCTTGAGATACTGTATAATTCTTGCAGCTATTACTGCAACATCCTGACGTGTGATATTTCTGCCTACGCCAAACGCCGTATCTGTTATGCCCGATACAACGCCTGCTGAATATGCTGATGCAATGAATTCATAGTACCACGCAGTTTTTGCCACATCGTTAAATTCACATTCTGCACCGTCTGTCAGAATACCTGTTGCACCAACTATCATTTTAACAAACTCTTCACGTGTTACGTTGTTGTTGGGCTTGAATGTATTGTCATCGTAGCCGTTTATGATTTTCTTTGATGCAAGTGCTGTTACGTAACTGTTTGCCCAGTGAGATGCCGGAACATCTATAAATGTCGGTACTGTCGGCTGTGTCGGGGTTGTCGGTGCTGATACGTCACCTGAAATTGCCCCACCGTTTCCGTTGCCTCCGCCTGTTGTCGGTGGAATTATAATTACCGGCGGTGTTGTGGGTGTATCCTCCGCTGTCTCTGCAGTGTTAACACCCTCTATAAATGCTGTTACAAGATCACTGTTCTTTACAAAGTTTTTCTTAATAAGAAGTCTTAATGCCTTGTCTCTTGTCTCTCTTGCAAAGCCGTTATATTTATTAAAGCTTTCCTCCGGCAATTCAAAATAGTTTTTGTAAGCTTCAAATACACCGTAGAGTGTGTCCTCGTTTGCACCGTTGACTGCTCTTAAGCCTGTATACTGCTTTATTATGCCCTTAAGGTCATTAAGCGACTTCACACCTGCATTGCCATTGTATTCTGCAGAATAGTTGATTATATCCTGACATACGTTGTCTATGTATGTTACATAATCTGTAGCACCTGTGTCTATTGCAAGCAGGTCCTTGTTGCTTTCAATTCTTGATTTGAGACCTTCTGCCGTTGCACCGCTATCTGTGATATAAGCGATTATGTCTGATATTTTCCATGCATCACGGACATCTTCAAGGTTTTTAAATTCGCCCTCAAAATCGCTTGCCTGAATATTGAGCATTATATCTATTCGCTTTATTTTTCTTGATGCATCTGCCTCACCCTCAAGCTGAAGTGCAGGAGCTACTTTATCAAGCACGCCGCCAAATGTCACCGATGTAGCACCCTTGAACTCATTTAAAAGTCCCGGGATTACCGCAGGCTTTATAACATATACAGTAGCTGAATCAACACATTCATCCTGCATATGTCCGCTTCCCTTTAATCTTAGTGTGTATGCACCATCTGCTTCAGAGAATGCATTTGTTACATTGAACACTACATCCTTTGTCTCGCCATCGCTTACAGTAAGCTCGGTTATACGTACAAAGTCTGATGATACAGGGCTTGTGATGTCTTTATCGTATATAACGGCTGTTACCTGCTGTACATATTCAGCAGGAGTAGTGAACGTAACGTTAAGCTTCGGTTTTGCACTGTTACTGTAGTCACCGCTCCATTCAATCTGCATAGGTGTTGCTGCAAACACATTGACAGTCGACAGCATCATTACGAGGCAAATCATACCGCATAGTATTTTTCTGAAATTCTTTTTCATTATGCTTAATCCCTTTCCATTTTCAACTTTCAACTTTCAACTTTCAATGCCCGATAGGTTCTACTTTTACGTTGGCAATGTAAGCGTTTTTCTCTGTACTTCTTATCTTGAAATCAGTTTCAAACTTACCGATACTTTCAAAGTTACCGCAGTCAATAACAACCTCTGCTGTTTTCCACTTTTTGGTGTTGTCACGGCTGATGTTGATTGTTTTATTGTATACCTTCCATGCGTCATTCTTCTCTTCAACACCCTTTGTATATGTCAGAACAAGCGGTTGTGTGCCGTCATCGAAATACTCGAATGTTATCTTTGCCGCACCGTCGTCAACGTCAATGACTTCGGGGTTTATGTCAAAGAATATTGATGTGCCCGGTTTTGCAACTGCACATTCCTTGCCGGCTCTTGTGGTTATTGAGGATTCGCACTCAAGTCCCTTGTAGCTTACACGTGTTACATCATCACCAAACGGATAACGTCCACCCTTTGCAACCTCATTCTCAAGAATGTCTGTATAATTGATCCACGAAATTCCGAGAATACCGTTACGCTCTTCTCCCCAGCTTGCCATATTACCGCTGTTTGAAACGTGGGGGTGCGGATGGTACGGATGGTTTCTTGTGCCTACCACAGAGGCAAGATTCACTATCTGGAATACCTGATGTGTTTCTGTGGCGATAAGTCGAATGTCAAAGTCACAGCATATCATCTTTTCATCACCGCTTATTCCTGCGTGAACCGAGTTACCGCTCAATGTGCGGTAATACTGACGGTGTGTACCGTCCTTGTCAATTCTTACAACTGCCGGAAGCTCACCGGGATGAAGCTGTCTTCCCTCAGTTGCCCATGATGAGAACCATCTGTGTTCACCCGAGAGTCCCCATACCTCGTGGGTTACCATCTGCTCTGTTCTGCCGTCATATAGCTGACCTGAATTATATGTAACAACCTCACCTGTGTCAAAATTCATAATATTGCATCGGTCAAGGATATGGAATGTTGTCCAGCCGGATCTGTAGTCGTGTGAGAATGCTATAAGATTCGGGTAAACCGGATTTATCTGTTCGTGGTTTAAGAGATTTCCGCCGGGAGTTGTAAAGGTATGGTATCTGTATTCTACCTTTTTCTCCACGAGGTCGGCTCTTACTACCGGTGTTGTTCCCTCCGGAACATCAAATGCACCGCCCCATGTCTGCTGCTGGAACGCCATATATCTTCCGTCGTTCGTTACTGTCATATAACTTGGAATAAATCCCTTAGGAAGTACGAGCATTTCTTCTTTTTCAAGGGTTTTCGGATGTATTCTCCAGATTGTTGTCTGGGCATCTGCTACCTTATGATAATATACCCAGCCGTTTGCACAAACCACACAGTTCAAACCGGTATCTGAAGGCGTTGCCTGGTCAAGGAATGTGAGCATCTGTGTTGCTATATCGTACAGATAAACATGACCCTGTGCTGTTCCGCAAGTAAAGCCTGAACCGTCAGGCAACCAGCTCTGTACACCAAGATATGATCTTAACATATTACCGCCGAAAAAGTTTATGTGATAGTACGTTCTGTTAGTGAATGGGTTTCTTACCTCCTCATACGGCAGCTTTCTCGGCTGTGAATAGTAAATCGTCTGGAACGTTTCACTGTTTATTGACGAGGTTTTCACTCCCTCATAAAAACCGTTGTTTATAAGGTTTGCAAGAAGTATATCGCCCTTGCTGTTCTTGTAGACCAAAGCACCGTGTACAATACCTAAAAGGTTAAAATATGTAGCAGGTGCATCGTCAAAGAACAGGTATTCGCCTACATCTGCAACACCATAACGCTCTGCTGCCTCTACCCAGCTTTCATTATCCTGCTTCGTAAGTCCCAATGCTTCCATAAACATACTTACAAGCTCGCCTTGGGTAATTGTACGGTTTCCGTATGTATCGGCATTGGTCTTGCCTGTGATTGTGTTTCTCAGCTTGTTTGCTTCGGCTCCTGTAACCGGCTTTGACAAATTTTCATTTCTAAATCTTTCGTCATTCGGCTGTATTATAAGCAAAGACTCAAGCTCTGCTTTAATATCCGCTTTAAGAGCAGTTGTCGCAACATTTGCTTTCTCACGTCTTGCCTTGTCGATATTTACAACCTCAAGCTTCTTAAATGCGTTATATGCACCGTTTATAATTTTAAGGTGTGCTCCGTTTGTATAAGACTTTGATAAGTCAAGGTCATCTATAAGCATTGTCTTAACAGACCAACCCGGATTTGTACCCGGTTTAATAATGGTTATCTGTTTGGTTGTGCCCGCAGTTGAGATATATTCAAGATAGAATTTACCCTCTGACGGACCAAAATCATAGAATACCAGAGAAATCAAAAACTTTGTGTCGCCCTCTTCGTAATAGTTATCGCTTATTTTGAAGTATGAGTTGTTGGCATTATACTGTTTTCTTGCAACAAGACCGTCAAGCGTAACTATTTCATTATAGAGCGGGTCTTTGTTGTCGGTTATGCCCATTGCAACACCGTCATAGAACTCGATGTTCTCTCCTTCAATTTCTTCGCCCATCCACACGTATGCACTGCCCTTTGCTGTATTCATAAAATACGCATACTCGGCTTTATTCGCTGCCGGGTCTACCGCAAATACAGTTGATGCAGGCAAAGCTGTGATAAACATAAGCGTTGCCATTATAAATGATGTGATTCTGTTCTTTCGCATAAATAACTCTCCTTTCATACATTTACTGACTATAATCTCACAATAACTATATAATAAATTACCAAAAAAATCAATATTCCCGCCGAAAACTGTAACAGATTTTCCAAAAGTCGATACATATTTTCCGATGGAGGTAACTTTTTTTGATTTTAGTATAACAAAAACAGCCATAATATGAAAGTAGTTAAGCGATATTACAAGAAATTACCAGACGAAAAAAAGCCGCAAGCATTTCTGCTTGCAGCTTTTGGTTTTTAAATGTGAATTACAGGTTCGGAACATCCTCGCCGTAATCTAATACTTTACAAATTCTTACTTCTGTAATGCATATACTATATGCAGGTGAACCTACCGGAACATATACTCCAAAGCTTGCACCTGAGGTCTGTGTTGAATTGGAAAGTTTTGCGTTTGTGACTTTAAATCTTGCAGTCTTCACTTCACCTGTATTTGTTCGTGCAGCCACAAATGTTCCGTTACGTGTTGCCGCTCCCCATGCACTGTCACCGGCACCTTGAATACTGTTATATCTTATCTTAAGAGGAGCAGTTCCTATGTCAAGATAATCAATTTCAAATACAAGCTCTGCATCGGACCCGGAAATCGCACCGTTATTCAATGCAAAATAGATAAAACGTGATTTCGGGTTACCATCACCGCCCGGAGGCAAGTCGTCGGGGTCTGTGTCACAGGTGAAAACATTATAGCCATCTCCCGTGACCCATATATTACTGTATGCATCAGCACTCCTGTTATCGCTTGCAACAATGCTTAGTCCCTTTGTCGCAATCGGATTGATATAATCCATCTCTATTGTCTTTAACGCAGACGAGGTTGCAGAAGCACCTGTCTGTTCTGCCACATCGACAGGAATAACCTTATATGTGCTTGCAGTTGCAAGTGAACCCGGAGCAAGATACGTCGCCTCATATACCGTGTCTATAAGCGTACCGTCTCTGTAGATTTCATAAGCAACAGTTCCGCCATCATCCGCACTTGGAGTCCATGTAAGCCTGATACCCTTTGCCTTTGATGATGCACTGAAGTTCTTGATGTCGTTCGGTGCATTATCAATAAGAGATATGTTATCATCACCGCACAGATAGTAGTCTATCGTCTCACCCTCTGATGGGGTATTCACAATCACAGAGAATGTATCATTCACTGTTCCTGCCGAAACAGCCTTTGTCTCTTTCTGTGCCTCGATAATATCGCCCATTGCATCTTTTACAACCACAGTAAATGTAACAGTGTCAAATCCAAGGTCTGTGTATGTAACAGCAACTGATGCTGTTACTGTGCCATTGCCGTTATCTGTCTTCTGTAGCTCACCTATATCAACCTTTGCCGAACTCGGAACGGGTGTCGGTGTAGGAACCGGAGTTGGTGTGGGTGTTGGCACCGGTGTCGGTGTCGGCGTCGGTGTTGCTGTCGGTGTTGCTGTCGGAGTTGGCATAGGTCCTAAAATATCCTCTGCTTCATACTTCAGACACGGATAACCATCATTTACGGTATCAGTTACGCCAAATACATCAATATTCTCAAATGCCGATACGATTGATGCCTTCGTTGCACCCACGTTACCCACCGAATATGATGCATTATAAGTGCCGTATGAGCCCTGACCGCCAGCCAAGGTTGAGTAACAGTTCGTTACTTCTATCCCTGCAAGACCACGCTTGCTTATAAAACCGTAAACCGTTGACTTTGCACCACTTGCATTATTTGTGTTGACAAAGTTTGCGTGATATTTCAGTCCGCCTGCATAGCAGTTAACAAACTTTGCCGCATAATTATCGAACATATATCCTGCAAAACCGCAAAGCTCTCTGTCTGCCGCTGTTCTGATCTCAACATTATATGTGTAACAGTTTTCAATCAACGGAGCGTATGTTGCTGATGCTGCACCCGGAAGGTTTCTTACAAGACCTGCAAACGAACCGATTGCAAGTCCGCCCTTTGATTCAAAGTTTGCCGCATAGCATACCGATGAGTTCTTTACAAAACAGTTCGATATAGTTGTATATGCTTCAACATAACCGACAAATCCACCTACGAAATTCGCAGTTCTTCCCTTGAACGAAATTGTTATATTGTCTATACCGAGGTTTGTGATTACTGTACCGTTCTCATTGTTTCCGACATAGCCGAAGAAACCTACTACTTCATATGCAAATGTTGTATCACCCGTTATCGAAATATTCTTTACAACATGACCGTCACCGTCAAAGCTACCCTGGAAGTGATTTGCTGAAGTACCTATCGGTGCCCATTCGTTGCCAAGATAATCAATGTCAGCTGTGAGCTTGAATGCTTTTTCGTTGTCAATACCTGCATTTATCTGATTTGCCGCATAGAGAAGCTCTGATGCTGTTGAAATCTGATACGGATTAGCCTTTGTACCGTCACCTCCGGCATATGCTGTTGCCGGTGTAACAACCGGTGTCGGTGTAGCTACCGGAGTTGCCGTCGGTGTAGCCACCGGAGTTGCCGTCGGTATCGGCGTCGGCGTCGGTGTTGGTGTCGGCGTCGGTGTCGGCGTCGGCGTAGCTGTCGGCGTTGGTGTCGGTGTCGATGTCGGCGTCGGTGTCGGTGTTGGCATTAGTGATTCGTCTTCAAACACAAGACACGGATAGCCGTCATTGATTGTCGATAGAACACCGAAGCCTTCAACATCCTCAAATTTGGCTACAAGCTCATCCTTTGTTTCAACGTAGCTGCCAAATGCATAATCGGCCTTATAGTAGCTACCACTCGTTACTGCTTTGCGTGTTGACCAACAGTTAATAACATTTACATTTCCCAAGCTATCAGAACCAAAGCTATATATATGTCTGTCAAACGGCAATTTTATCTCTGCCGCATAACAGTTCTTGAATGTTGCACCGCCGCTTCCCAAACGCTGATTTGCAAATGCTGCATTAACATTATTTACATGTGAAAGTGTTTCGATGTTATATACATAACAATTCTCCACCATAGAGCCGTTAGATACCACAGCTGCAAAAACACCAACACAGTTTGAAACCTGTCCTTTAGCATACTTAACAATTGAATTCTTAAGATAACAGTTAGTTATAGTTGCATTATCAACACGAGCGGCAAAACCACCTACCATATCCGGTTGAGAAGTATTATTGTAATTACTATCCATTCCTTCAAGGCCAAGGTTCTTTACTGTACCGCCATTAATAGAACCAAAAAATCCTATATATTGGCGAGCTGTTGTAATCTTAATATTCTTTACAACGTGTCCCTGACCGTCAAAGTTTCCTTGGAAAGAATTCGTTGAATTACCCATCGGCACCCATTCCTGAAGATTGTAGTCGATGTCAGCTGTGAGCTTAAAATACTTCGTGTTGTCTGTTCCGTCATTAACCTTTGATGCCGCATATGCAAGCTGCTCTGCAGTTGCGATTTCATATGCAGTTTCAGCTGTTAAACCGTCACCGCCTGCATAAGCTGTTGCCGGTGTTCCGTCAAAGTCAGAAGCAGAAACTAAAACTGCCGGGAATGTGCCAAGCACAATCGCCATTGTTATTATAAAACTTAAAAATCGTTTCATTTTTCATTCCTCCTTCTTAATAACGTATCACTATTGCCTCTGTAAGACCCTGAGCATAGCGTACTCTTGCTAATACCATTGTAAGGTTGTCCTCATCCGGCAAATCGCCATTTTCATCAGGAGAATATATCTGGTATAGGTCACGGAAATCGCCCAGAGTTATTTCATCCGCCTCAATGTCATATATGCTTACCGGCACCTGACCTCCGCCTGATCTGTAACCAAATGACATAATCTTGCCATAGGATTCAAATGCAGGATCATTCGGTGTAAGTATGGTTATACCATCACTGCTTGCAACGTATAGCTCTGCAAAAACTAAGCCATTTTCACCGCCAAGCGATGATGATACAAGTCTGGGAGTCCTGCTCATCAGCTGTGCCTTGCTTAGCACTACCGTACTATCTGTTATCAGGTTATTGTAATGGAAAAGTCTTACAATATCGCCCTTTCCGATATTGCTCTTAATAGCACCGGGCATTTGCTCTATCGCAGTTCTCTTCTGACCTGAAATATAGCCGGTTATCTGCTTAACCTCCTGATCGTTTTTCTCGTCATATACATACTCTATCGACTCAACGAGCATCAGACCGTCACGGTTGTAGCTGCCAAAGATTGACGACTGGAATCCCTTGCCCTCACGGTATACAGCACCTACTCCCATTGTCTCGTCTGCATCATAAACCTGAACATTGTATGTTCCTTCACTCATCTCGCTCTTTGAGCGTGCGATATACGGTTCCGGCTCATCGAATGGAGTCTTTGAAAAGACAACAGTGCTTCCACTTACCATATAACGACCGTCTATTCTTACGAAACCGTCTGATACAACAGCTTTGGAACCCTCAGTGTCAAGTGTGAACAGGCTTGTGTCGTATCCGTACGGATTAGCATCGCGGTCTGTATTCGGGGTAGCAAAATCAATCTGACGAAGCGTTCCGTCCTCACTAAATGCCACCTTTACAACCTGAACCTTGTGGTTACCTGAAGCATCCTTTGAACGTGCAATTACTTCTGACGCAGCTTCACGCTGTCCGTTAATAACAATCTTTTTATCTATCTCACCTGTTATTTTTGTGTCGTTGGGCATAAGAAGTCTTACATATACAGAACCATCCTCATATACTTCTCCCACTCTTGTGCTCATAAGCAATGCATACTGCATATTGCCCGACGATTCTTCGATTTCTGCGATTTCACCGCCCATATCGAGCCAGAAAGTGTATTCACTGCCGGGCTTTGGAGAAACCGTCACATACTCTGATGCGTCCATAAGTGCTTTGTATGTATTTGAAAGTCTGTAGGATGCACCGTCAAAATTATATACGTCTCTGTTTCGTACCTTTGAAACTGACTTAACCGTACCCGTGAATTTTGTGTTGGGTGCATATATAATTATCTTTGTTTTTTCAACATTTTCAACGTATGAAAGCAGTTCGCCTTTACCGATTGCGTTAATGTCTACTTCCTTGCCGTCCTTTATAATTTTCGCAGTAGCGTAGCTGTTAAGATTTAAAGTATAGTTGTATTTATCCGCAATAGTATTTGTATCTGGAATAGTTGCATTTACGAATATGTTTTTGTATTCCTCAACAACAACTGTATCGTAAATTTCATCGTCATTATTGTCTATAAGACGCATTTTACCCGTTTTTGGCTGTACCTTGTCAATTGTCGGAATAGCACAGAATGAGTTGTTATAGATAACATCGACCATGTGCTTAAGCTTTGCTGACTCCTCTTTACCGTTTGCATCATAGTAAACAACATTTGTGAGTGAATACTGGGGTGATGTGAGGATAAGGTCCTCTGCCTCAATATCAAGCACGCGGTTTATGCGTGTATCGGGAGTTGCCCATAAAAGCTTCTTTGTGACTTTGTCGTCACGGTAGAAATACTTTACAGACATACCGAGAAGACCTGTAAGGTCAACATCGGCTGATGCATAGTTTGTGCCGTCAATAACGGTTATACCGTCCTGTGCCTCATCTGCAACTATTGATGCAATACCGTTACTCTGCATAACGCCCTTTGACTGATAAATGTCATTACCCTTTGCAAAAAGTGTTGTACCGTCTGTATCATATGTCGGGTTGCCGTTCTTATCCGTACCTGAGAACGCAAGAACCTCGGCAAGACCTGCATTGTAAAGCATTGTTACAGCATTTTCTGCTGTAAGCTCTGTGTTCCACTTAACGTCCTTAACGCCATCGTTGATTTCAAGCTCGCCCGCCATCATTACGTAGCCCTCGGGGTATTCGCCGTACTTGATTTCGGCATAGCTTCTGTAGCCTAAAACATCAATAATGAGCTTGCACGCCTGTGCATATGTAACGTGTGCATCAGGGCTGAACATATCCGGATCCGTACCGTTTACAACGCCCAGTGCGTGCATTGTGCAAATCTCGTTATAGTACGGTGTCACAATGCTCACATCACGGAACGGTATCTCTGATGCCTTATACTCATTAAGCGAATAGCCCGAAAGCTTAAAGAGCCAGCCTGTAAACTGTGCACGTGTTATAAGTGTGTTTTTGTCAGTATTTAATAACTCGTCACCCACAAAATCCATTGCGTAAAGTGCATTGAATTCTTCGGTGTCAAGTACCTCTACGGGAGTTTCTGCTATCGGTGCAGTTTCTTCTGCATTTTCTGCATATGTAACGCTGATTGATGTCATAAGCATTACAAGCATTACGAAAAATGCTGTTATACGTTTTTTCATCATTTCATTCCCTCCCTATTATAAGCTGTTTATGAGCTTACAGATAATTGTAGCCGCTTCTGCTCTTGTAAGAGTATTATTCGGCATAAACGAACCGTCGTCATAGCCGTTTATTATTCCTATACCGTTTAAGAGCTTGACACTGTCTGTTGCATAATCTGCAACTGTGTCAATATCTGTAAGTGTTGTTTCTGCTGTTGCTGTCGGTGTTTTTCCGAGATATGAAAGCACTCGTGCTGCAATTACTGCAACATCCTGACGTGTTATATTCGCTCCCACGCCGAATACCGTATCACTGACACCTGAAACTATGCCTGCATTATATGCTGATGCAACATAGTCATAATACCACGCACTTTCCGGAACATCCGTGAATTCGCAGGATTTATCAAGTGACACAAGACCTGCCGCACCGATAATCATTTTCACGAACTCTTCACGTGTTACGTTGTTGTTCGGCTTGAATGTGTTATCATCATAACCGCCGATAATGTTTTTCTTTGCAAGCTCGGTTACATAGCTGTATGCCCAGTGGCTTGCCGGAACATCCTTGAAGTTTGGTGTTGCTGTCGGAGTCGGAGTAGTTGCCGGAGCTGACGGTGCACCTGAAAGTGCCGAGCCACCGGTGTTACCGCCGCCTGTCGGCGGAATTATAACTACCGGCGGGGTCTGAGTGCCGCTTTCCTCCTCTGACTTAATTGTCGTTACTGCACCCTCAAATGCAGTTACAAGTTCGCTTGCTTTATTAAAGTTCTTCTGATACAAATCTCTTAATGCCTTGCTCTTATATGTATCACTTAATGAGTTATAGTCAGCAAGTGCTGATGAGCTTATATTGAAATATGACTTATATTTACTAAACACAGCCGGCATATTAAGCTCTGTTGCGTTGTTCACCGCAATTGTTCCGAGTGCTTCGCCGATTGCGTCCTTAAGGTCGCTTAATGACTGTATTCCGGCATTATTGTTGTACTCACTGTCGTATGTAAGAAGGTCCTGACACATTTCGTCTGTATGTGCAACAAAATCCGCATCATTTGTGTCAATTCCGAGCAATTGTGCATTTGCAAGAATTCTTTGCTTAACGCCTGCCACTGTTGCATCAGCCTGTCCTATATACACAAGAATATCCGATGTATGCCATGCATCTCTTACATTTTCAAGGTTAGAGAATGCTCCGCCAAAATCGCTTGTTCTGATACCAATCATAGCTCTTATTCGTTTTGCTTTACGGTCTGCATCAGCCTCATCCGAAAGCTGAAGTGCAGGAATTACCTTGCCAAGAACTGTTGCAAAGTTCGCTTCGGTTGCAGAGTTGAATTCTGTGAGCAGACCTGCGATATCGCCCTGCTTTATCACAAATACATCAACCTTATCGTTACTTACTTCGTGAAGGTGTCCGTTACCCTGAACCTCAACAGTGTACGCACCGCCTGTAGCAGAGAAAGCGTTTGTTATGTTGAATACTACATCCGTTTTCTTACCCTCTTTAACTGCAACCTCTTCCATTCTCACATAATCTGAGAGTGTCGGGTTTGTAACAGCCGTAGGATATGCCACAGTTATAACCTGCTGTGTATACTTCGCAGATGGTTTGAATGTCACAATCAGCTTCGGATTTGAATTGTCTGAATAGTCACCGTACCACTCCATCTGCATGGGAGTCTGTGCAAATGCAGTTATGCCCGAAATGAGCATTGCCACACTTACAAGACCGCAAAGAATTTTTCTCAAATATTTTTTCATAGTCAGATACCTCTTATTTTTCTATAGGCTCAATTTTTATATTTGCAATGTATGCATTATTCTGCTTACTCAGGAACTTGAAGTCTGTCTCAAACTTGCCGATGCTTTCAAAGTTACCGCAGTCAATAACGATTTCTGCTGTTTTCCATTTGTTG
Source organism: Clostridia bacterium (assembly GCA_017415105.1). Classification (GTDB taxonomy): domain Bacteria; phylum Bacillota; class Clostridia; order UBA1381; family UBA1381; genus Ornithomonoglobus. The sequence goes on along the minus strand of JAFQJD010000006.1, from coordinate 15,677 downwards.
GTGTTTGTTCTTTCTATCTCGATTGTTTTGTTAAAGAACTTCCATGCATCGTTAGGCTCTTCAACACCCTTTGAATAAGTCATTACAATATCACTGTCTGTATTGTCAAAATAATCAAATGTGATTTTCACTGCACCGTTATCTGTGTCGATAACCTCAGGCTTAATGTCAAAGAATATTTCCTTGCCAGCCTTTGCCGTTGCACATTCAACGCCCGCTCTTGTGGTTATTGACGATTCACATTCAATGCCCTTGTAGCTTACTCTTAAAACATCGTCACCAAACGGATAGCGTCCGCCCTTTGCAACCTCGTTTTCGAGAATGTCTGTATAGTCAATCCACGCAACACCCAGAACTCCGTTATGGACATGACCCCAGCTTGCAAGATTTCCAACGAGTGAAACCTGCGGATGCGGATGGTACGGGTGGTTTCTGTCGCCGATAACCGGGCCCTGCTTTACAATCGGGAAAACCTGATGCGTTTCTGTACTCATGAGATAAATAGTACCAAGATCGGCACAAATCATCTTTTCGTCACCGCTTATATTTGCGTGAACCACGTTACCGTACGGATTCTGATAATACTGTCGGTGTGTGCCGTCCTTATCAATTCTTACTACCGCCGGTACTGCACCGCTATCCATATCCGAATCGCCTGCCCACGAGCAGAAATATCTGTGCTCGCCGTTAGCAGACCACACCTCGTGCGTTATAACCTGTGCAGGACGTCCTGCATCGTCTCTTGAACCCTGATTATAAATTGTAACCTCTCCCGTTTCCATATTCATAATGAGGCATCGGTCATATATATCACTTGCCGTCCATGGACTTTGGTAGTCGTGCGAGAATGCAATAAGCTCGGGATATTCAGGGTTTATCTGCTCATGGTTAACGGTAGTTCCGCCCCACGTAAAGCCATAGTAGCGGTATTCCAGTGTACCCTCCCACAAATCCACTCTTATTATCGGCTCTGTGTTGGGCGGGCGGTCAGCAAGAACATATGCTTTATCCGATGTTTCAAATGTTGCATAATGTCCGTCATTTGTTACATTGAACAATGATGTACCCAATCCTCTTGGAAGGTCAAAAAGCTTTTCCTTTACAAGCGTTCTCGGATGCACACGGCGGATTGAGTCTATACCGTCCTCTGTTCTTGTATAGTACACCCAGCCGTTTCCGGCAACAAACGCACCTGTAATCTCGGTTACCTTATCGCCCTTGTCAAGAAATGTAAGCATCTGTGTGTTTATATCATAGAGATAGAGATGTCCGTCAGGCGAACCGCAGACAAATCCCGAACCGTCAGGCAACCAGCCCTGCTCGTCAAGATAGCCTCTTACCATCTGCTGTCCGAAAAGGTTTATATAGTTATATGTTCTGCCGGTTACGTTGTCGGTTATTCTCTCATACGGAAGCTTTCTCGGTTGTGCATAATACACCGTCTGGAACGTTTCACTCTTTACGGTTGATATATCAACATCATCATAAAAACCTGCATTTATAAGGTCTGCAAGAAGTCCTTTTCCCTCATTGCCACCATATGTAAGTGCCGCATGAACGATACTTATCAGATGATAGTTTGTAGCCTGTGCCTCATCAAAGAGGAAGAAATCCATTGCATCTGTTACACCGTAACGTGATGCAGCTTCTACCCAGCTTTCGTTTTCGTTCTTTGAAAGCCCGATTGCTTCCATATAAAGTTTTACAAGCTCGCCCTGGGTGAGCGTTTTACTGCTCGCAGACGCTGATGCACCACTATTTGCAATTTTATTTTTTAAGCTTTGTGCATCATATTCCGTACATGGATTTGCAAGATTCTGGTTTGTAAACCGTTTGTCATTTCCAGGAATTATACGCAGTGATACAAGCTCGTCAATAAGCTCAATACCCATAGCTGTGATTTTTATGTCCTGCTTGTCACGCATTGCACGTGTCACGTTTATAAACTCAAGCTTCTTAAATGCATTGTATGCACCGTTCTGAATACGCACATTTGCACCGTTTTCGTATTTTTTTGTAAGGTCGATATCATCAATACATATTGTCTTTACCGACCAGCCGGGGTTTGTACCGGGTTTTCTCAATGCTACCTGCTTGATTGAACCGTCAGTTGCGTAATACTCAAAGTAGAACCAACCCTCTGACGGACCGAAATCATAAAATACAAGTGAGAACATAACATTATGGTCGTCTGCATCGTATAAGTCCTCGTCAATTTTAAAATATGAGGAGTTTGCTCTGTACTGCTTTCGTGCAGTAAGACCGTCAAGTACAACCGTTTCGTTGTAGAGTGGGTCATTTGAATCGGTTATCCCCATTGCCTGACCGTCAAAAAACTCAAGACCCTCTCCCTCAATCGTTTCTCCCAGCCATACATACGCACTTCCCTCGGCTGTGTTCATAAAATAGGCATACTCTGCCTTATCCGCCGCAGAATCTTCCGCAAATACGTGGGGTTGTGCCGGCACTGTGCCGATTGCCATTACTGCCGACATCAAAAATGCTGCTATCTTTTTCTTCATAAAAAGCACTCCTTTCTTTTATATATGAATTGATTGTAATAATCTGGAAAATTTATAATTTTAAACATATGGGTTTCTTGCTATTGTATAGAAATTATACCGCATTTACGTGGTTTTGTCAATTATCTGAAATTCTTTTTCTATTCCCAAAAATTTACTATTTATAATTTTCAACTCTATTCTATCCGTGATACAGCACAAAAAACACGCCTGTTTTTTCGCTTTTTTAACAACAAAAGTACTTATCGCATAGAAAAACAGCCCCAGACACTGTCTGTGGCCGTCATTTTAATAAGCTAAAAATTATAAATTCTACTTAATATTCCATTTAAAGAGCAACATACCGCCCACCATCAGAACAAAACCAACGTAGTTATTCCAATGCAGTGGTACTTTTTCACTGCCCATAATACCCAATGCATCAATTATCGCAGCAACGGTGAGCTGTGCAATAAGAATAGTGCTGATTGCAACAGTCGGGGAAAGCTTACCGATTGCAAGCATAACCGTTATGGTTATCACAAGACCAAGCACACCGCCTAAAAGATAGAATTTATTTACACTGCCTATCGCCTTAAAATCACCCTTGCCGAAGAACCACACAACAAGAAGCGACAGCAAAAACGCCGTACCCTGAACAATTACATTTGATTCATAAACGCCTATTTTATCACTTAAACGTGTATTCATAACTCCCTGAACACTCATAGCACTGCCTGCAATGAGTGCAAAAATAAAACCTGCCATTTTTCAGCCTCTTTCCGTTTTTTCTTTAGTTTTTCGCTTTTTCTGTAAAAATATGCAAAAAACACAGCCCTTTCGGACTGTGTTTATGAATGTCTTTATCACATATCATCTTCCCGTCATGCTGTGCACTACAGGCCACGCATCATCGGCATAGAAACCGTGTCCGCCGTTGCCCTCTTCGTGTCCCTGAACCAATGCACAGTTCTCTGGTACGCCTGCCTTGCCGTATGCCTTTTTGCCGGTTTCGTAAACCTCAACCGCACCGTTAATAAGGAATGTCGGATCTTCCACGCCCGATACCTGAACGAAATATTTCGGGCAAGCCATTGCCATAAGGTCAGCCATTGTGAAGTAGTTTGCAATGCCGGGAACATAGTTACATTCGCAATGCCTGAATTTCCCGATTGAATCCGTGAACGAACACATCGCACACGAAGGCATCGCAAGCGTTAGCCTGTCAAGAACTGCCGCCGCATATGCCGTTGCAGTACCGCCGCCGGAATTACCCATTAAACAAATCGTTTTTACATCCACACGGTCAGAAAAATCCGACTCAAGTACATCAATCAGCCTGTCTACATCCCATATGCGTCCGCCGATTGTTGTACGCCCCATAAGGAATGCTGTCAATGCTTCATTGTGACATTCAGGCCACGGAGCAGACTGATAGCCTTTTTCACCAAAGTTCCTCTCCTCAAGTGCAACCGCCGCAAAGCCTTCCTTTACGGCTCTTACACAGAAATCACTGTCACGGTTATCTATCCGCCACTGGTCTCTTTCATAACCCTCACCCGTTTTTGCTCTGCCGAGTGAGATATGCATACCTGTTGTATGTCCCTGCAGGCAAATCATAACCGGCGGATTGTCTACGCCGTCAGGCAAAAGCAGATGACACGGCACACGGTATCCCGCCTCACTCTCAAATGTAAAACGGAACTCCGTTGCACACTCAATCTTCGTTTCATATTCAATTTCCAGCTTCGGCTCAACCTTTGTGAATTTATCCATTCCGAGAAGCTCACAAAGCTTTATCCTTGCAGTTCTCTGCCACTCTTTAAGGTCACCGCCGTTATATGACATAGTCGGTTCAAGATTTGCTATAAGCATCTTGTTATATTCAAATGCGTTCATATCAACCACTCCTTATACGGATATAATACCGCATTTTCTCCGACTTGTCTATAAAAATATAGCCCAAATCAGAAACAAACCCGAAAATATTGTCTTATAGCTTTGATATCCATTCCTTTGTGTACTCAACCGTATCAAGACCGAGGTCTGCAATGCAGTTTGAGCACAGAATCATACCGTCAATCTTGCCCTGCTCGTACCAGTTGCCGTACTTGTCAAGCTGCATTTTCATATTCTCCATAGTCATAGGCCGGTGATCACCGTAGTCCCACATATAACAGCCTGCCATAACCGGCTGATCCTTGAGATACTTTTTAAGCTTGTTATAGTTTTCGTCAAGGTCTTTGAGGTTCTTTGCGCACCAAGTCCACATCGAAACCACATCAAAGACATCAAGATACGGCTTTGCATTATCGTTTATTTCGTGCTCATAAATAACCGTCCAGAAATCAAGCTTTCTTGCAGCCTTGTTATGAAGTGTGTCACGGAATCCCGCAACAACCTCCGGCGTATAAACTGCCATTCTCTCGGGACGCATAAAATCGTCCGCAACACCGGCCACGATGTTGTCGTATTTCTCTACGAGCTTCAACACCTCGTCGATGTCACTGCCGCCGTTGTTGTTACGGTCCGAGCCACCGCTGCCAAGGATTGACCATGCAACCTTTTTTGCACCCTTGAGCGCATCTGCCCACGGATCAAACGGCGGTGCCGGCTTATTCTCCATTACTATCATACAGGAATTCTGTATACCAAAATAATCAAGTGCCTCTGCCGGTGTCATTTTATTAACACCGGGTAGATTGTATATATTGTTTAATTCTTCATGATGTGAATTCGGCACCTGTCCCCAAAGCCAGATGTTTTCTTTTAGTCCCATTTTTATATCCCTTTCTCTTTTCTGAAGTCTCCCTTCGTTCCTGCCTCCCTTGTGTAAAGGGAGGGGGACCGTCGAAGACGGTGGAGGGATTGTCCTTATATTTCAAATACTTTTTGAGGATAATTAGTCAAGTTCTCGCATCCGTCCTTTGTTACACGGATAACGTCTTCCATACGCAGACCACGTTTTATGTCCCCATTTCCGAGGAATATGTCACAGCAGAATGTCATATTTTCTTTCAGTATCCACTCTGAATTATTCTCAACCCAGGGTGCTTCACCCTCCATCAGTCCGTTACCGTGACACGGTCCGTAAAGCAGCCAGTCACCAAAGCCTGCATCTGCAATATTCTTCTCGTAAAGTCTTGCAAGCTCTCCTGCACACAAGCCGTCACGGATGTTGTTAAATACAGTATTCTGACCTATATAGCCTGCCTCGATAAGCTTTTTCTGCTCATCTGTTGCCTTACCGAATATAACAGGTCTGCCGATTGATGATGCATAACCCTCATATCTTGCACCAAGCTGCAAGAATGTGAAATCGCCCTTCTCGATTGTTTTCTGACGTGCACGGCTGATTGCCTGGTCACTGCCGTCGCCTGTGAGCACCCACATCGGATAGCTCTCACGCTCTGCACCAAGCTCGTGCATCTTGCCGAGTGCAAGACCTACAACCTGTGTCTCTGTCATTCCCGGGTGGATGTTTTCAAGAACATAGTCAAATGTCTTTCTTGTTATTTCCGCTGCATGACGCATACACTTCAATTCATTCTCGGTCTTTATCATTCTTAAATCATTCAAGAGATAGTCTGCCTTAACTATATCAGTTTCTGCAAAATGCTCTCTCAATGCCGAGAAAACGCCGATTGTCATAAGGCTGTAGCCTGCAACGTGGATTTTCTTCGGCATATCCTTGCCGAACATCTCCTCAAAAAGTCCTGCAAAAGTATCAAGCGGTTTTCCGGGGTATTCGGGGTCTGATGACTCACGGAACGCCTTTAACATACGTATTTCCGGAATTCTTGATCGGTCAGTTGCATATGTAAAGCATTCAGGACCGATAAGAAGCTTCGGCTCACCCTCCTGTGCAACAAGAACACCTGCTGTTTCAAATGACGGCCAGTAATCTGCAAGGTATCTCACATACTGTGGTTCTGCCTCGTTTCCGTATGCTAAAAACACCTCAACGCCGTCACGCTTCATACTCGCCTGAAGCTTTTTAACTCTTTCCTTAAAATCCTCGTTTGGTATCATTATTCTTTCCATTTTTACATTTCCTTTCTTCTAAATTAAAATTTACATAGCTGTTAGCATTATATCATATTTCCGTCTCGAAATATATAGGAAATTTAAACTTCCGATTAGGATTTTGGGTTATTATCTACTTCCTTTCTTTTTTGTTTTTTGAGTTGAGTTTATACTTTATCATAAACACATATGTGTTAAATAGGAAATTAAAGTTTATAATTAGGATTTTGCAACCCCCATTATTGACATTTCATATGTACTTATGTTAAAATAAAAACAAAGTGAGGTGGAAAAAATGACAGAGAAAAACACAGATGTGCGTGTATTCTCGGCATCCGATTTTTTCAGAGAAAATGAAAGTGTGTATATACACCGTTCAAATGAGTTCAGCAAATACATTGGCATAATGCATAAGCACGAATTCATTGAGATTGTCTATGTTGTATCCGGCAAGGCAAAGCACATAATTGACGGAAGAGAATACTTCGTCAAATCCGGAGACATTTCAGTTATAAACCGTATGGAGGAGCATTGTTTTTGTGCCGATAATGAGAACGGCGAGGTCTTTTCTACATATGACCTTATGTTCACGCCCGATTTTCTTAACGACACACTCCTTGACAGCGAGGATTTTTCCACCCTGTCAAAGTCGTTTTTGTTCTATTCGCTTTTCCCTGATGAGAACGGATACATAAAACGACTAAATCTTATCGAAAACTGTAATTTTGAGTTCGGCTCGATTTTTGACAAGCTTTATAAGGAATACAAAAGCTGTCGCACAGGATACATAAACCTTATGCGTGTCTATACTGCCGAGCTTATAATAAAGCTGTTCCGAAAGATAGAAAGTAGCGAAACGACAAAGCTTTCCGGCTCTCAGAAAGAGATTGTAAACAGCGTTATTGAATATATCAAAGTAAACTACAATATCAATATAAGAATGGAGGATATTTCGCAGAAAATGTTCTTTAACAAGAACTATATCGGCAAAATATTTAAGCAGGAAACAGGAATGCCTGTCTCGGAATTTATTCGCGAAATACGGATGAACGAAATCTGCCGACAACTCGTAGATACAAACAACAAGGTTTCCGATATTGCATCAAGCTGTGGATATAATGATACGAAGACATTTTACACCGCTTTTAAAAAACACACAGGGCTCACACCAAAGGAATATAGGGATAAACAGCGTCGGGCATAAAGCCCGATGCTGTTTTTCCTTTTACCGTATAGCCACACACACTTTATTTGCTATACATATTTGCAATTGGCATCTGGTTAGGATTCCACACAAATACCTTAATTGTTGCTGCACCTGTTGCATCGACAGTTGATGTCTGTGTTCCAGCCGTTGCCGGAAGAACATCAGCACCAAGAAGTCTGCCGTATCCGTCATATGATGCAACATATACCTTTGCACCCGATACTGCACTGTTTTCAAGGTTTGTTACCTTTACCATACCGTTTGTGTTAACAGCCGCAATTACATACGGATTAGGCACTACCACAACCGGAGCAGTTTCCCATGAGAGCGACGGATAGCCGTCATTTATAGCGTTATCAAGCTTAAAGCCCTCAACAGTTTCAAATGCACCTGTTATATCAGACTTTACAGCTGTATATGTACCATCAGCATAATCTGCGTTATATTTGTTGTCTGCATTTGTCGTTGAACCTTCTACCGGCGCAAGATCTGAATAACACTTTGTAAGAGTTATATCCAGGTTTTTATTGAATATGAACGGATAAACTGCCGCCTGATTTCCTGAATCAACTTTCGTATTTGCGACATAACAATTTGTAACAGTATTACCAGCTCTTTCGACAGAGCCAATAAATCCTCCTAGGTGTCGAGGACGAAGGCTATTTTTCAAAGCAGTTCAAACAATTCTGTTCCATGTCACCACGTGAATGGAGAAAATATTATACATTCTATGCACGTCCGGAATAAACGCACCAAAAAGAGGAACTCAGACCGAGTTCCTCTTTTCGATTAACCAAACACATATCTCAGCTTCGGTTCAATATCTACCGGTGATTTTGTTGTCGGCTCTATCTCGCCGTAAACTGCCATTACAAACGCACGCATTGCTTCGGGGTTCGGAGCATACAGATTAAAGAATACATCCGCATTACCCATAAAATCAATGTGCATATACGGATATCCCAAAGATACACCGATTGACTTTTCCTTGCCGTGTGCGAATGCATTGAAGAATGTTTCCATTTTACTGCCGTAAAGCGACGGCATACCCATCGGTCTGTGCGGTGCAATATATGCCGCATAAACCAGAAGGTCATTCTCCTCTGCAAGTATTTTTACCTGTGAACCGTTTTCGGGCAGGTCTTCTATAATGTCAACCTTTGCACCCCTTGCCTCAAATTCGGCTTTCATAGCTTCAAGCTCTTTTATTGTACCCGAATAATGCGAACTGCATATAATTGTGACTTTCTTTATGTCCTCTTTATTTACCGGGATAAGCTTGCATCTTTCACGTACAAGAGTCACAGACTTTTCTGCAATTTCTCTGTCGATTTTACGTGTTATTTCAGATTGTGCATATATATCAAACTCTTCCTCTTTATCATCAAAAAGTCCGATTTTTTCCTTAAGCTTCAGCACTCGCTCTGCCGACTCATCAATTCTTTCCATCGGAATACGTCCGTCAAGAACTGCCTGTTTCACAACATCTGCCGCAGACGGTGCAACTCCTAAGAGAATATCGTTTCCGGCGTTTATCGCACGGATAAGCACCTCTTCAAACGGGCATATTGTCTGCAGACTTGCCATACCGATACCGTCCGTAATAACAACCCCGTCAAAGCCCATTTCTTCACGAAGCAGTTTCTTTATTATTTTTTCCGAAATTGTTGCAGGCAGATATCTGCCGTTTACTATTGTGTCATCCGCTGCCGGAAAAGAAATGTGCCCAACCATTACAGTGTCAACACCTGCGTCAAAAACACCCTGGAATGTTTTTGCCTGACCTTCACGCCATTCATCAAGTGATATATTTATTTTCGTTTCTGTAAAGTGTGCATCTCTGATTTCGTACGGGTCCATACCCGGAAAATGCTTTACTGTGCTTGCTACACCTGCACTCTCCGTACCCTTCACAGCCGCAACAGCATGCTTTACTATCATTTCGGCATTATCCGAAAAGGTTCTTCCTGAACAAACGCCACAAAAACGGTTTGCAATATCAACAACCGGTGACCAACGCCAGTTTCCGCCTGCAGCACGCATTTCCTTTGCTACAGACTGTGCAAGGTCAAATGTGAGCTTCTCGTCATCTGCCGCACCGATTGAAAGCGGTCCGCTTATAGATGTTCCGCCATCTACAAGTGTTGCACCGTTTTCACAGTCCATACCCACAAGCATAGGAATACGCACATTTTTCCCGAGGTCTTCGAGAAATTCTTTATATTCTACAGCATTTGCCTTTCCGTCTGCATCCTCTTCTGCCAGATTGACATTTTTCATCTTGAGCTTGCCCTGTCCCCAGATGCTTCCGAACTGACATTTCTGCATAATCTCTTTTATTTCTTCATCAGTTCTTGGCGTTTCCACACCGTCAACCACTTTTACAAATAACGGATACTGTGCTACCATAAGAAGCTGTCCGATTTTTTCTTCAAGTGTAAGTTCATTTATTTCAGGTCTTTTCATAATCGTTCCTCCTTGCGTTTTTCTTAATCTTACCATTCAGTTATACCCCTGTCAAGTGACAAAATCCAAACTTTACATAAAAAAACAGGGCGGTGTGCCCTGTTTTCCGGTTATTTTGAAATCTTAAGCTTCTCGGCTTTGCCAAACTTTATAAATACGGTATCATTACCGTCTTTTTCTACTGTCCAGCCCTTGTTCTTTGTTGTTGCACGACCTGCAACTCTTACTATCATTTCGCCGCCGTCTTTAAAGTCAATAACTGCACTCTTCTCCTTAAGCTTTACCGTAGCCGGAAGATTTATGCCCTTGATATTAAGGCCGTTGTTTTTGCCCTTTTCTACAGTGACGGTTTTATCAAGCGATACGCACAATGTGTTGCCTTCTGCTTTATACACATTTGCGTCCGTCTTATAAGCTGATGCTTTTTCCTTATCAGCAAAAACTATTCTGACTCCTATACAATCCGTATAATCCTCATCATAAAGCCTGCGGTTTTCATTACGTACCTTATCCGAGATTTTAATAACACCGTCTTTTACCGAAGCCTTTATATCGGTGTTATATGCCGCCGATACTGATTTTGCGAGCTGGTCCTCACGAACAAACACATAATCGTATTTATCAACAAGCTCACCGACTTTATCAGACAGTTTCTTCTGACTTTTTGTATCCTCATACATATAATCACAGTGATTATAGAACAGTAGCGGCATCTCATATTTCACACTTGCATATGTGTGTGCACCATTACCGTGAGGCGTGTTACACGTTTCAAGCACCAGAAAATCTGTTTCGGACAGATACATTGGCATAGGAATTGCATTTTCGGCACAGTCCTGAGGATAAAAACTACTCTCCGGCAGCGTCGAACCACTGTTCCACAAAAGCCCCATACGGCTTTGTGAGTTGAATGTTCCGTCATAGTCGGGGTTATAGCCGTTTATACCACTGCCGTCATAGCCATAGTTACTCGTGTACCACGTATGCTGATTTATGCCGACACCCTCCCATTTCAGTCCGAGTGCATCAAACATTGCCTTGTGGTATTTTAGTTCCTTTATCTCCTGCTCAGGTGACGCATACTTATGAGTAAGTCCGTGTGCACCGATGTATATGCCTTTTTCCATACAATAGTCAAGCTGTGCATTAAGCTCATCACTGTATGGGAAATACTCGCTGTCTATGGGGTATGCCATACCATATTCAAGACTGCCGCACAGAAGGTCGTCATCACCGTCACCGTCAATATCGAAAAACCTTGGTACGCTGTTCATTCCGATTGTAACACGTTTATTTCCACGTCGTGAATTAGTGTCTGCTTTTAAATATTCACCCTTTTTATATATACCGTTATCAAAGTAGTATTCGGCAACATACCCCTCAAGTGAACCGCCAAAAAGCTTGCCGTTATGAATACACGGTGATACCCATTTTTCGTTTGTTTCAACCGGCACAAAGTCACCGTAAAGTGTATGCTTCCCATCCTCGGTATAACCGTAATAAACCCGCATTTCTCCGGTTCTTGAACCTACAGCAAGATCCATTATATTATCATCATTCAAAAAACCGCAGGAAATCATTGAATCGGTAAGTCCGGTGTTTAATACCTCACCGATATACGAAAAAGCCATTGAGTTCGGGTTTTTATCAGTTTTCTGTGACTGATATGCACGGATTATACCGTCCTCAGCACCCGATACAATTTCGCCCTTTCCGTCACCGTTAATATCAAATATAACAGGTGACGAATAGTCGCCCACATCAAGGTCACCGCCCGCATCATCAGTAAAATGAGTTGCAGGACCCGTTTCGTAGTTGGTCCTCATTCCGTAACCTTCAAAGTAGTAAATTCTACCATCGGCACTGCCACATATAATGTCAAAGTTACCGTCCTCGTTCCAGTCTGTTATAAACGGATATGCACGCTTTGTATACTTCTGATTGTCCTCAAAATAGCTTTCTGTATCCGTATAGCTGTCAAGCTCAAGCCACTCTCCGGCTGACACTATATGAGTACCGCTGCAGTACGCACCCTCATATGCATCATTTTTAAACCCGTTATCATACTCAAGATATGTTACACTCTCTGCACGTTTAAACCACGTATACGCATTTCTTACAAGTGTAAATGACGGCATCTGATTGTTCTTTATACAATAATCTGCAAAGTCAATAAGCGACTTGTTTTCTATACCGGTTATATCCTCATAATGAAGCTCCCATGCCGCCGGACTTGATGCAAAAGAACCGTATGTTCTCTCAACCGCAAAGCCGTATTTTTTCTTTGAAACATACTCTGCAAAGTAGCTTCTTAACAAATTCTCCGCCGCAACGGTTGAAAATGCCATCGGCTCGCCCTCTGCACCCTCTGTAAACTGCGTTACAGTGTTATCTGACGGCAACATCGGGTTTGTTATAAAAACATCACCATCGCCATAGCTGTTTTTGGTGTATACGCCCGTATCACCAACGCCTGCAATAACTTTGGCGGTTGACGGAATTATGCCGTAGCCGTAATCATATTTATAATAATTATCAAGCTCGCCATAGTGCTTTATTGTAGATGTATAATCATACAAAAGCTCACTTATATTTGTAAGATTTTCTCCTGTGTAGCTATAGCTTAAATCAAGCGGCATTGCCTCAAGCTTTACCACATCCTCAGCACCCAGGAATTTATTACTGAATTTTTTTACAAATGAATTGTCAAGCACAACTGTACCGCCGTTATATACATAGTCCATAACGGCTTTTTTATCGACCTTTTTCGCATCTGAATCAAGATATACAATATCGTAGCCATCAAGGCTTTGTGTATCATAAATTCTTTTTACATCGATATTTGCCATTATACCATTGCGAAGCTGGTTATACGCAACCTCACTGCCAGGCTCTGAACCGAATACCGCCGCACGTATGTTACACTCACCGCCTGTTAGCGGTTCCTCCCCACACGAACAAAGCATTGCCAATGCCGGGAAACAAACTGACAACACAAGTATTATCGCCGTTAATCTGCGTTTAGAATGCCTCATATATAAATGCTCCGTTTCCTGTGAAAAAGATGCACACGAGTAAAAACATTACAAGATACATCAGAAACACAAAAAGTTTTTTTAATATCTTCAAAACCATCAGATCCTTTCGTATTCTGCAATATTATACCACAAATCCCTGAATATGTAAAGCCCAAAAATGCCGGTTTTATCCACACAATTATCAACACCTTGTGTTAATAGACTTATGTAAATATGACAACAAAAAAATTTTTTCCACTTTTTTGATTTTTTTGTGGAAAACTTTTTGAAAACTCTTTTAAAATGTACTTTTTGTTATCTGAAACCTGTTAATAAGTCGTGGAAAACGTGAATTACATAAATTTTCATGCATTTTATGTAATATTTTTGCGACACTTTTGTAGCATCCGAAACTTCAAAGTAATAATTTTCAAAAAAAGATTGTCCTTTTTTAATTTGTATGTTATACTTAATATATATTTTTTTTGGACGGTGAGAAAATGGAACACAAAAAAACATACAGCATTCTTTATCCCGATATTGAAGGCGTAGAATATAAACGTCTATCGGATACTGCGTGCCACGATCTGGCACTTGATATGCTGTGTCAGAAAATAACCGATGACACGAAAGAAGCAAGACTCGTAATGGAAACAATAGCCAATATGACGGCAAATCCCGAGGTTGCAAAATACCGCCAGAAGGTTTTCTGTGATATTTTAAAATTCCCAAAGCTTCGTGAACGTATGCTTGAGCTTTTTGATAAGTTTGAGTTTGTGCGTAACTTCGGCACACTTCAGAGAAGCACCGACGAAAAATCTGGAATCTGGCACCTTCTCCGCCGTATGGATGAACTTAATGACTATATCACCTGCGTTGAGGCGATGCAGGAATGTCTCACTGAAAATGCAGTTGAATCAGAGGGACTCAGAGGGTTTAAAGAATACATAAATGAGTTATACACAGATGCCTGCTTCGGTGAGATGAAAGCAGATATTGCATCAATAAAAATACCGGCTTCTGAGGTAAAAAGTGTAACGATAGGTATAAATGTAAACGAAAGATTTGAAGCGACCGGATTAGGACTTATTTCAATCAACAACAAGCACTTTAAAAAATCAGGTATAGTAAGCAACTTTGCAGAAGCCATAGGGGCAAAGGCAAAAATACAAGATACAACCGACTGGAACGGTGATATGCATTATCATAATGTTGAGGTCGGAGGAAATGGGAAATATGACATTCTCGATAAGACGATAAATATGCCTCTTATGGAAAAATTGCGGTTTGCAGGCGATGAAGCACGTGAGACCATGTCAAACATTGCCGAGGGTGACGGAATGGCAAATTCCACATTCTTCTTTTCAAATACAGCAACAAAAATGCTTGATATGCTTGTAAGAAAACTCCGTGACACACTTAACAAATACGCAAATGTCGCGGTTTTGAATGTGTCGCAGATTATTCCGGAATTTATATACTATATAAGAGTTGCCCAATTCATTGAAAAGTTAACCGGAAAGGGTTATACTTTCTGTGAGCCGACCGTTATTGATGATGACAGCACGTATATGCAATCACGTGGTATTTACAATCTCAGGCTTGCAGTTTCAGGCACAAAAAATGACGATATTGTAACAAACGACCTTGATTTTGATAAAGAGCATACTGTGTATATCCTTACCGGTGCAAACCGTGGCGGCAAGACGACCATTACGCAGGCTGTCGGCATTATGTATGTTCTTGCACAGGGCGGAATATCCGTTCCTGCGACGCATTTTTGCTATAAACCCCTTGACTGTATCTATACGCATTTTCCGGCAGACGAGGATAAAACGCTCGACCTTGGAAGGCTCGGCGAGGAGTGCATCCGATTCAAAGAGGACTTCAACGCCTGCACAAAAGACAGCTTATACCTGCTCAATGAATCCTTCTCAACCACCTCTTTTGAGGAGGGCTACTACATCGCAAAGGATTCAGTAAGAGCACTTCTTAAAAAGTCGGTAAGGACTATATATAACACTCATATGCACAAGCTCGGCGATGACGTTAACGAGCTTAACAATGAAAACTCTGATGCTAAAGCTTCATCGCTCGTAATGCGGAGTGATGACGGAAAACGGTCATTCAGATTGGAAATTGCACCACCGGAAGGGATGTCATATGCAAGGGATATTGCAGAAAAATACGGCGTCACCTACGAAATGCTTGTAAACGAAACGGAATTACAATCATAACCACCAGTAAACTGGTGGTTTGCACAGCCCCTATAAGGGGCTATTACAGGCTTAACCCCTACAAGGGGCATCGAAGCCTGGCACCGCATTACTATTTCAAGCAGCCGCTCACGTGCGGCTGTCTTTTTTGCTTACATATTCTTGTTACCCGTAAACGGGTCCATATATTCTTTTATACTTATCTGATCTGTTGCATAATCTTCCTCAAGTTGATTTCTTATAT